>JBQCHA010000291.1:0-10805 GCA_051955175.1 Sphingomonas sp.
CTCGCTGGTGCGGCCGATGATCACGCCGATCGCGATCTCGCTCGGCGCGATGTGAGTGTCACGGGCATTGACCAGCCACGCGTCGCGTTCCACCTCGTCGGAACCCGTCGGCATGGCGCTGTTGGTGCCCGATACCGTTCCCGCAGTCATGTTCGTCTCGACTCCTCAGTACACACCGGCGGCGCATCGTCATCATATCGGCGCGCGCACGCCGGCGCCATCATTTGCCGCGCCCTTTCGCACATGCGGCGGGTTTCGACAAACTGTCCTATGGGAATTTTCGAAATTAGGGCCTATGGGGCTGCCCATGATCCCGATCCGACCTGATCTGTCCGCGCCGAAGCGCGCGGTTCGTGCGGCTGTACTCCTCTCCGGCCTGTTGACGCTGGGGGCATGTCACGCCGTGGTGCTCGACCCCTCGGGCGATGTTGCAGCGCAGCAGCGCGACCTTCTGGTCGCCTCGACTCTGCTGATGTTGCTGATCATCGTGCCGGTTATGATCCTGATCGCGATCGTCGCCTGGCGTTACCGCGAGTCGAACACCGAAGCGACCTATACGCCGGATTGGGACCATTCGACCGCGCTCGAACTGGTGATCTGGTCGGCGCCGCTGCTGATCATCATCTGCCTGGGGGCGATCACCTGGCTGGGCAGCCACACGCTCGATCCCTATCGCCCGCTGTCGCGACTCGACGAGAGCCGCGCGGTCGACACCAAGGTGCAGCCGCTCGAAATCGACGTGGTGGCGATGGATTGGAAGTGGCTGTTCTTCTATCCGCAATATGGCGTCGCGACGGTCAACCAGCTGGCGTTGCCGGTCGATCGCCCGGTCGATTTCCACATCACCGCGACGTCGATCATGAACTCCTTCTACATCCCCGCGCTCGCCGGGCAGGTCTACGCCATGCCGGGCATGGAGACGCGGCTCCACGCCGTGCTCAACAAGCCGGGCAAGTTCGCCGGCTTCTCCGCCAATTATTCGGGCCGCGGCTTCTCCGGCATGCACTTCAACACCTACGGCCTCGACTCGGCCGGGTTCGACAAGTGGGTCGGCGACGTCAAGAAGAGCCGCCTGCAGCTCACCAACGCCAATTACCTGAAGCTCGCGCAGCCGAGCGAGGACGTGCCGCCGATGGGCTTCTCGGCGTTCGCGCCGGGGTTGTTCCCACGCATCCTCAACCTGTGCACCCATCCCGGCGACCAGTGCATCGCCGACCAGATGCGTCAGGACATGATGAAGGACAACGGTCACAAGACCGCGCTGCCGGTCAACGACACCGGCGCCGGCAACAGCCGGCAGACCAAGGGTGCGCTGTTCAAGGAGCCGCAGGAGAAGGGCACCAGCCCCAACATCAGCCAGCCGCCGGCCCCCGGCACGCCGGGCAGCAACAAGCCCGGCGACCAGAAGAACCGGGGCATGTCCTGATCATGGCCGCCCCGTTCCGCCTTCCCGCCGCGACGCCGGTTGCGGCCACCAACCGATAGAATCGACCCATGACCACATCCTCTCTCGCCAAGATCATCTTCGGTCGGCTCAGCCTCGACTCGATTCCGTATCACGAGCCGATCCTGATCGGCACGTTCGCCGGCGTCGCGGTCGGCGGCGCGGCCGTGCTGGCCTTGATCACCTACTTCAAATGGTGGGGCTATCTGTGGAAGGAGTGGTTCACCAGCGTCGATCACAAGCGCATCGGCGTGATGTACGTCGTGCTGGCGCTGATCATGCTGCTGCGCGGCTTTGCCGACGCGCTGATGATGCGCACGCAGCAGGCGATCTCGTTCGGATCGAACCAGGGGTTCCTGCCGGCACACCATTATGACCAGGTGTTCACCGCGCACGGCGTGATCATGATCTTCTTCGTGGCGATGCCGCTGGTCGTGGGCATCATGAACTTCGTCGTGCCGCTGCAGATCGGCGCGCGCGACGTCGCCTTCCCGTTCCTCAATAACTTCAGCTTCTGGATGACCGTCTCGGGCGTGATCCTGACGATGGTGTCGCTGTTCATCGGCGAATATGCGCGGACCGGCTGGCTGGCCTATCCGCCGCTGTCGAATATCGCCTACAGCCCCGATGTCGGCGTCGATTACTGGATCTGGGGCTTGCAGATCGCGGGCATCGGCACGCTGTTGTCCGGCATCAACTTCGTCACGACGATCGTGAAGATGCGTGCGCCGGGCATGACGATGATGAAGCTGCCGGTGTTCACCTGGACGGCGCTCGCCACCAACATCCTGATCGTCGCGGCCTTCCCGATCCTGACGGCGGTGCTGGTCCTGCTCAGCCTCGACCGCTACATGGGCTTCCACTTCTTCACCAACACCATGGGCGGCAACCCCATGATGTACGTGAACCTGATCTGGGTCTGGGGCCACCCCGAGGTCTACATCCTCATCCTCCCCGCCTTCGGCGTCTATTCGGAGGTCGTGCCGGCCTTCACCGGCAAGCGCCTGTTCGGCTACACCTCGATGGTCTACGCGACGATGGTCATCACCATCCTGTCGTACCTGGTGTGGCTGCACCACTTCTTCACCATGGGCTCGGGCGCCAGCGTGAACTCGTTCTTCGGGATCACGACGATGATCATCTCGATCCCGACAGGCGCGAAGATCTTCAACTGGCTGTTCACCATGTACCGCGGCCGCATCCGCTACGAACTGCCGATGATGTGGACGCTGGCGTTCATGCTGACCTTCGTGATCGGCGGCATGACCGGCGTGATGCTGGCGGTGCCCCCGGCGGACTTCGTGCTGCACAACTCGCTGTTTCTGATCGCGCACTTCCACAATGTGATCATCGGCGGCGTGCTGTTCGGCATGTTTGCGGCGATCAACTTCTGGTTCCCGAAGGTGTTCGGCTTCAAGCTCGACCGTACCTGGGGCGTGCGTTCCTTCTGGCTGTGGGTGCTCGGCTTCTACTTCGCGTTCATGCCGCTCTACGCGCTCGGCCTGATGGGCGTGACGCGCCGCCTGCGGCACTTCGACGACCCGTCGCTGCAACCGTTCTTCCTGGTCGCCGCGTTCGGCGCGCTGCTGATCGCCGGCGGCATCGCCTGCATGCTGATGCAGTTCTACGTCTCGATCCGCGACCGCGAGAAGCTGAAGGACGTGACGGGCGATCCGTGGAACGCCCGCACGCTGGAATGGTCGACCTCGTCGCCGCCGCCCGCCTACAATTTCGCCTTCACGCCGATCGTGCACGATAACGACGCATGGTGGGACATGAAGGCGCGCGGCGCGGAGCGCCCGACCGACGGCTATCACGCCATCCATATGCCCAAGAACACCGCCACCGGCGTGGTGCTGGGCGCGCTGGCCACCGCGTTCGGCTTCGCCATGATCTGGTATATGTGGTGGCTCGCGGCGCTGTCGTTCGTGGCGATGATCGGCTACGCGATCTTCCACACCTTCAACTACGACCGCGACTATTACATCCCGGCCGAGGAAGTGGCCCGGATCGAGGGTGAGCGCACCCGCAGCCTCGCGACGCAAGGGTAAGTCTCGATGACCACGCAAGCGATCACCGCCGGCAACGGCGCCCCCTCCTTCTACGTCCGCGAGGAGGAGCACCATCCGGAAGGCGGCAGCACGATGCTGGGCTTCTGGATCTACCTGATGAGCGACTGCCTCATCTTCGCGACGCTGTTCGCCTGCTACGGCGTACTCGGCCACAGCTATGCCGGCGGCCCGTCGGCGCGCGAGGTGTTCGAGCTGCCGCTGGTCGCGGTCAACACCGCGATGCTGCTCTTCTCGTCGATCACCTACGGCTTCGCCATGCTGGCGATGGAGCGTGACAACCGCAGCCAGACGCTGATCTGGCTCGCCGTCACCTGGCTGTTCGGCGCGGCGTTCATCGGCATCGAAATGCACGAGTTCGCCGGCCTGATCGCCGAGGGCAACGGCCCGTGGCGCAGCGCGTTCCTGACCTCGTTCTTCAGCCTGGTCGGCACGCACGGCCTGCACGTCTTCACCGGCCTCATCTGGATGATCGTGCTGATGGTGCAGACCGCGCAGCGCGGGCTGATCCCGGCCAACAAGCGTCGCCTGATGTGCCTCAGCATGTTCTGGCATTTCCTCGACGTCGTGTGGATCGGCGTCTTCACCTTCGTTTACCTGATGGGAGTGCTCGGATGAGCGCCAACGCCCCTTCCCCCCACCACGACACGCCCTCGGGCCACGATCACGCGCCGGCGCACGGCTCGTTCAAGGGTTACATGACGGGCTTCGTCCTGTCGGTGATCCTGACCGCGATCCCGTTCTGGCTGGTGATGGACCATGTCATCTCCAGCGTGGCGGGCGCCGACGTCGCGCTGCTCGGCCTCGCGGTGGTGCAGATCTTCGTCCACATGGTCTACTTCCTGCACATGAACACGCGGTCGGAAGGCGGCTGGTCGATGCTGGCGCTGATCTTCACGCTGGTGCTGGTGCTGATCACGCTGATCGGCTCGATCTGGGTGATGTACCACCTCAACGCCAACATGATGCCGATGACGCCGGCGCAGGCGCTGCAGCAGCCGTGACCGCGGGCGGTGACCGACGCGCGGTGCCGCCTGCCCCACACAATCGCGACCGACGCGACGACGACGCCGAGCGGCAACCCCGCTCGGCGTTTGCGTTTGGGGCGATGCTCGCGCTTGCCGCGCTGTTCTTCGCCGGCTTCCTCGCGCTCGGGGTATGGCAGGTCCACCGGCGCAGCTGGAAGCTGGCGCTGATCGACCACGTCAACCACCGCGTCCACGCCGCGCCGGTACCGGCGCCCGGCCCCGCCGCCTGGCCGCGCATCAATGCCGATGACGACGCCTATCGCCATGTCGTCGTCCACGGCCGCTACGACAATGATCGCGAAACGCTCGTCCAGGCAGTGACCGAGCTCGGCCCCGGTTTCTGGGTGCTGACCCCGTTCGATACCGCGCGCGGCTTCACCGTGCTGGTCAACCGCGGGTTCGTGCCCGCAGCGCACCGCGCGCCTGCTACCCGGTCGGACGGCCAGATCGGGGGCGAGACCGTCGTGACGGGGCTGCTGCGCATCACCGAGCCTGGCGGCGCCTTCCTGCGCGACAATGATCCCGCGCATGACCATTGGTATTCACGCGACGTCGCCGCGATCGCCCACGCCCGCCATCTCGGCGCGGTGGCGCCCTATTTCATCGATGCCGACAAGAGCGCGTTGCCCGCCGACGCGCCCGTCGGTGGCCTGACGGTCATCCACTTCCGCAACGCGCACCTGCAATATGCCATCACCTGGTTCGCGCTGGCCGGGCTGGTGCTGGTCGGCGTCTTCTTCCTGGTCCGCGACGAACGGCGGCTGCGCGCGCGGCGCTGAGGTCAGGCGAGCTTGCGCATCACCAGCAGCGCCAGCGCCAGCCCGCCGAACCCGGCGGCGAGGCTCGTCAGAACGTAGCCGGCGGCGAGCCACACCCGGCCGCGCTCGAACAGCGTCACCGTATCGAGCGAAAAGGTCGAGAAGGTGGTGAACCCGCCCAGGAACCCGGTGGTGAGGAACAGCCGCAGTTCCTGGCTCGACTGCATCTTGAGCGCGAACAGCCCGGCAAGCACGCCCATCAGCAGCGAGCCCAGCACGTTGACGGTCAGCGTCCCCGCCGGAAAGCCCGGCCCGAACGCCTTCATGCACAAGACGCCGACGCCGTGCCGGCACGCGCCGCCCAGCCCGGCACCGGCGAACACCACGAGAAATTCCATCGCGCTTCCTTCTCATTCCGGGCGGCGAGGAGGCATCGACATCCTGCCTCGCCGCTTCGTCGACGATCAGCAGGAGTCATCAGCCGGTCAGGGCGGTTATCGGGGGCACTCCATCCCCATCGCCGTCTCTATACCGCGGCCGTGCGCCAGCGGAAGCCCGCACGCGCGCGACGGCTAGCGCGCCTTTACGAAGTCGACGAACGCGCGCAGCGGCGGCGGCAGGTGGCGGCGCCCAGGATAATAGAGGAACGGCCCCGAAAACGGCTGCCACCAATCCTCCAACACCGGCTCCAGCGCCCCGCTGGCGAAATAGGGCCGGAGCCAATCCTCGAACAGGTGGATGATGCCGGTGCCGGCCACCGCCGCATCGACCGCGAGATCGACCGCCGCACCCAGCCGCACCACCAGCGGTCCGGTGGCATCGACCCGCACCACCTCCCCATCGCGCTCGAACTCCCAGGTCGGGAAGGCGCCGCTGGCGAACTGGCCGCGCAGGCAGCGGTGCTGCAACAGGTCGCGCGGGTGCTGCGGTCGGCCATGCGCCGCGAGGTAAGCCGGCGCCGCCGCGGTGGCGAAGCGCTGCACCCGCGGCCCGATCGGGATCGCGATCATGTCCTGTTCCAGCCGCTCGTCATAGCGGATGCCGGCGTCGCAGCCCGCCGCCAGCACGTCGACGAAACTGTCCTCGACCACCACCTCCATCCGGATGTCGGGATAGGCGGCGAGGAATGGCGGCACGATGCCCGGCAGCACCAGCCGCGACACGCTGGCCGGCACGTTGAGCCGGAGCGTCCCCGCCGGACGGTCGCGGAAGCTGTCAACCTCGGCCAGCGCGGCCTCTACCTCGCCGATCGCCGGTCCCAGCCGCTCGAGTAGCCGGGTGCCGGCCTCCGTCGCGGCGACGCTGCGCGTGGTGCGGTTGAGCAGGCGGACGCCGAGTTGCGCCTCCAGCCGCCGCACCGCCTCGCTGAGCCCCGACGGCGAGGCGCCGCTGGTCCGCGCCGCCTGACGAAAGCCGCCTGCCCGCGCGACCGCCAGGAAAGCCAGCAGGTCCTGCAACTCCGCCGCCATTGTTCGCCTTCTCGTACAGCCTGTCCCGATAGGCGCCAGTTATCGCACAAATGCTCACCCGCTATCTAGCGCTCACCGCGATAGAGGAGACGACCATGACCGACATCACCAAAGCAGGCACCTTCACCCTCGGCGACCGTCAGGTGTGGCGCATGGGCTATGGCGCGATGCAGCTCGCCGGGCCCGGCGTGTTCGGACCGCCGAAGGACAAGGGCCAGGCGCTCGGCGTGCTGCGCGAGGCGGTGGAGAGCGGCGTCAACCACATCGACACCAGCGATTTCTATGGCCCCCATATCACCAACGAGCTGATCCGTGAGGCGCTGCATCCCTATGCCGACGATCTGGTGATCGTCACCAAGGTCGGCGCGACGCGCGGCGACGACGCATCCTGGAACGCGGCGCAGACGCCCGAGGAGCTGACCGCGGCGGTACACGACAACCTGCGCAACCTGGCGCTCGACGTGCTGGAGGTGGTCAATCTCCGCGCGATGGGCGACGTCCATGCCCCCAGCGAAGGGTCGCTGGCGCCGCAGGTGACCGCGCTCGCCGAGCTCCAGCAGCGCGGGCTGATCCGCCACATCGGGCTCAGCAACGCCACCGCGACGCAGGTTGCCGAGGCGCAGGCCATCACGCCGATCGTGTGCGTACAGAACCTCTACAATCTCGCGCACCGCGACGACGATGCGTTGATCGACCTGCTCGCCGGTCAGGGCATCGCGTATGTCCCGTTCTTCCCGCTGGGCGGCTTCACCCCGTTGCAGTCGGATACGCTGAACCAGGTGGCGGCGGAGATCGACGCGACGCCGATGCAGGTGGCACTGGCCTGGCTCATCGCGCGCGCGCCCAACCTGCTGCTGATCCCCGGCACCTCGTCGCCGGGCCATCTGCGCGAGAATCTCGCCGCGGCCGAGCTCGATCTGTCGCCGGAGGTGACGGCCCGCCTCGACGGCATCGCCGCAGCGGCCTGACCGCGAAGAGGCGTGGGCGTCGATCGTCCACGCCGGTCGGCGCGGCTATTCCGCCGCGTCGGCCGCGGGCGGATCGATATCGTGGGTGACGTCCTCGGCATTGTAGCCGAGGCGGGCATGGCCACGCACCGGCCCGGCGATATCGGCGACCAGGTACAGCGGCCGCCGCTTCGATTCGACATAGAGGCGGCCGAGATATTCGCCGATCATGCCCAGCACGAACATCTGGATAGCGCTCAGCACCACCACCACCAGCATCGTCGAGGTCCAGCCGGGCACCGGATTGCCGGCGATGAAGCCATAAGCGATGTAGAACAGCAGCAGCAGCGACGCGCCGGCCAGGATCACCGAGGCATGGCTGGCGAAGCGCAGCGGCGCGGTGGAAAAGCCGGTAACGGCGTCGAACGCCAGCCGCATCATCTTGCCGAGCGGATAATTGGTCTCACCCGCATGGCGCTCGGCGCGGTCATAGGCGAACGGCACCTGTCGGAAGCCGATCCACGCCACCATGCCGCGGATGAAGCGGGCCTGTTCGGGGAGCGACAGGAACGCGTCGAGCGCCCGCCGGGTCATCAGCCGGAAATCGCCGGTGTCGATCGGGATCGGCGTGTCGGTGACGCGGTCGAGCACGCGGTAGAAGGCCGCCGCGGTCAGCTTCTTGAAGAAGGTCTCGCCCTGGCGCTTGCGGCGCACGGCGTAGACGACGTCGGCCTGCTCGGCAGCCATCACGCCGCGCATCTCGACCAGCAGCTCGGGCGGGTCCTGCAGGTCGGCGTCGATGATCAGGATCTGCTCGCCCGAACACAGGTCGAGCCCGGCGGTCAGCGCCAGCTGATGCCCGTGGTTGCGCGACAGGTTGATCGCGACGAGGTGCGGATCACCGGCCGTCAGCCGCTGCATGATCGGCCAGGTCCGGTCGCGTGACCCGTCGTTGACGAACACCAGCTCGTAATCCTGCCCGACCGCGGTGCGCGCCGCGGCGGAGACGCGCGCGTGCAGCATCTCGAGGCAGCCTTCCTCGTTGAAGCAGGGAACGACGATCGACAGCGCGGGGCGGTGCATGGGCGCGCTCCTTAGCGCCCTGACACGCCTGCGTCATGCCCGAAGTTCATCCGCGCTCCGCCTTGCTGACGGCATCCGCAGCGCGCAGCGCGGCGAGCACGCGCATCAGATGGTGCGCGTCGTGCACCTCCAGGTCGATCGTGTTGGTGTGAAACGTCGTGTCGCGATTGTCGAGCCGCAGGTTGATGATGTTGGCGCGCTGGGCACCGATGATCGTCGAGACGATGCCCAGCGATCCCGGCTCGTTCTTCACCTCGACGGCGATGCGCGCGGTGCCGCCCTCGACCTCGTCCCCCCAGGCGAGGTCGACCCAATCGACATCCTCGTTGTCGACCAGCGTCGGGCAGTCGATCGTATGCACCTCGATGCCGGCACCGCGCCGGCGCAGACCGACGATGCGGTCGCCGGGGATCGGGTGGCAGCATTCGCCAAGCGTATAAGCCATGCCCGGCGTCAGCCCCTTAATCGAAATCGCGCTCGATTGCGGCGGCGCCTTGTGCGCGGAATCGGCGCCGGCGGAGCCCGGCATCACCGCCTCCATCACCTCCGCATCGGTGATCGTGCGGCGCGCGATCGCCTCCATCAGCGCGGTCTCGTCGGAGAACTTGAGGCGCTTCAGCGCATGTTCCAGCGCGTCGGTGCCCACCTGCGCCGGCAGGCGGGCGACGATCTCGTCATAGATCTTGCGGCCCAGCGCCACCGTCTCGCCGCGCTCCTTCTGGCGCAAATGGCGACGGATCGCGGCGCGCGCCTTGCCGGTGATCGCGAAGTTGAGCCAATTGGCCTGCGGCGTCTGCGCCTTCGAGCGCAGGATCTGCACCTGGTCGCCATTGCCGATCGCGGTGCGCAACGGGACCACGCGCCCGTTGATCTTGGCGCCCACCGCCTGGTCGCCGAGATCGGTGTGCACCGCGTAGGCGAAATCGATCGGCGTCGCGCCCTTGGGCAGCTGGATCAGCTCGCCCGCCGGGGTGAAGGCGAAGATGCGATCCTGGTACATCGCCATCCGCGTATGCTCGAGCAGTTCCTCGGGATTGGCGGCGGTGTCGAGGATTTCGACGAGGTCGCGAATCCAGCTGACCTGCGTATCGGGGCGCACGCCGTCCTGCTTGTACGCCCAGTGCGCGGCGAGGCCGTATTCGGCCTGCTGGTGCATCTCGTGCGTGCGGATCTGGATTTCGACGCGGGTGTTGTCGGCGTGCATCACCGTCGTGTGCAGCGAGCGATAGCCGTTGCGCTTGGGGGTCGAGATGTAATCCTTGAACCGGCCCGGCACCATCGGCCAGCGACGGTGGATCACGCCCAGCGCGCGATAGCATTCCTCCTCGGTGCCGACGATGGCGCGGAACGCCATGATGTCGCTCAACTGCTCCAGGCTGACGTGTCGTTCCGACATCTTGCGCCAGATCGAATAGGGATGCTTCTCGCGTCCCGAAATCTCGGCGTCGATGCCGGCGCGCGACAGCAGCAGCTTCAGCCCGGAGGAAATCTTGGCGACGCGGTCGCCGCCGCCGGCGCGCAACGATTCCAGCCGCTTGGTGATCGATTCATACGCCTCCGGCTCGAGCTCGCGGAAGGCGAGCGTCTGCATCTCCTTCATGAACTCGTACATGCCGATCCGCTCGGCGAGCGGCGCGTAGATATCCATCGTCTCCTTGGCGATGCGCCGCCGCTTCTCCTCGTTCTTGATGAAGTGCAGCGTGCGCATGTTGTGCAGGCGATCGGCCAGCTTGACCAGCAGCACGCGGATGTCGTCCGACATCGCCAGCAGGAACTTGCGCAGGTTCTCCGCCGCGCGCTCGTTCTCGGTCTGTGCCTCGATCGAGGAGAGCTTGGTCACGCCGTCGACCATCCGGGCGACGTTCGGCCCGAACAACCGCTCGATTTCGTCGTGGGTGGCGACCGTATCCTCGATCGTGTCGTGCAGGATCGCGGTGGCGATCGTCTCGTCGTCGAGGTGCAGGTCGGTCAGGATGCCGGCCACCTCGATCGGGTGGCTGAAATAGG
>JBQCHA010000292.1:0-7377 GCA_051955175.1 Sphingomonas sp.
CAGCCGGGATGCTCCAGGAAGTGCTTGAGCAACCTGAATTCCGTCGGGCCTAGCTGCACCACCTGGCCGCCGCGGCGGACCTTATGGCCCACCGTGTCCATCTCGATGTCGGCATAGCTGAGCTGCTCGCCGGCGAGCGCGGGCCGCACGCGGCGCAGCACGGCGCCGACGCGGGCGACGAGTTCGCGCGGACTGAACGGCTTGGTTACGTAATCATCGGCGCCGGTTTCCAGGCCGCGGACGCGATCCTCTTCCTCGCCGCGGGCGGTCAGCATGATGATCGGCACGTTGGCGGTGTCGCTCACCCGGCGCAGGCGGCGGCAGACCTCGATGCCCGACAGGCCTTCCAGCATCCAGTCGAGCAGCACGATGTCGGGCGGCGCCTCCCGCGCCAGCAGCAGCGCCTCCTCGCCATCGGCGGTATGCTTGACCTCGAACTCCTCGCGCTCGAAATGCCAGACGAGCAGTTCGGCGAGCGCGGCGTCATCCTCGACCAGCAACATGCGGGCACGTGCCATAATGTGTCCTCCTGCGCTCAGCGCCGCGCCGCGGCGGCGAAGTGATCGGCGGGCATCGGCATTCGATCGTCTCCGGCTCGGCCCCCGACACCAAGCGCGGCGTCAGGATACCGCATCGGCTCTTGTGACAGAGAGGTGACTCTTTGATGACAACGCGTTCCCCGCAAACAACGGCAGGCGCACCGTGACCGTCGTGCCCTTGCCGAGCCTGCTGGTGATATCGAGCTGGCCGCGGTGGCGCTCGACGATATGCTTCACGATGGCGAGGCCCAGGCCGGTGCCGCCCAGGCTGCGGCTGCGGCTGGGGTCGGCGCGGTAGAATCGCTCGGTGAGGCGCGGCACATGCTCGGGCGCGATGCCCTCGCCGCAGTCGCTGACGGTGAGGCGCGCGGTATGCGGCCCGGCCAGTTCGGTGCGGACGGTGACCGGCGTCCCCGCCTTGCCGTATTTCATCGCATTGCCGATCAGGTTGTAGAGCAGTTGCGACAGCTGCGCGCGGTCGCCGTTGACCGGCGGCAGGCCGGCGGCGGGTTCGAAAACCAGGTCGTCCGCGCGCGGATTGCCCGATTCGGTGAGCTGATGGACGATCGATTCGGTGAGCTCGCCCAGGTCCACCGCGGCGGCGGGCAGGCGGTATTTCTCCGCCTCGATGCGCGACAGCGAGATCAGATCCTCGACCAGCCGCTGCATCCGGGTCGCCTCGCCGGCCATGATGCGCAGGAAACGGGCGCGCAGCCCAGCGTCGCTGCCCGCCGCTTCGTCGTTCAGCGTCTCGATATAGCCGAGCACCGAGGCGAGCGGGGTCTTCAGCTCGTGGCTGGCGTTGGCGACGAAATCGACGCGCATCCGCTCGGCGGCATAGCGCGCGGTCTGGTCGACCAGGTGGATGGCGCGGCAGCCGTCGATCAGCGCGGAGACGTGCATCTGCCAGCGCTGGTCGTCGGCGGTCAGTCCGACCAGGTCGATCGGCTGCGAATCGCCCGCCGGGTCGGCCAGTCGCTCGGCAGCGGCGGGGTGGCGGATTGCCAGCCGCACGTCCTCACCCAGGATATGCTCGCCAAGCAGCGCGCGCGCGGCGGCGTTCGCTTCGACCACGCGGCCGTCGACGGTGACCAGCAGCGGGTCGGCGATCGCCTCGCCGATCGCGGCGACCGCCCGGCTGCTGGTGCTCGTCACCGGGCGCGGCGGGGCGATCACCGGCGCGGGCGGAACGGGCGCGGCACGCCCGCGCGCGACGAACAACGCCGTGCCGCCGCCGATCAGCGTCACGGCGCCAGCGGCGATGCCGCCGCCGATCAGCGCCGCCAGCAACGCCGCGGCGGCGATCAGCAACAGCCCGGCGACGACCGATCCGCTCTGCGATGTCTGTGCCATTCTGGTTCGCCTCCAGCCTGCGATGTCCGGTCGGGCAAGAGATTGCCAGCTTGTCCCTAGTTTACGATTATGAAAGGGCAATGGCGACAGGACAGCGATGATGAGCGATACGCCTTCCGATCAGCCGGACGAAGCCGCCGGCAGCCCGACGCGCCGGCGCGCGTTGATGTTGGGCGCAGTGGGCGTTTCGGCGGTGGTGTCGATCCGCCCGGCGCTGGCGCAGACCCAGGCATCGGTGATGAATTGCGAGATTCCGGTGCCCGACGCCGGTCGCGCCGACAGCTGGATCGCATCGGACGGGTCGGTGGTGGCGGCCGGCACGCCGGGCGCTTTCCCGCCCGCCTCGATGGCGTTCAAGGGCGACGACGTGAAGACCGCGCTCGCCGGCGGCCAGCTGCCCGGTACGACCTGGGAGCAGAACCAGGCTTACGTGAAATACATCCGCCGGCTGCAGTCGGGCACCAGCGGCTTCACCTGCTTCGCCTCGCTGCAGATGCCGCGCGCCTGACGGCGATGGCCGATCGGCTGTACAAGGCCGAGCCGGCCGAGGCGCTCCGCATCGTGCCGCTCGATGCGTTCACGCTGATTTTTCACCGGCCGTCGGGCCTGACGCATCTGGTGACCACGCCGGCGCCGGAGATCTTGGCGGTGCTCGGCGAGGGGGCGCTGACACGAGCGGGGCTGCTGGCGAAGCTGGCAGAGGCGTTCGATCTTGGCGACGCGAGCGCGGAGGCGCTCGACGCGCGGCTCGGGGAATTGGTGGCGACCGGGCTGGTGGTTGCGTCGTGAGGGAAACGGAAGGGGCTCATCGCATAGAATTTGGAACGGGTGAGGGCGAGTTGACTTCGACCGCATCGGGCGCCGCATGATGAAGCACGTCTTCACCATCCGCATCGGCCCCGTCGGTTTTCGCGTCGGCTCTGACTGGCGCGCGCCGGTCGCCGAGCTCGAGCAGCTCTACGCCGATTATCCCGAGCCCGAGGACGGCATTGCCGATTTCACCGTGCGCCTGTTCGCAGGCCGGCCGTGGCGGCGATGGCTGCGGCCGGCAGTGATGCTGGGCGGCGATTTCGTGCTGCCCGATGCGGCGCCGCTGCCGCTCGCGCAGGGGCTGCTGGCGGCCGAGATGGCGATGAACCTGCAGATGGCGCTCGGCCAGCGCCGCTACCTGTTGCTCCACGCCTCGGCGGTCGAGCGCGACGGGCGCGCGGTGCTGATGACCGGCCTGTCGGGCGCGGGCAAGTCTACGCTGGCGGCATTGCTCGCCGCGCGCGGCTGGCGCCTGATGGGCGACGAATTCGCACTGGTCGATCCCGCGAGCGGGCTGGTCCACGCCTTCCCGCGGCTGGTCAGCCTCAAGAACCAGGCAATCGAAGTGGTGCGCGAGGCCGTGCCGACGGGGCGGTTCGGCCCGCTGCTCGCCGGCACGCCCAAGGGCGACATCCGCCATCTGGTGCCCAGCGCCGAGGCGATCGCGCGGATGGCCGAGCCGGCGCGGCCGGCGCTGATCCTGTTCCCCCGCTACGGCTTCGCGCCCGCCGAGCGCGCGCTGGGCGCGAGCGAGGTGTTCGTGCGCCTGACGCAGGCGTCGACAAATTATGTCGCGCTGGGCGAGCCGGCGTTCACGGCGACGACGCGGCTGGTGCAGCAGGTGCCGGCGCGCGCAATCGACTATCCCGACGCGGCGAGCGCCATTGCCCAGGTGGAGGCGCTATGGGCGATGCTGTGAGGCGCGATGCGATGCTGTTGGCGGCGGTGCTGCGCGATCCGGGGCGTGCTGTCGCGCTGAACGGCATGGGCTGGATGGCGCTGCTGGCGATGGCGCGCGCCGAGCAATTGATCGGCACGCTGGCGCTTCGGCTCGCCGGGCTGCCTGTGCCGCCGGCCGCGACGCGTATCCTCGAAGATGCCCGCGCTTCGGCGGTGGAGCAGCGCCGCGCCGCCTTGTGGGAAGCGGAAGCCGCGCGGCGCGCGCTGGCGGGGCTTGGTGGTCCGGTCGTGCTGCTCAAGGGCACCGCCTTCGTCGCGGCGGGCCTGGCGGCGGGGGAAGGGCGGTCGATCGGCGATCTCGACATCCTGGTGCCGCGCGACGCGATCGACGCGGTCGAGGCGGCGCTGCTCGCCGCCGGCTGGGAATGGGTCAAGCCCGACCCTTATGACGACGCCTATTACCGCCGCTGGATGCACGAGCTGCCGCCGCTGATCCATCGCGAACGTGACCGCATGATCGACGTGCACCACACCATCCTGCCGCTGACCGCGCGCATCAGGCCCGATGCCGCGGCGCTGCTGGCCGACAGTGTGCCGCTGGAGAATGGCCTGCGCGTGCTGTCGCGCGAGGACATGATCTGCCACGCCGCGGCGCATCTGATCGCCGACGGTGATCTTGCCGGCGGCATGCGCAACCTGTGGGACATCGACCGGCTGTGCCGCGAATTTGCTGAAGCTGACGAGGAGTTTTACGTCGGCCTGGTCAGGCGCGCACGGCACCACGGCCTGGTGGCGCCGCTGCGTCGTGCGTTGCGGCTGTCGCAGCAGTTGTACGGAACGCCGGTTGCGGAGCGGCAGGCGGCGCGGCGATCGGATGCGCTGTATCGCCGCCGGCTGACCGCGCGCGATGGCTGGGGCAGGGCAACGCGATCATGGACACGATTCGGCTTTTTCGTCCGCTCGCATTGGCTGAGGATGCCGCCGACGATGCTCGCCCGCCATCTGTGGACCAAGTGGCGCAAGGGGCATCGACCCTAGCCGAGTCGCCGCAACGTCGGCACCAGCGCCTCGTAGCTGTCGATCACCGCGTCGGCGCCGAGTTCCTCCACGGGCGCGTTGGCGAAGCCGAAGCTGACCGCGATATTGGGCAGCCCTGCCGCCTTCGCCGCGCGGATGTCATAGGCCGAATCGCCGACGAACGCCGCGCGGCCGCCGCCCAGGCGGCGCACCATCGCGTGCAGCGGATCGGGCGCGGGCTTGCCCTTTTCCACGCTGTCGCCGCCGATGATGCAGGCGAAGCGATCCACCAACCCCAGTCCATCGAGCAGCTTCGCTGCCAGCCGTTCGACCTTGTTGGTCACCACCGCCAGCTGCGCACCGTGTGCCGCCAGCGTGTCGAGCGCGTCGCTCACGCCCGGGAAGGCCCGCGTCCGCTCGGCGATGTGATCGGCATAATAATCGAGCATCTGGCGATAGCGGCCGGGCAGCGCATCGTCGTCCTCGATGCCGGCGTCGGCCAGGCTCAGGCGCATCATCCGCTCGCCGCCGCCGCCGATATTCCTGACGACCTGCGCCACCGTCAGCGGCGGACGGCCGAGCCCCTCCAGCACATGATTGACCGCCGCCGTCAGGTCGCCGCTCGAATCCACCAGCGTGCCGTCGAGATCGAAGCCGACGATTTGAAAAGGAAAGTCGCTCATGTTCATGCGACTGCCAGCCCGGCTATGGCATTGGCAAGCCGAACATGGCAGGGGCGGCGCCGTCCTGGAGAGCTGATGAATGACTGATCCCGTCGCTGCGATCATCCTTGCCGCTGGCAAGGGCACGCGGATGAAATCCGATCGCCACAAGGTGTTGCACCCGATCGCCGGCCGGCCGATGCTGCTTCACCTGATCGACAGCGTCGCGGCGCTGCGGCCCGCGCGCACCGTCGTCGTCACCGGCGCGGCCGGCGAACAGGTCGAGGCCGCGGTCGCGCCGCTGGGCGTGGCGACCGTGGACCAGGCGGAGCAACTCGGCACCGGGCATGCCGTTCAGCAGGCGGAGGCGGCGCTGGACGGCTTCGAAGGTGACGTTCTGGTGCTGTACGGGGACGTGCCTTTGGTCGGCACGGCGACGATGCGGCGCATGCTGGAGCGGCTGCACGCCGACGACGCGCCGGCGGCGGTCGTGCTCGGCTTCCGGCCGGTCGATCCCGGCGCCTATGGCCGGGTGATCGCCGACGCCGACGGGCGCATCGCAAAGATGGTCGAGTTCAAGGACGCGAGCGCCGAAGAACGTGCCGAAACCTTGTGCAACTCCGGCCTGATGGCGGCCCGCGCACGTGACCTGTTCGCACTGCTCGCCCGCATCGGCAACGACAATGCGGCCGGCGAATATTATCTGCCGGATATCGTCATGCTGGCCACCGCCGATGGCCGCCACGCCGCGGTGATCGAAACCGACGCTGACGAAGTGACCGGCGTCAACAGCCGCGCCGAACTCGCCGCGCTGGAAGCGCGCTGGCAGACCAAGCGGCGGAACGAGGCGATGGCCGACGGCGTGACGCTGATCGCCCCGGAGACGGTGTGGTTCGCCTGGGACACCAAGCTCGGCCGCGACGTGGTGATCGAGCCCAATGTCCTGTTCGGCCCCGGTGTGACGATCGGCGACGCTGTCGCCATCCACGCCTTCAGCCACCTGGAAGGTGCGACGGTCGCCGCGCGCGCCGACATCGGCCCCTATGCGCGGCTGCGGCCCGGCGCTGTGGTGGGCGAGGGCGCGCGCGTCGGCAACTTCGTCGAGATGAAGAAAGCGGTGCTTGGCAAGGGCGCCAAGGCCAATCACTTGAGCTACATCGGCGATGCCGACGTGGGCGCCGGCGCCAACATCGGCGCGGGTACGATCACCTGCAATTACGATGGCTTCCTGAAATACCGCACGTCGATCGGTGCGGGGGCCTTCATCGGCTCGAACAGCGCCTTGGTGGCGCCGGTGACGATCGGCGCCGGCGCGATCGTCGGCGCGGGCAGCGTGGTGACCGCGGACGTCGAGGCCGATGCGCTACGCCTGGTCCGCCCGCCGCAGGAGACGAAGCCCGGCTGGGCCAAACGCTTTCGCGCGAAAATGGCCGAGTTGAAGAAGCGGCAATCGTGAGGTGGTATCGAGGACAACGGTACAGGAATTGTTTTATCGCTTCGATGTGCTCGACGTCGATGAGCGGATCGCCGGCGCGGCCGTCGATATTCGCCACCGCACCCGCATCAAGTTGTTCGACGCCTTGATTCTGGCGACAGCCCAGGTTCATGGTGCCGTGCTCATCAGGCGCAACGTCAAGGATTTCCCGGCGCCCATGCCGGGCATCCGAATCCCCTATTCGCTCTAAACACGGAAACCTGCCTCATGTGTGGAATCGTTGGCATTGTCGGCAAGGAAGATGTCGCCGAGCGGCTGCTCGACGGGCTGCGTCGGCTCGAATATCGCGGCTATGATTCGGCGGGCATCGCCACCGATACCGATGGGCAGATCGAGCGGCGGCGCGCCTCGGGCAAGCTGATCAACCTGGCCCGCGAGCTGGCCGAGCATCCGCTTCCCGGCTGCACCGGCATTGCTCACACGCGTTGGGCGACGCACGGCGGGCCGACCACCAACAACGCGCACCCGCACGCCACCGGCGAAGTGGCGCTGGTCCATAACGGCATCATCGAGAATTTCCGCAGCCTGCGCGAGGAGTTGCAGGCGCGCGGCCGCACCTTCGAGAGCGAGACCGATACCGAGGTCGTCGCGCATCTGGTCA
>JBQCHA010000293.1:0-9896 GCA_051955175.1 Sphingomonas sp.
TGGGCGGCCTCGGCGCGCTCGCCGGGATGATCCCCGGCATGAAGAAGGCGCAGGCGGCGATGAACGCGTCCAACATGGACGACAGGGTCCTGATCCGCATGGAAGCGATGATCGGATCGATGACGCCGACCGAGCGCGCCAAGCCCGCTTTGCTCAACGCCAAGCGCAAGATTCGCGTCGCCAAGGGCTCCGGCACCACCGTGCAGGACGTCAACAAGCTCCTGAAGATGCATCAGGAAATGTCCACCGCCATGAAGAAGATCAAGAAGATGGGCGGCCTGAAGGGCATGATGGCGATGCTCGGCAAGGGCGGCATGGGCGGCCTGGGCAACGCGCTCGGCGGTCCCGACATGGGCGCGGCGATGGACAAGATGGGCGGGCTCCCGGGCCTGCCCGGCGGCGGCAGCATCCCGCCCGAACTCGCGAACTTCATGAACAAGAAGAAGAAATGACGCTGCGGCGTCGCATCATTTGAAAGAAGGAAAGACTAAATGGCTCTCAGCATTCGTTTGTCGCGCGGCGGCTCCAAGAAGCGTCCGTATTACCGCATCGTCGTCGCCGACGCGCGGTCGCCCCGCGACGGCCGCTTCATCGAGAAGATCGGCACCTACAACCCGCTCCTCGCCAAGGATTCAGACGAGCGCATCAAGCTCGACGGTGACCGTGCCAAGCATTGGCTCGGCGTCGGCGCGCAGCCGACCGACCGCGTCGCCCGCTTCCTCGACGCCGCCGGCCTGCGTGAGCGTGCCGCGCGCAACAACCCGAAGAAGGCCGAGCCCGGCGAGAAGGCCAAGGAGCGCGCCGAGGAGCGTGCCGAGAAGCTGAAGGCGCAGCAGGATGCCGAGGCCGAGGCGGTGATGGCGACCGAGGTCGAAGCCGCCACCGCCGAGCCGACGCCGGAGGCCGAGCAGGTCGCCGAGGCGACCGCCGAGGAAACCCCGGCCGCCTGATCCTCATGCAGCCGATCATGGCCGTCATGCGTTCCCGACGCCCAAGCGAAGGAGCCCATGATGGCCATGACCGATCCAAAGACGCCGCGCGATGACGAGCAGCCCGACGCCGACGACCACGGCGTCTCGACCGACCAGCCCGCCGAGGGCAGCGACGCCGCCGACCCCGAACAGCCCGGCTCGCCCCGCGGCTGACGCGGATCGTCCGGTCACGCTGGCGGTCGTCACCGGCGCGCACGGCGTGACGGGCGAGGTGCGCCTGAAGCTGTTCGGCGACGATCTCGCCGCCTATCGCAGCTTCAACGGCGGCAAACTGATGCTGAAGTCGGTCCGCGTCGGCAGCAACGGCGCCATCGCCCGCTTCGCCGAAGTCGCCGACCGCAACGCGGCCGAAGCCTTGCGCGGCACCGAACTCACCGTTCCCCGCTCGGCGCTCCCGCCGCTCGATCCCGGCGAATATTACCACGTCGACCTCCTGGGCCTGGCAGCGGTGAGCGACACCGGCACTCCGCTCGGCACGGTCGTCGCGGTCGAGAATTTCGGCGCCGGCGACATCCTCGAAATCGAACGCCCCGACGGCCGCCGCTTCATGGTCCCCGTCGCCGTCGCCGACATCGCCGACAAGGCCACGATCCCCGCCGCCTACGCGGAATAACGGCGGAAGGTCCGCTCAGGGGCAACGCGCCGCTGCACGAGAACGACACGCTCGCGCCAAATCGTCATCCCGCCCAGGCGGGAATCCAGAAACGCCGCCGCTGTTGGAACGCCCAAGCGTCTTCGCGCCCGGATTCCCGCCTTCGCGCGGCTCCTGCGAAGACCCGCAACGATTGCACCACCCGTCATGCCGGCTCTGTACCGGCATCCACCTTTCAGCACAGTCGACGGCATGGGAGCGTGCGGAACCGTGAACCCCGGAACAAGTCCGGGGTGACGGCCTGGTCGTGCAGTCTCTGACATCCGACCCGCTCCCGCGCGCGGCCGATCTGCTCGCCTTCCGGCCCCATCGCGGCATCCGCCTCGAACCCTTGACGCCGCCTTTACCCTCTTTTTTCAAGTCATCTCAACGTCAACGCCCTAGCCCGTTTCGGCAACAGGAGGGCGACATGAAGAAGAACTTGCTGATTGGCGGCGCGGTCGTCGCCGCGTTCGTGGCTTCGTCGGTGCAGGCTCAGACCTATGTTCACTGGTCCGCCCCCGTGTCGCCCGCACAAGCGACCCGGATGGCATATTTCCCGATGGGCACGCAGCTCGACCTCCTCACGCGCACGCAAGTGTCGAGCAAGGACAACAAGCCAGGCGATCGTGTCTACCTCGACGTGGCGGAAGGCCTCTCCTACCAGGGCCAGGTGATCATCCCCGCGGGGTCGGTCGCCGTTGGCGAGGTGACCAGCCTTCAGCACAACGGCCACGTCGGCAAGAAGGGCAAGATCGGCATTCGCCTGCTCTACGTTCAGACCCCCTACGGACCAGTTCACCTGACCGGCCGCGCCAGCGATGAGGGGACGAGCGGCACGATCCCCTCGGTCGCGACCATGCTGTTCGTCAGCGCGTTGGGCGGCTTCTTCATCCACGGGACCAGCGCCAGGATCCCCGAAGGCACGCCCGTGCAGGCCATGCTGGCTGAGGATCTGCGCTTTTTCGTGCAGCCGCCGCAGCAGCAGGCGGTGGTTCAGCAGGTCATGCCCGACGACGCGGCGCTCGCGTCGATGACGGTGCCGGCGCCCACCGACCCGAATACGCTGCCGGCAAATTTCGACCCGAGCGCGTTTGGCGGAAACCAGGTCCAGACCGCCTCGACCAAATAAGTCGCAGGCAGAGGGTGGAAGGGCCAAGCGGGGCGATGCTCGGGCGGCGTCGCCATTCCCCGCCAGCCTCTAGGCCATCGCCTTCGCCAATCCCCGCGACAGCTGCAGCGCGCCGTTCAGTCGGCTCTTCGGGTCGTTCCACGCCCGCGCGATGACCAGCTTGCTGTCGGGGCGCAGCTTCGCCACGCCGTCCAGCCGGTCGACATAGGCGAGCAGCCCCTCGATATTGGGCGGCCGGTCCTCGTGGAACGCCACCAGCGCGCCGCGCGGGCCTAGGTCGATCTTGGCGACGCACGCCGCCTTGGCGTTCATCTTGATTTCCATCAGCTTGATCAGGTTCTCGGTCGGATCGGGCAGCTTGCCGAAGCGGTCGATCAGCTCGGCGGCGAACGCCTCGATACCGGCCTTGTCGTCCACCTCGTTCAAGCGGCGATAGAGCCCCATGCGCAGGTCGAGATCGGGAACATATTCCTCCGGGATCAGGATCGGCGCGTCGACGGTGATCTGTGGGCTGAAATCGGTCGGCCGCTTCAGCGCACCGCCCGCCTTCGCCTCCAGGATCGCCTCCTCCAGCATCGACTGGTAGAGTTCGTAGCCGACCTCATTGATATGCCCCGACTGCTCGTCGCCGAGCAGGTTGCCCGCGCCGCGGATATCGAGATCGTGGCTGGCAAGCTGGAACCCCGCGCCCAGGCTGTCGAGATCGCTGAGCACCTTCAGCCGCTTCTCGGCGCTGTCGGTCATCAGCCGGTCGGGCGCGGTGGTCAGATAGGCATAGGCCCGCGTCTTGGCCCGCCCGACGCGCCCGCGCAGCTGATACAGCTGCGCCATGCCGAAGCGGTCGGCGCGGTTGATGATCATCGTGTTGGCGCTCGGAATGTCGAGCCCGCTCTCGACGATCGTCGTCGACACCAGCACTTCGTAGCGCTTGTCGTAGAACGCGCTCATCCGCTCCTCGACCTCGCTCGGCGCCATCTGGCCGTGCGCGACGACGTAGCGCACCGCGGGCCCCTCGTCGCGCAGGTACGCCTCGATATCGGGCAAATCGGCGACACGCGGGGTGACGATGAAGCTCTGCCCGCCGCGATAATGTTCGCGTAAGAGCGCCTCGCGGATCACCACCGGGTCCCACGGCATGACATAGGTCCTGACCGCCAGGCGATCGACCGGCGGCGTCTGGATGACGGAAAGCTCGCGCAGCCCCGACATCGCCATCTGCAGCGTGCGCGGGATCGGCGTGGCGGTCAGCGTCAGCACATGGACGTCGTTCTTCAGCGCCTTCAGCCGCTCCTTGTGCGCGACGCCGAACCGCTGTTCCTCGTCGACCACGACCAGGCCGAGCCGTTTGAAATCGACCGTCTTGGACAGGACGGCATGGGTGCCGACGACGACGTCGATCGTGCCGTCGGCCAGCCCCTCGCGCACCGCCTTGGCCTCGCTGGCGGTGACCAGCCGCGACAGGCGGCCGATATTGAGCGGAAAGCCTTCGAAGCGGGCGACGAAATTCTGGTAATGCTGGCGCGCGAGCAGCGTGGTGGGGGCGACCACTGCGACCTGCATGCCGGCCATCGCCGCGACGAACGCGGCGCGCAGCGCCACCTCGGTCTTGCCGAAGCCGACATCGCCAACCACCAGACGGTCCATCGGCTTGCCGGCGGACAGATCGGCCAGCGCATCCTCGATCGCGCGTTCCTGATCGTCGGTTTCGGCGAAGGGGAAGCGGTCGACGAACGCGGCATAGCCTTGCGCGTCGGGCTCGGCGATCTCGCCCTGGCGCAGCGCGCGTTCGGCGGCGATCGCGATCAGCTCGCCGGCGATCTCGCGGATGCGCTCCTTCATGCGGCTCTTGCGGCGTTGCCATGCCTCGCCGCCGAGCTTGTCGAGATGTGCGGCGTCCTCGCTGGAACCGTAGCGGCTCAGCACCTCGAGATTCTCGACCGGCACGTAGAGCTTGTCGCCGCCGGCATATTCCAGCGCGACGCAATCGTGCGGCGCATTGCCGACCGGGATCGAGGTCAGCCCTTCGTAGCGGCCGATGCCGTGATCGACATGCACCACCAGGTCGCCCGCCGACAGCGTGGCGAGCTCGGCGAGGAACGCATCGGCCGACTTGCGCCGCTTGGCGCGCCGCACCAGCCGGTCCCCCAGCATGTCCTGCTCGGTCAGCAGCGCGATGTCGGGGCTGGTGAAGCCATGATCGAGCGGCAGCACGACCAGCGCGACGTGCGTTTCGGCGGTGCCCAGCGCCTTCTGCCAGTCGTCGGCGCTGCGCGCGTTCTTGAAGCCGTGATCGGCGAGCAGCCCGGCCAGCCGCTCGCGCGCACCGTTGGAATAACTCGCCAGGACGGTTTTCTTCTTGTCCTTGCGCAGCTTCTCCAGATGCTTGGCGACCGCCTCATAGACATTGCCGCCGCTCGCGCGCTCCGGGGCGAAGTCGCGCGCGCCGTCGACGCCGAAGTCGATCACCGTCGCGCTCTCCGGCTCGTGGAACGGCGTGACGAGATGCGCCGGCGCCGCCTCGACATGCCGCGCCATCTCGTCGGCGGTCAGGTACAGCGCCTCGGCCGGCAAGGGGCGATAGCTGCCCGGGCTGTTCGACTGCGCGCGCTCGCGATTGGCGTAATAATCGGCCACCGCCTCGAACCGCGTCTCGTTGGCGCCCGGCGTGCCGCCGCCGCGCACCACGATCGTGCCGTCGCCCAGATGGTCGAACAGCGTCGCCATCTTGTCCTCGAACAGCGGCAGCCAATGCTCCATGCCCTGCAGCCGCCGCCCGTCCGAAATCGCCTGATACAGTGGGTCGCCGGTCGCCGTCGCGCCGAACCGTTCGCGATAGCGCGCGCGGAAGCGCTTGATCGACTCCTCGTCGAGCAGTGCCTCGGAGGCGGGGAGCAGGGTGAAGCCGTCGACGCGCCCCGTGGTGCGCTGGTCGGCGGGATCGAACGTCCGCACGCTCTCGATCTCGTCGCCGAAGAAATCGAGGCGCAGCGCCTGTTCCTCGCCGCTCGGGAACAGGTCGACCAGCCCGCCACGCACCGCGAACTCGCCCGAATCGGCGACCGTCTCGACGCGGTGATAGCCGTTGGCCTGCAACAGCTCGGCCAGCTTGTCGCGCCCGATCCGCTCGCCCGGCGCCAGCTTGGCGACCAGTTGCCGGATGCGGAACGGCGTCAGCGTGCGCTGCGTCACCGCATTGGCGGTGGTCACCATCAGCTGCGGCGCCTTGGCGGGGCGTTGCAACCGGTGCAGCGCCGCCAGCCGCTCGGCCATCACGTGCAGGGTAGGGGAGGCGCGGTCGTACGGCAGGCAGTCCCACGCCGGATAGTTGAACACCTCCAGCTCGGGCGCGAAATAGGCGGCCGTCGCCGCGACGGCGCGCATCTCCGCTTCGTCGGCGGCGATGAACACCGCCCGCTTGTCCGCCGCGCGGGCCAGATCGGCGAGCAGCCACGGCAGGAACCCGCCGGGCACGCCGGCCAGCGTCAACGGGTGCTTGGCAGCAAGAAGCTTGGAGAGATCGGGCATTGATTTTCCTGAAGCCCTCTCCCCAGGGGAGAGGGTTGGGAGAGGGGAAGAGTCGACAGCGGGCGCATCGGTCATGCCCCTCTCCCGGACCCTCTCCCCTGGAACGGAGGAGGGAGCTTATTCAGCGACAGGCACGTACCCGATATCCTTCAACTGCTTCATCATCGGCCCGTCCCAACGCTCAGGGACGGCAATCGACCCAATCGCCCAGCCCATGATGTCGACGTCCTGCTCTTCCAGCAGCGTCTCGAACCACTCGACGTCTGCGTCCGACCAGCCGGCCGAATGCGCGTCGAAGAAGCCGCCGATCAGCAGGTCGGCCTCCTTGGTGCCGCGGTGCCAGGCGCGGAAGCGCAGGCGTTTCATCCGGGTTTCTCGATCCATCGCACGCATCCCATAGGCGATTGGCCGGCGGCCGCGAATGGGCAGTCGGCGTCTGTTGACCACCCGTTCGCGCTGACCTTGTCGAACGGCCGCCCTTTCCTCTACGTCGGCGCATGAGAAGGACGGGGCTTCGACAAGCTCAGCCCGAACGGGTGTGGAGTGGAACCCAGATAGTCATGCGCCCCGAAATCCTCAATCCGCTGTTCGCCGAGATCACCGTGCTGAAGGGGATCGGCCCCGGCCTCGCCAAGCCGCTCGAACGGCTCGGTATCGCGCGCGTGGTCGATGCCGCGTTCCACCTGCCGACCGGCTTCATCGACCGGGTGGCGCGCGACGAGCTGATGCAGGTCGATGTCGGCCACACCATCGCCATCACGCTGACGCCGAACGAATACCGCACCAGCGCCGGCCGCGGCCCGACGCGCGTGCGTGCGGTCGATGCGCACGGCAATCACGTTGCCCTCGTCTATTTCGGCGGCAGCTCGGGTTGGGTGAAGAAGCTGCTGCCGATCGGCGAACCGCGCCGCGTCTCGGGGCGGCTGGAGCAATATGGCCAGGAGCTCCAGATCGTCCATCCCGACTATGTCCTGCCGCCCGAGGAGGCGGTGGACCAGCCGGAGCGCGAAGCGATCTATCCGCTGTCCGAAGGCCTTACCGCGCGCCGCATGGGCCAGCTCGCCGCACAGGCGATCGAGCGCGCGCCCGACCTTGCCGAATGGATCGAGCCCGGCCTGCTCCAGCGCCACCACTGGCCCGCCTGGCGCGAGGCGCTGGTTCGCATCCACGCCGATCCCTCCGACGCGATTGCCCGCCAGCGGCTCGCCTATGACGAGGTGTTCGCCAACCAGCTCGCGCTGATGCTGGTCCGCGCCGCCGCGCGCGGCCGCCGCGGCTGGCCCTTGCAGGGCGACGGCCGCCTGCGCGACATGCTCAAGCTGCCCTACACGCCCACCGCCGCGCAATCGCGCAGCATCGCCGAGATCGCCGGCGACATGGCGCAGGCGCAGCCGATGCTCCGCCTGCTGCAGGGTGATGTCGGCGCCGGCAAGACGCTGGTCGCCGCGATGGCCATGCTGATCGCGGTCGAGGCCGGCGCGCAGGCCGCATTCCTCGCCCCCACCGAGATTCTCGCGCGCCAGCATTACGACACGCTGCAGCGCCTGCTTGCCGGCCTGCCGATCAACCTCGCCATCCTCACCGGCCGCGACAAGGGCCGCGCGCGCGAGGCGACGCTGATGGGCCTCGCCGACGGCTCGATCAACATCCTGATCGGCACCCACGCGATCTTCCAGGAGGCGGTCAGCTACAAGGAGCTTGGCCTGATCGTGGTCGACGAGCAGCACCGTTTCGGTGTCGCCCAGCGCATGCTGCTCACCCAGAAGGCGGAGCGGCCGCCGCATCTCCTGGCGATGACCGCCACTCCGATCCCGCGCACGCTGACCCTCGCGCAGTACGGCGAGATGGACCAGAGCCGCCTCGACGAGATGCCGCCGGGCCGCCAGCCGATCGAAACCCGCGTCATCTCGGAGGATCGCCTGCCTGACGTCGTCGAGGCGCTCGGCCGCCACCTCGCCGCCGGTGGCCAGGCCTATTGGGTCTGCCCCTTGGTCGAGGAGAGCGAGAAGTCCGATCTCGCCGCCGCCGAGGATCGCGCCGCCACGCTGTCGGCGCGCTTCGGCGACAAGGTCGGCCTCGTCCACGGCCGCATGAAGGGACCGGAGAAGGACGCGGTGATGGCCGCGTTCGCCGCCGGCCGCACCGGCGTGCTGGTCGCCACCACCGTCATCGAAGTCGGCGTCGACGTGCCCAACGCGACCCTCATCGTCATCGAACATGCCGACCGCTTCGGCCTTGCCCAGCTCCACCAGCTGCGCGGCCGGGTGGGGCGGGGGACGGGCGCGTCCAACTGCCTGCTGATCCGCGGCGGCACCTTGAGCGAGACCGCGCGCGCCCGCCTCGCGCTGATGCGCGAGACCAACGACGGCTTCCGCATCGCCGAGGAGGATCTGCGCCTGCGCGGCGCCGGCGAGCTACTCGGCACGCGCCAGTCGGGCGAGGCGGCGTTCCGCCTCGCGTCCCCCGACATGCTCGCCGAGCTGCTGCCCATCGCGACCGACGACACGCGCCTGCTGATCGACCGTGACGGCGGCCTCAACGGCCCGCGCGGCCAGGCGGCGCGCACCGCGCTCTACCTGTTCGATCGCGACGCCGGGGTCGGCCTGCTGCGCTCCGGCTGAGGAATTCTACGTAGCGCGCTTTGCTGCACTTGCGTTCGTTTTCGTGTCGAATGCAGCTTTTGCACTTGCGCCAAGCCGTGCTGCGCTGCACAAAGGGTGTGCCTTTCAGGCATCCTCTCCTAAAAAACTAAACGGCCGGGCTTGTCCCGGCCTTTTTTTTGGCTGCGCGCCGGCGTAGTGATTCGCCCAGTCGTCGCGCTGACAAAACAGAAACTGCAGGAGTGGGGCCGCCGGTGAACCCGGCAACTGCGGCGATCGACGGGGGCTTGGAGCGCACGACAGCTCGCCCCCGTCTCTTACCACGATGCGTCAGCCCTGCCGCCCCGCCGCCGCCTGGCGCCGATATTCCTCCCGCGCCCGCTCCGCCGCCGCGCGCGCCGCCTGTTCCTCCGGGTCTTGCAGCAGCCGCCGCTCCAGCGCGTCGAGCTTCTTCATCAGCGCGGCGTCGGTCTCCTCCTGCGTCGCGCGCCTGTAGGGCGTCGCCGCCGCCGGCACCCGCGCCCCCGCCGGCATCTGCGCCCCCGCCAGGTCCTCCGCCGCCGCCGCGCCGCGCTGGATCAGCAGGCGCAGCAGCGCGTCCGAATAGCGCCGCTTGTTCGCCACCACCTTGCCGCCGTGCAGCACCGGCTCCTCCCAGCCGAGCACCGCGCGTTCATAGGCCGCCTGTTCCAGCGTCGGCATCGCCTTGGCGATCGCCCGGTCCCACGCCCGCGCGAACGCCTCGGACCGCTTCCGCATGCGATAGGCCGAGGTATTGGAAATCTGCACCCTGGCGCAGGCATCGCGCACGCAGCCGGTTTCGGACAGCGCGCGCAGGAACGCCCGCTGCCGCGCCGCCGTCCACCCGTCATGCCGCACGCGCAGGCCCGCGATCATGCCCGGTTCTTCACCATTCTGGTTCGTCGTCATGTCGATTAAACTCCCGTCTCACCAAAGGGAGCTAACCAGATATGCCATTTTAGATGCTGTAGGACAGCGAAAAGTGACGCGTCACC
>JBQCHA010000294.1:0-4730 GCA_051955175.1 Sphingomonas sp.
GGGTTCTGGCGTAGGATCGGGCTTCACTACTTCGGCGGCTTCGTTCGGAGCGACTTCGACGACAGGTTCGGCCACGGCCTCACCTTCGATCTCGAACACCGCAAGGATCGAGCCGATCGCGATATTGTCGCCGACCTCGCCGGCCACCTCAATGATCGTGCCCGCGACGGGCGCGGTCATTTCGACCGTGGCCTTGTCGGTCATCATGTCGGCGATCTGCTGGTCCTCGTCGACGCGGTCGCCCACCTTGACGTGCCAGGCGACGATCTCGGCCTCGGAAATGCCCTCGCCGATGTCCGGCAGCTTGAACGTGAACCGCGCCATTATGCGTCCTTCATGATCTTCTTGAGCGCCTCGCCGATGCGGACCGGGCCGGGAAAATAGGCCCATTCGAGGCTGTGGGGATAAGGCGTGTCGAAGCCGGTGACGCGCTCGATCGGCGCCTCCAGCGAATAGAAGCAACGCTCCTGCACCAGTGCCGACAGCTCCGCGCCGAAGCCTGAGGTCTTGGTCGCCTCATGGACGATCATGCAGCGCCCGGTTTTCCTGACCGAGGCCTCGATCGTCTCGATGTCGAGCGGGACCAGCGTGCGCAGGTCGACGATCTCGGCATCGACACCGGCTTCCTCGACCACCGAGCGGCAGACATGAACCATCGTGCCATAGGCGAGGATCGTCAGCGCGTCGCCGGCGCGCACGATGTTCGCCTTGCCCAGCGGGATGCGGTAGTGGCCGGTCGGCACCTCGCCGCCGGGATGGCCCGACCAGTTCTTCGCCGGGCGGTCCCAATGCCCGTCGAACGGCCCGTTGTAGATGCGCTTCGGCTCGAAGAAGATGACCGGATCGTTGTCCTCGATCGCGGCGATCAGCAGGCCCTTGGCGTCATAAGGCGTCGACGGGATCACCGTCTTCAGGCCCGAGACATGGGTGAAGATGCCCTCCGGCGACTGCGAATGCGTCTGGCCGCCGAAAATGCCGCCGCCGAACGGCGAGCGCACCGTGATCGGCGAGGTGAACTCGCCGGCCGAGCGGTAGCGCAGCCGCGCCGCCTCCGACACCAGTTGGTCGAGGCCGGGATAGATGTAATCGGCGAACTGGATTTCTGGCACCGGACGCAGGCCATAGGCGCCCATGCCGATGGCAACGCCGATGATCCCGGTTTCGGTGATCGGCGTGTCGAACACGCGGGTCTTGCCGTATTTCTTCTGCAGCCCCGCGGTCGCGCGGAACACGCCGCCGAAATAGCCGACGTCCTCGCCCATCACGACGACGTCGGGATCGCGGTCCATCATCACGTCCATGGCGGAATTGATTGCCTGGATCATGTTCATGCGCACCGTGTCGCCTTCGTGGACGGGCGTGGGGGCGATGCGTTCCTGGTCGGTGTCGAGTTCGGTCACAAACACACTCCGTCATTCCCGCGCAGGCGGGAATCCATATTCTCTGACCTCGCGATCGAGCCGCACCCGTGGCGGCTCTCGATCCCCGCCTCCGCGGCGATGACGATGCTGCGCTTACCCATCACTTGCGCGCCCACGGCCGACCACTGGCTTCTTCCTCGGCCAGCATCTTCTGCTGCTGTTCGCGCAGATGCCAGGGCATTTCCTCGTAGACGCCCTCGAACAGCGTATCGAGCGGCTGGTGCAGGCCGTGGCCCAGGATGCCGTTCTTCTCGGCTTCCTTCTGCGCGGCCCGGACTTGTTCGGCGAGTTCGAGGTCCATCGCCTTGTGGCGTTCCTCGTCCCATTCGCCGAGGGCGATGAGGTGATCCTTCAAACGCGTAATCGGGTCGCCGAGCGGCCAGGCGGTCGGTTCGCCGGCGGAGCGATACTGGGTCGGATCGTCCGAGGTCGAATGCCCCTCGGCGCGATAGGTGAAATGCTCGATCAGCGTCGCGCCCTGGTTGGTCCGCGCGCGCTCGGCGGCCCATTGCGTGGCGGCATAGACCGCGAGGGCGTCGTTGCCATCGACGCGCAGGCCCGCGATGCCGTAGCCGATCGCCCGTGCCGCGAACGTAGTCGCCTCTGCGCCGGCAAAGCCCGAGAAGCTAGAGATCGCCCATTGGTTGTTGACGACGTTCAGGATCACCGCCGCGCGATAGACCGCGGCAAAGGTGCACGCGGAGTGGAAGTCGCCTTCCGCCGTCGATCCCTCGCCGCACCAGGTCGCGGCGATGCGCGTGTCGCCCTTCGACGCCGAGGCCATCGCCCAGCCGACCGCCTGCGGATATTGCGTCGCGAGGTTGCCGGAGATCGAGAAGAAGCTGCCCTCCTTCGTCGAGTACATGATCGGGAGCTGCTTGCCCTCCAGCCGGTCGCCCTTGTTCGAATAGACCTGGTTCATCATGTCGACCATGTCCCAGTCGCGGGCGATCAGCAGGCCCTGCTGGCGATAGCTGGGGAAGCACATGTCGTCGCGATCGAGCGCAAAGGCCGCGGCGACCGCCACCGCCTCCTCGCCGGTCGACTTCATGTAGAAGCTGGTCTTGCCCTGCCGCTGCGCGCGGAACATCCGCTCGTCATAGGCGCGGGTCAGGGCCATGCTGCGCAACATGCGGCGCAGCACGTCGGGGGACAGCTTGGGATCCCACGGCCCGACCGCCGCGCCATTGTCGTCGAGCACGCGGACCAGGCCGTAAGCGAGTTCGGTGAAGGTGTCGGCGCGATCCGCGGTATCGGGCCGCCGCGTGGCGCCGGCGGGCGGCACCTCCACATCGGCGAAGTCGACTTCGTCACCGGGGCGGAACTTCGGCTCGGGCACGTGGAGCGACAGGGGCTTCAGGTTGGCGCGCGATTCGCTTGCCATGCTCTCTCCAATCGATAGCGGTCCCCGCCTTGTTACGCGGGAACACGCGAAATCCTCTTTTGCCGCCTTGTTATAAAATTTCAACGACAGAAGCGAGTCCCCTGATCGTCAGCCGGCTCAGCGGAGCAGGGAAGGGGCGTTCCGGGCCATGCCAGAGCGCCACCTAATCGGGTGCGTTGCTAAAGCGGTACAAAAGACGCCGATTGCCTCACCCGGTGACTACACCGCCTCCACCGTCTGCTCGATCGCGCCGAAGATGGTGTGGTGCCGATCGTCCTCGGCCCAGATGCGCACGGTATCGCCGGCCTTCAGGAACTCGGTGGTCGGCTTGCCGTGGCGAATCGTCTCGACGGTGCGCACCTCCGCCAGGCAGGAATAGCCGACGCCGCCGTCGGCGATCGGCTTGCCCGGGCCGCCGTCGGCGTCGCGATTGGAGACGGTGCCCGAGCCGATGATCGTGCCCGCACCCAGCTTCCGGCTCTTCGCGGCATGCGCAATCAGCGTGCCGAAGTCGAAGGTCATGTCTTCGCCCGCCTCGGCGCGGCCGAACGGCTGGCCGTTGAGATCGACCATCAGCTTGCGGTGCAACTTGCCGTCGCGCCAGTGACTGCCCAGCGCGTCGGGCGTGACGAACACCGGTGAGAAGGCGCTGGCCGGCTTCGACTGGAAGAAGCCGAAGCCCTTGGCGAGCTCGCCGGGGATGAGGTTGCGCAACGAGACGTCGTTGGTCAGCCCGACCAGCAGGATCGCGTCGAGCGCCTGTTCGCGGGTCGCGCCCATCGGCACGTCGCCGGTCACCACCACCACCTCGGCCTCCAGGTCGCAACCCCAGTCGGCGTCCTTCAGCGGGATGGCGTCGCGCGGGCCGAGGAAGCCGTCGGAGCCGCCCTGATACATCAGCGGGTCGTGCCAGAAGCTCTCCGGCATTTCGGCGCCCCGCGCCTGGCGGACCAGCGCCACGTGGTTCACATAGGCCGAGCCGTCGGCCCATTGATAGGCACGCGGCAGCGGGGACGCCGCGTCATGTTCGTGGAAGCGCTCGCGCGGGATCGCCTCATGCTCGAGGTCGGTGGCGAGGTTGCGCAGGTCCTGCTCGACGCGCGCCCAGTCATCGAGCGCGGCCTGCAGGGTCGGTGCGATGTGGCCGGCATCGGCATACCAGGCAAGGTCGTTGGAAACGACGACCAGCTTGCCGTCGCGACCGTGCTTCAGGCTGGCGAGTTTCATGGGCTCTCCTCAAGGATCGTTGTCGTGCCACAAGGCTGTAGCCGACCAACGCGCCGCCGGATACGCCCGATCCCGCATGGCGCCTTCCGCATCGGCCCAGGGCGAGGGCCGCCTTCAACGCGTAATTAACGATGGTGGGCGCATTCAGATCGGGTTGCGTCGACCCATCGGATTTTCGCCAAGATGACCACGATCTCCACCGCAGGCCTCGACCGGCCGCCCTTCGCCGCAACGTCCCGCGCGGCTCGGGGAGCGGGGCAGTTCGATCTCTATCGTCGCGCCGTGCGTCTTGCCGGCATCGGCATCTGGGAGTGCGATCTTGCCACCGACCGACTGTCGTGGAGCGAGGGTGTCTACGATCTGTTCGGGATCGATCGCAGCGCGCGACTGGACCGCCGCGACATCGTGCAGTTGTACGATGAGGACTCGAGGCGCGAGATGGAGTGGCTGCGCGCCCGGGCCATTCGCGACGGCAGCGGGTTCTCGATCGATGCCAGGATCCATCGGCTGGACGGCACCTGCCGCTGGATGCGGCTTACCGCCGGCGTGGAGCTGCAAAACGGCAGGCCGCGGCGCCTCTTCGGTACCAAGCAGGACGTTACCGAGGAGCGCGTGTTGCGCGAACGCCTGCGCACACTGGCGGAGAGCGACCCGCTGACGATGCTCGCCAATCGTGCGATGTTCGACCGCTGGCTGCA
>JBQCHA010000295.1:0-12150 GCA_051955175.1 Sphingomonas sp.
CTATCTTCCGCGCAGTCTTGGCAACCGGAATCGGGCTCTTCTTCGCCGTGCTCGGCGTCGCACTGTTGACCTCATGACCCGGATGCATGAGGCTTACAGGAGTGCCCGAACTTCGACTGAATAGTCGAGCGATCCGCTTCACGCGTCGGTCCGACGGATCGGGCGTGCGACGAAGCAACCCTTCGCGTTCCAATGCGTCGATCGCCTCGGTGATCGTGCGCGGCGCCTGGTTGAAGCATTCGGCAATATCGGCGGCGCGCGCGGTGCCGCCGTGTTTCCTGACGAACAGCAAGACCTTGGTCCGCGCCAGTGACGCGCCCTGCTCGGCCATCCGGCGGTCGGCGAGCCGGTGTAGGCGCATGAACAGCGAGGCGAAGCTGCTGGTGAGGGACTCAAGATTAGCCATGAGGGCCCTCAATAAATGGTCTTGCATTATGCTGCAAGTGCGAGCAGATGCCGGCACCGGATCGCGAACAGGAAAAAAGACTCATGGCCGACAGCGAAAATCCGCAGAGCGACGAACAGGTTCCGCGCGATGGCGCCGAAGCGTCCGCCGAGCAGGAAAACGGCCGCGAGGCGCCGCTGCGCCGGCCGGGGGTTCGCCGCGGCCTGCTGATCGCCGCCATCGTGGCGGTCGCCGCGCTCGTGTGGTGGTTCATCCATTACGAGTCGGTCGGCAAATATATGCAGGCGACCGACGACGCCTATGTCCAGGCGGATGCCGTGGCGGTGTCGCCGAAGGTCGTCGGCTACGTCGAGAAGGTGTTCGTCACCGACAACCAGATGGTGAAGCCGGGCGATCCGCTGGCACAGATCGACCCGCGCGACTATCGCGCGCAGACCGCGCAGATCGAGGCGCAGATCGACGTCGCGCAGGCCAATGCCCAAGGCGTCGAGGCGCAGATCCGCGAGCAACAGGCGGCGGTGGCCCAGGCGCGCAGCGACCTGGCGCAGGCGCAAAGCGCCGCCGCCTTCGCCGTGGGCGAGGTCGCGCGCTATCGCCCGCTCGCCGCGAGCGGGGCGGAAAGCCACGAGAAGTTCGCGCAGCTGCAGGATCAGGCGCACCAGGCGCAGGCGAAGGTCGCTGCCGCGCGCGCCGCGCTGGTCAGCGCGCAGCGACGGATCGGCACGCTGCAGGCGCAGGTCAAGCAGGCGAAGGCGCAGGGCGAATCATCGCAGGCGCAACTCGCCGCCGCGCAGCATGACCTCAATTCGACGCTGATCCGTGCCGCGATCGCCGGCCAGATCGGCGACAAGACCGCGCAGGTCGGCCAATATGTCCAGCCCGCGACGCGGCTGATGTCGATCGTGCCAATCAGCAAGCTCTACATCACCGCGAATTTCAAGGAAACGCAGCTCGGCCTGATGCGCCCCGGCCAGCCGGCGACGCTGGAGGTCGATGCGCTGTCGGGCGTCGATCTGCACGGCCAGGTCGAGAGCATCTCGCCGGGGACGGGGGCGCAGTTCTCGATCCTGCCGCCGCAGAATGCGACCGGCAACTTCACCAAGATCGTGCAGCGTGTGCCGGTGCGGATCGCCATCTTCGCCGGGCCGGCGACGCGCAAGCTGCTGGTGCCGGGCATGTCGGTCAACGTGACGGTCGACACGCGGTCGGCCAAGGGCATGCGCGACCGCATCCAGGACGAGCAGAAGCAGTTCAATCGGCAGCACGGCCTGAAGCAGTGAGCAGCGCGGCCGCATCGGGAGCGGCGGCGCGGCCGGCGCGCGCCGATACCGCCGCCTGGCTGGCGGTGGCGGCGGGTAGCCTGGGCGCGCTGATGGCGACGCTCGACATCTCGATCGTCAACTCGGCGCTGCCGACCATCCAGGGCGCGATCGGCGCCTCGGGGACCGAGGGCACGTGGATCGCGACCGCCTATCTGGTCGCCGAGATCGTCATCATCCCGCTGTCGGCGTGGCTGGAACGGTTGCTCGGTCTGCGCACCTTCCTGCTGATCGCGGTGGTGCTGTTTACCGCATTTTCGATGGTCTGCGGGCTATCGACCAACCTGACGATGATGATCATCGGGCGCGCGGGGCAGGGCTTCACCGGCGGCGCGCTGATCCCGACCGCGATGACGATCATCGCCACCCGCCTGCCGCCGACGCAACAGCCGATCGGCAACGCCCTGTTCGGCGTGACGGCGATTGCCGGGCCGGTGGTCGGCCCGCTGGTCGGCGGCTGGCTGACCGAGAGCTACAGCTGGCATTATATCTTCTTCCTCAACCTGCCCGTCTGCGCGGTGCTGGTCGTGTTGCTGATGGTCGGCATGCCGCATCAGCGCGCGCATCTCGGCGATCTGCTGAAGGCCGACTGGCTGGGCGTCGCGGGCTTGGCGCTGGGGCTCGGCGGCCTGACTGTGGTGCTGGAGGAGGGACAGCGCGAGCAATGGTTCTCCTCGCCGATGATCATCCAGATCAGCCTGGTCTCGCTGGTCGGCTTCATCCTGCTGTTCGCCGGCCAGTTCGTCGCCGAGCGCCCGGTGATCAAGCTCAGGCTGTTGCTCGACCGGCAGTTCGGCAGCGTCGCGCTGATGGCGGTGGCGCTCGGTATGGTGCTGTACGGCACCGCCTATGTGATTCCGCAATTCCTGGCGACGGTCGCCGATTACAACGCGCTGCAATCGGGCAAGGTGGTGATGCTGTCGGGCATCCCCAGCCTGCTCATGATGCCGTTCACGCCGATCCTGACGCGGCGGCTCGACGTACGGATCGCGGTGGCGCTCGGCCTGTTCCTGATGGCGGCGAGCTGCTTCATCGACACCGATCTCACCGCGCAATCGACCGGCGGCGCCTTCACCTATTCGCAGCTGCTGCGCGGCGTCGGCTCGATCCTCGGCTTCCTGTTCCTCAACCAGGCGGCGATCGCCAGCGTGACGCCGGAAGATGCCGGCGATGCGTCGGGCCTGTTCAACGCCGCGCGGAATATCGGCGGGTCGCTGGTGCTGGCGGGCATCGCCACCGTGCAGCAACAGCGCATCTGGCTGCACAGCCGCCGGCTGGAGGAGACGCTGAACGCCAACGCCGTCAACATCCAGGACTATATCGCCAGCCTGGCGCAGCAATTCGGCAGCCGCACCGCCGGCATTGCGACGATCGCGCAGACCGTCCAGCGCGAGGCGTTCGTCATGACCTATAACGACATCTTCTGGATGCTGTCGGTCGGCATCGTCATCATCATTCCGCTCGTCCTGTTCCTGCGGCCGTTGCCCAAGAACTTTACGGCGGGCCCAGCACATTGAGGGCTGCCATGCATCGCGTCTCCCTACTCGCCTTATCGCTGGTTCTTGCCGGCTGCACGATGGGGCCGAACTATGCCGGCCCGCCCGCGGTCGGCTCGGCGGGCAAGCTGCCGGCCACCTTCGCGCGCGCCGGCGCGGCGACGCCGGCGGATGCGCCGCGGCTCGGCCAATGGTGGACGGCACTGGGCGATGCCACGCTCGATACGCTCGAGCAGCGCGCGCTGGCCGGCAATCCCGACGTTGCGATCGCCGAGGCGCGGCTGCGCCAGGCGCGCGCGTCGCTGCACCTGGAGCGTGCCAACCAGCTGCCGAGCGGCAGCGCCAATGCGAGCTACCTCCATGCCCAATTGCCCGGCGTCGGGCTCGGCTCGCTGACCGGCGGCAATGGTGACGGCAACAGCAACGGCGGGCAGGGGAGCGGCGGCGGCGACTCGGGCAGCGCGCTCGATTTCTACAATGTCGGCTTCGATGCCTCTTGGGAGGTCGACCTGTTCGGTGCCGGGCGCCGCCGGGTCGAGGCGGCCCGCGCCCAGGCCGCCGCGGCCGAGGCCGATGTCGCCGACGCGCAGGTCAGCCTGACCGCCGAGATGGCGCAGAGTTACGTCGATTATCGCGATCGCCAGCGGCAGCTCGAGCTCGCGCGCCAATCGGCGGCGATGCAGCAGCAGATGCTCGACCTTGCGCAGCAGCGTTACGCGCAGGGTGTGGTGTCCCAGCTCGATGTCGAGCGGCTGCGCGACCAGGTCGAGAACAGCAATGCGCAGCTGGTGCCGATCCAGGCGCAGCTTGATGCCTATCGCGACGCGCTGGCGGTGCTGACGGGCGTCGAGCCGGGCGCGGTCGACGACCTGCTCGCCGGCACCGCGCCGGTGCCGTTGCCGCCCGCATCGGTGCCGATCGGCGATCCGGCGGCGCTGTTGTCGCGCCGTCCCGACATCCGCGCCGCCGAGCGGCAGATCGCGCAGCGCACCGCGCAGATCGGCGCGGCCGAGGCGGCGCGGCTGCCGAGCCTCAAGCTGCTCGGCCTGATCGGCCTGGGCGGCACCAGCCCTGGCGATGTATTCGATCTCGGCAACCTGACGGCCTTGGCCTCGCCGATGCTGCAGTGGAACGTGCTCGATTTCGGCCGCGGTGCCGCGCGCGTCGAACAGGCGCGCGGTCAGCGCGACGAGGCGGCGGCGCAATATCGCAAGACCGTGCTCGGCGCGCTGCGCGACGCGGAGGATGCGCTGTCGCGCTTCGGCAGCCAGCGCCGCGTGGTCGGCGGCTATGCCCGCGCCAAGGCCTCGGCCGATCGTGCCGCCGCGCTGATGCAGCAGCGCTACCACGCCGGCGCCGCCAATTTGACGGACCTGCTCGACGTCGAACGCCAGCGCGTTGCTGCCGAACAGAGCCTGGCGACCGCCACGGCGCAACTGACCGGCGACTACGTCTCGCTGCAGAAGGCGCTGGGGCTGGGGTGGCAGGCGCCGGCCGCCGATTGACCTGACGCCGGCGGTCACCCTCACCCGTCCGGCGCTACGCGCCTCCCTCCATTGCCCGTTGGGAGTGGAAAGGGTGAGGGCGAGCAGCGGCTGAGGACGATCCCCTCAATCCGCCGCGACATGCCCCGCGCTGGCCGCCGGCCGCTTGGCGAACCACACCACGACGATCATGCCCAGTGCGATCCAGCCGGAGACCCAGAACAGGTCGTCGGCCGACAGCAGATAGGCCTGCTGCACCATCTGGTGCGTGATCGCGCCCGATGCCTGTTTCGCGCTCGCGCCCAGTGCCTGCAGCTTCTCGACCGCGCCGCGATAGACCGGCGAGAAGGCGGTGAAATGGTCCGCCATCCGGCTTTGGTGCAGCGCTTCGCGGCGGTCCCACATCGTCGTGATCAGCGAAGCGGCGAAGCTGCCGCTGGTGATGCGCGCGAAGTTGGAGATGCCGGTCGCCGACGGCAGCCGTTCGGGCGCGATGCCGTCGAGCTGGATCGTCAGCATGCCCAGGAAGAAGCAGCTCATCGCGATGCCCTGCACCAGCAACGGCATGGTATAGACCCAGAAGCTCGCGTTGGTGGTGAAATGCGCGCGCATGAAGAAGGACGCCGCGAAGGCGACGAACGCCACGGTCGCCAGGATGCGCGCATCGACGCGCCCGCTCAGTCGCGCCATCAGCGGCGTCAGCACGATCGCCACCATGCCGCTGGGCGCCGCCACCAGGCCGGCCCATGTCGCGGTATAGCCGAGCTGCGTCTGCATCCACAGCGGCATCAGCAGCACGTTGGCGAAGAACACCGCATAGCCCAGGCAGAAGGCGACCGTGCCCAGCGTGAAGTTGCGCCGGCGGAACAGCCACAGGTCGACCGCGGGATGCTCGTCGGTCAGTTCCCAGATCAGCCAGGCCAGGAACACCACCGCCGCGACGATCGCCGCGATGACGATGAACGAGGAGTGGAACCAGTCGGCGTCCTTGCCCTTGTCGAGCACCACCTGCAGCGCGCCCACCCAGATCACCAGCATCGCCACGCCCATCGTGTCGATCGGCAGCTTGCGCGTCGGCGTCTCGCGCGTCTTGAGGCCGCGCCAACAGATCATCGCGCAAAAGATGCCGACCGGCACGTTGATCAGGAAGATCCAGCTCCAGTGATAATTATCGGAGATGTAGCCGCCCAGGATCGGCCCGGCGACCGGTCCGATCAGCGTGGTGATCGACCACACACCGAGCGCGGTGGAGCGTTTGTCGGGCGGAAAGACCGAGATCAGCAGCGCCTGGCTGCCGGGGATCATCGGCCCCGATACCGCACCCTGCAGGATGCGGAACAGGATCAGCGAGTTGAGGCTCCACGCCATGCCGCACAGGAACGAGGCGAGCGTGAACAGCACGACGGAGGTAACGAAGGTGCGCACCACGCCGAACCGGCCCATCAGCCAGCCGGTCAGCGGCACCGCCACGCCGTTCGCCACCGCGAACGAGGTGACCACCCAGGTACCCTCGTCGGCGCTGACGCCCAGATTGCCGGCGATGGTCGGTAGCGACACGTTGGCGATGGTCGAATCGAGCACCTGCATGAAGGTGCCGAGCGCCAGCGCGAACGCGGTCAGTGCCAGCGCGCCGCCGGTGAGCGGCGCCTGCATCTGACCCTGGCCCGGGCCGCTCACCGCCCGCGGCCCTCGTTCTGCGCGATGATCCGGTCGATCGCGCTCGCGATGTCGGGATTGTCGCTCGCCTGGGTGGCATAGGCTTGGTGCGCCTCACGGCCGAGCAGCGAGCCCTGAGTGTTGGACGTATCGACATCGACGTCGACCGACAGGCCGATGCGCAGCGGATGGGCGTCGAGTTCACGCCCGTCGATGGCGACGCGCACCGGTACGCGCTGGACGATCTTGATCCAGTTGCCGCTGGCGTTCTGCGGCGGCAGCAGCGCGAAGGCGTTGCCGCTGCCGGCGCCGAGGCCGATCACATGGCCGTGATAGACCACCTTGCCGCCATAGGTGTCGGTGGTGATCGTCGCCGGCTGGCCGACGCGCAGATCGGCGAGCTGCGTTTCGCGGAAGTTCGCCTCCACCCACACGCGATGCAGCGGGACGACCGCCATCAGCGGGGTGCCGGCGTTGATCTGCTGGCCGATCTGCACGGTCCGCTGGGCGACGGTGCCGTCGACCGGCGCGACGATGTGCATGTGGCTCAGCCGGATCGCGGCGCGGCGGTAATTGGCGATCGCCGCCAGCACCGCGGGATTGCTGCGCACGTCGGTGCCCTGCACCTGCGTCTGCGCCTGGGCGAGCTTGCTCTGCGCCAGGGTCACCGCCGCGGTCGCGGTCTTCACCGTGTCGGCGGCGTGCGAGACTTCTTCGCCGGAGACGGCGCCCTGCTGCGCGGCCTGACGACGCCGGGCGAGGTCGTTGCGCGCGCGGGCGAGGTCGGCCTGGGCATTGGTCACCTCGGCGCGGGCGGCGTTGACCTGCGAGAAGTCGGCACGCACGCCGCGCACCGCCTGGCCGAGCTGCGCCGCCGCCGCCTCGAGATCGACCTGCGCCGTCGCCGGATCGAGATCGAGGAGCGGCTGGCCGGCGCGTACGCGTTCGGTATCGTCGGCGTAGAGCGCGGTCACCGTGCCGGGATCGCGCGCGGTGATCGTCACCGTGTCCCCGTCGACATAGGCGTCGTCGGTCGACTCGTTGGGCGTGGCGAAGAACAGCGCATAGGCGGCGTAGACGACGATGCCGATTACCACGACGATGGCCAGGATGGTCAGCCAGCGGCGGCGCACATTGGGCCGGCGGCGCTCGATCGGCGCGGCGATTTCGGGCCGGGGTGCCGCTTCCTCGGCGATCATGTCAGCCGCGCTTTCGGGGCGGCGGGTGTCCTCTTGCAGCATGTCGGTCATTGGGCGGTCCTTGCGTCGGCGAGCGTGGTCGCGCCGGCGGGTACGAACCCGCCGCCGACGGCGACCAGCAACTGGATTTGGGCGACGGCCTTGTCGGCCTGGAGGTTGACGGTTTCCTGCCGCGCGGCGAGCAGCCGCACGTCCGACCCGATCAGGTCGAGCCGCGAATCGAGCCCGGTCGAGACGCGCACGGCGTTGAGCCGCTGCACCTCGGCCAGGCCGTTGGCGGCACTTTGCTGCTGGGCAAGGTCGTTGCTTAGCGTCTGCACGCGGGTCAGCGCGTCGGCGGTCTCCCGCACCGCGCCCAGCACGGTCTGGTTGTAGCTGGCGATCGCGGCATCGACCCTGGCGGTCACGCCCTGGTAATCGGCCTTCAGCTTGCCGCCTTCGAAGATCGGCAGATGCACCGCCGCGCCGGCCCCATAGGTCGACGCGCTGCTGGAAAACAGATTGCCGATGCCCAGCGCCTGCAGGCCGGCCAGCGCCATCAGGTTGACGTCGGGATAATAGGCCTTGCGCGCGACCTGGCGGCCGGCGGCGGCAGCGGCGATCTGCGCCTTGGCGCTCAGCACGTCGGGGCGGCGGGCGAGCAGGTCGGCGGGCAGCGTCCCCGGCAGCGGCAGCACGGCGTCGAGCTTCAGTCGCGTCGGCTGGATCGTGCCGTAATAATCGGCGCCCTTGCCGGCGAGCAGCGCCAGCGCGTGAATCACCGTCTCGCGCTGGCCCTGCGCCTGGACCAATGCCTGGCGCGCCTGGGCGAGCAGCGTTTCCGACGCCCGCACGTCGATATCGCTCGACAGCTGGCTCTTCACCCGCACCCTCGCCAGCGAGACGGCATGGTCGCGCTGGTCGACGGTCGATTGCGCCAGCGCGATCTGCCGCTCGGCGCGGGCCAGCTCGACATAGGTCTGCACCACCGATCCGGCGAGCGCGAGGCGCGCCGCGTCGTAATCGAGCGCCGCCGCCTCCGCGCTCTGCCGGGCCTGGGTGATGGCGTCGGCCTGGCGGCCCCAGAAATCGAGGTCCCAGCTGAGGTTCGCCTGCGCCTGGCCGACCCAGCGGAAGGTGCCGCCATAGGGCGGCGGGTAGATGTAGACGTTGCTCAGCCGCTGGAACTGCTCGCTGGCGTCCGCCGTCACCTGCGGGCGGCGCGCGGCATCGGCGCCGGCGAGCGTTGCCTGTGCGAGGCGCGCCCGCGCCATGGCCGAGGCGAGCGTCGGGCTGCCCGACAGCGCGTCGGCGACGATGCGGTTGAGTTGCGGATCGCCCAGTGCGGTCCACCAGTCCGCCGCCACCTGCGGCGCGGCATCGGGGCCGAGGCCGAGCGACGCCGGCGCGACGGGCGCGACCGCGACCTTCACGTTCGGCACGGCACAGCCGGCCAGCAACAGGGCAACGAAGCCCGGAATGGTGGCGATCGCCCGCTTCATGCCGAAATCTCCTGATCGCTTTCGAGTGTTTCCAGTCGCGCCAGCAGGCGGGTGAGCAGCGAGATGAGCTGCACCACCTCGTCGGGCTCGAACCCGTCGAGCAGTTCGTTCCACGTCGCCATCACCTTGCCGGCAAGCATCGAGACGGTGTCGCGGCCCTGATCGGTAAGCGTCAGCTTGGTGACCCGCCGGTCCTCGGAGTCGCGATGGCGCACCATCAGCCCGCGCTCCTCAAGCTGGTCGATCACCCGGGTCATGGCGCCGCTGTTATGGTCGAGGTCGCGCGACAGGCTGCTGCAGGTGTCGGCGATGCCGTGATAAACGAGCGCCAGCGCGACCCACTGCGTGAAGCCGATGTCGCTGCCGTCGAACGCTGCCTCGACCCTGCTTGAACTCAGCTTCTGGACGCGCCGCAGCAGATAGCCGGGCGAATCGCAGGGGCGGAACGTGGCGGGATCGTAATGGTCGTGCATGAGAGTATCTGCCTAGGCAATGATTGCCTCGGCAGATACGTCGTCATGATGCGCCGCACAAGACCGTTGCGTGAGCGTTACGCACAATCAACATTGCATCCGGTGCAATCGCGGCACCTATGGCTCGAGTTCGCCGCTTACCTGGCCATGGGCGAGCATGGCGAACAGCCCGGTGCCGCCGATGATATTGCCGATCAGCGACGGCAGGATGACGCCGCCCGCCGCCTGGCCGAAACTGGCATTGCCGCTCAGCCACATCACCCAGGCGTCGACCGAGCCGGCGATACAGTGGCTGAGGTGCCCCAGCGAGATGAGGTAGCTCAGCACCAGGATCACCCAGATCTCGCTTTGCCGCGCGTTGGGCAGGATCCACGCTATCGCCCCGATCAGAAAGCCGGACGGGATGCCAAGCCACAGCAGCTTCAGCGGCTCGTGGGCGAAGAGCTCGCGCGAGACGTCGATGATGGCGGCGCGGTCCTCCGGTGAGACGACGACGTTGTGGGCGATCAGCCAGGACGCCGCCAGCGTACCGGCGAAGTTGGACAGCAGCACGATGGTCCACAGCCGCAGCATCTGCCCGAGCTTGCCGAGGCTGGGGTGGGTCGCGACCGGCAGGACGGCGGTCAGCGTGCTTTCGGTGAACAGCTGCAGCCGCGACATCACGACGATGATGAAGCCGAACGTGTAGCCGAACGATTCGATCGGCGCGCGCCACGGCGCGTCGGGCAATGCGGCGTGCAGATAGCCCTTGCCCAATACCGACGCGCTGATGCCCACGCCGGCAGCCAGCCCGGAAAAGGTCAGCGACAGCCAGGGGCGGTTGAGTTCCTCCTCTCCCTCGACGCGCACCACCTCGTGGATGATCCGCGACGATCCGGCCTTGCGGCCGACGACCTGGCGTTCTTCTTCGCGCGACAGCGACTCGGAGGGCTCGCTATTTTCTTTCTCTTCCTGCTCCGTGGGGGCCTGGTCCTGCTCCCGGTCTTCTGAATCGTCGCCCATCGCCGCCGTCCTCCCGCCGCTTGCCGGGGCCGGTTCGGCCGCCGGTCAGCGCAGCGTTGCGTCGAATAACGCGAAGAGCTCGCGCCAGTGCCGTTCGGCGGCGGCTTCGTCGAAAACCGGCAGGTCGGCCATCGTCCAGCCATGCTTCGCCCCGGGATAGATTTCGCAGCGATGCGCGACGCCGGCGTCGCTCAGCGCCGCATCCAGCCGCTCGGCCATTTCCGGCGGATAATGCGCATCCTGGTCGGCACCGGCGACATAGACGCGCGCGGCCATCCTGGGCGCCAGCCGGTGCGGCGACGCCGGATCGTCGGTCGCCAGATTGCCGGCGTGAAAGCTCGCCGCCGCGGCGATGCGCTCGGGATAGGTGCCCGCCACGGTCAGCGCCATGCCGCCGCCCATGCAATAGCCGACCACGCCGACCTTTGCCCCGGCGACGTCGTCGCGACTGTCGAGATAGGCGAGGAACGCGGCGGTGTCGCGCGCCGCTGCCCGGTTGTTGGTGGTCGCCATCATCGGCCCGATCACCTCACGGAACGTGCCGGCGGCGAAGACCGCCCCGGCATCGATCGGGTCATAGGCGCCGAATCGGTAGAACAGATCGGGCAGCAGGACGACATAGCCGTGATCGGCCAGCCGCTGCGCCATGTCGAGCATCGTCGGCCGGATCGCCAGCGCGTCCATATAGACGATCGCGGCCGGCCACGGCCCTTCGCCGGCGGGCGTGAAGACGTGCGTCGGGCAGCTGCCGTCCTGCGTGGTGATGCTGGTCTGTCGATGGGGCATGAAGGTCTCCGGGGGGTATTGCTGCGGAGGTAGGCGGCGGGCGGACTTGCGTCCAGTGACCGCGGCTTTCCCGACGCCGACGATGATCCCCCGGTTGCGGGCAACGAACGGCGGCGGGGCTTCACGTCTGCCGCAAGGCTGTGCCAAGCTGCGCCGACACCTGCCAGGAGGACTCGCCATGACCCCAGACGTCACCCGTCGCGCGCTGTTCGGTGCCGCGGCGCTGTTGCCGCTCGCCGCCGCCGTCCCCGCGCATGCCGAGGATGCGCACCAGAAGCAGCTGCTGGAGGATTTCCCGTGGCTCGCCCGCTATGCCGACGACAATGCGGCGCTGATCGCCTCGGGCGCGCCGGTCGGCGTGGTGTTCATGGGCGATTCGATCACCGAGGGCTGGAAATCGAAGCACCCCGATTATTTCGCCACCACCAATCACGTCTGCCGCGGCATCAGCGGCCAGACCACGCCGCAGATGGTGCTGCGGATGATGGCCGACGTGGTGCGGCTGAAGCCGAAGGCGGTGCACATCATGGCCGGCACCAACGACATCGCCGGCAACACCGGCCCGATGACCGAGCAGGCGACCCAGGACAATCTCACCATGATGACCGAGATCGCGCAGGCGTCGAACATCCAGGTGCTGCTCGCCTCGATCCCGCCGTCGGTGGCATTTCCCTGGCGCCCCGGCCTCGCCGTCGTCGAGCCGATCCGCCGCCTCAACGTCTGGATCAAGGGCTATGCCAAGGACGTGGGCGCGACCTGGGTCGACTATACGCCGGCGCTCGCCGATGCCGAGGGCGGGATGAAGCCCGGCATGGCGATCGACGGCGTCCACCCGACGGCGGGAGGGT
>JBQCHA010000296.1:0-10092 GCA_051955175.1 Sphingomonas sp.
CCTGGGGAATGATCTCGGGATGGTCGAGCATATAGTCGTGCACCACCTGCTCCATCGCCGCGCGATCCCCGCCGGCACCGGGAACGGCGCGCTGCACCGCGAACAGCACGGCCGCGCCGGCCAGCGCGGCAAGCAGGAACAGGCCGGCCAGGGCGAGCCGGCTGCCGGCGATGCGTTCGATCATCGGTGGTCCTTCTTGTCGTCCAGCGCGTTCTGCGAGGTGAGCGCGATATCCTGCGCCTTGATCCAGTCGGGCGATTCGGCCGGCAGCCCGGCCATCGCGCGCTTCGCATGCATTACCGCCAGCTGGTTGTCACCCTCCAGCGCCGCGCTCTCTGCGGTCGCGAGCGAGGCGCGCGGCTCGTCGCCGGTGCGGGCATAGACGGTGCCGAGCTGATACCAGGCGAAGGGATTCTCGTCGTCACGCGCCACCGCCAGCTTCAACACCTTCTCCGCCTCGGGATAATTGGCCTTGTCCTCGGTGGCGATCAGGGCGTGGCCGAAAGTGGTGGTGATGAGCGGCTGGTAATTGGTCAGTTCGGCCGCCTCGCGCAGCGGCGCGATCGCCCCCTTGGGATCGCCGCCTTCCAGCAGAATCTGGCCCTGTAGCTCCAGGAAATAGGGATCGTGCGGATCGACCTGGATCAGCGCCGCCGCTTCCGCCCGCGCTTTCTCAGGATAGCCGGCCTTGTGATAGGCATAGGCACGGGCGTAATGCGCGTCCACGCTCTGGTTGCTTGGCGGATAGGCCTGCAGCGTCTGCTGCGGATCGTCGACATAGCCTTTCAGCTTGGCCTTCACCCGCTCGAACGCCTCCTGCAGCTTGGGATCGGTCTGCTTGCCCCAGGCGGGCGAGTCCTCCAGCGTCTTCGACAGATTGGCGATACGGTCGCTGCTCAGCGGATGGCTCTGCAGGAACGGATCGACGTCGGTATAGCCGTAGCGATATTGCTGGTTGTACAGCTTCTTGAAGAATTCCAGCATGCCCTTGCCGGAAATCCCCGCCTGGTTGAGGAACTTGGCGCCGGTGGCGTCGGCGGTCGCCTCCTGCACGCGCGAGAACGCGAGGTAATTGCCGATCGCGGCCTGTTGCCCCGCGGCGAACAGCCCGGCGCCCGCTTCGCCCGATCCGGCGGCGGCAGCAGCGGCGCCCAGCACCAGGCTGAGCAGCATGATCCCCATCGAGGATTTCTCGCCGCGATCGCCCAGCGCGACATGGCCGTCGGCGACATGGCCCAGCTCGTGGGCGATCACGCCCTGCACCTGGTTGATGTTGTCGGCCGCCTCGAGCAGCCCGGAATTGACGTAGACCGTCTGCCCGCCGGCGGTGAAGGCGTTGATCTCATCATCCTGGATCATCACGATCTTGACCGTCTGCGGCGACAGGCCGGCGGCTTCGATGATCGGCTTGCACGCCTTGTCGAGCAGCGCCTCGGTCTCGGCATCGCGCAGGATCTGCTGCGCCGCCGCGGGCCGCGCCGCGATCAGCATGAGGAGGACGAAGACCGTCAGGACGCGCTTCATGGGGATCATATCGGCCAAACGGCGCGGCGGTTCAACGCTCGCGCAACGGTCAGCGGCAGGGTCGTCGTCATGCGTGGCAAGCCTAGCCGATGCGGCTGAACCTCGACTGAAGCTGCCGCGAGCCCACGTTGCCTGCCCTCCCGCGCCATGCGATACTTAGCGAAAGCATAATCCGAGGAGAGGCACGATGGCGACGGCGCTGGACCAAGGTCGGATGAGCGAGGCGGAATGGGCGGCTCGGCAGGAGCTTGCCGCCTGCTACCGCGTGTTCGACATGCTCGGCTGGTCGGAGATGATCTACAATCACATCACGGTGAAGGTGCCCGGCGAGGAGGGGGCGTTCCTGATCAACCCGTTCGGCCTGCACTTCACCGAGGTGACCGCCTCCAACCTCGTCAAGATCGACATCGACGGCAACAAGCTGGACGAGTCGCCCTATCCGGTGAACCTCGCCGGTTTCGTGCAGCATGCGGTGTTCCATCGTCATCTGCCCGATGCCCATTGCATCATGCACACGCACACGACGGCCGGCATGGCGGTGTCGTCGCTGCAGGGCGGGCTGCGGCCGATCAATTTCTATGCCTGCAATTTCGCCGGGCAGATTGCCTATCATGATTTCGAAGGCGTGACGGTGCGCTCCGAAGAGGGTGCGCGGCTGATCGAGCATCTCGGCGATAAGCGGGTGATGCTGCTGCGCAACCACGGCATCCTGGTGATGGGCCAGACACTGCCCGAGGCGTTCCTGAAGCATTGGGCGCTGCAGCGCGCCTGCGAAATCCAGCTCGCCACGCTGTCTATGGGCACGCCGCTGGAGGTGCCGGCCGAGGTGCTCGCGGTCCATCAGCGCGACCTTTCCAAGGTCCAGATTCCCGGCGGCGCCGGCAAGGCGGACTTCGACGCGATGGTCCGCCTGGTCGACCGCATCGACACCGGCTGGCGGAACTAAACGCTGTCTGTCCCCCTCCCGCTTGCGGGAGCGGCGGAGGGAGGGCATGTCGGCGGCCGTGACTCGCGCAGACAAGCCTTCCGATCTTCCGGGTAAGCGGGAAGCGGCATGACCCGCTTCACCGTCAACAATCAACCGGTCGAATATAAGATGGACCCGGCGACGCCGCTGCTGTGGGCGCTGCGCGACGGTTCCAACCTGACCGGCACGAAATATGGCTGCGGCACCGGCGACTGCGGTGCCTGCACCGTGGAGATCGACGGCAATGCGCGCCGCGCCTGCCAGGTGCCGATCGGCGCGATCGAGGGCACGTTCGTCACCACCATCGAGGGCCTGTCGCGCGAGCGGGACCATCCGGTGCAGCTGGCCTTCATCGCCAACAACGTGCCGCAATGCGGCTTCTGCATTCCGGGCGTGGTGATGGCGGCTTCGGTGCTGCTGAAGAACAACGCCGATCCGTCGGAGGCGGACGTCAAGGCGGCGATCACCAACATCTGCCGCTGTGGCATCTATCCGCGGCTGGTCGATGCCATCCAGCGCGCCGCGCGCGTGCAGCGCGGCGAGGAGACGATCGACGTCGGCCCGCGTCCGGGCATCAGCCCGGCCGAGGCAGCGCGCCTGGTGCCGGCGCTCACTCCGCCCAACAAGCTTTCGGGAAGCTGACACCGCAATTCAGTCTCGGCTCATCGCATGTCTGCGATAACGCAGGCATGATGACGCCGGCATCGGGCCTGGCGTCGAGGAGAGTCAGACGATGCGCTTTTCCCTGATTGCCGCGCTGGCCGCGGCGACAGCGCTGATCCCGGCGGCCGCCAGCGCCCAGGACCATCACGACCATGGCGGCTGGCACGGTGGCCAGAACGGCGGCCAGGGGCAGCCCCGGCCCGGCGCCTGGCACGGCCAGAACGGTCAGCCTGGCGCGTGGCGCGGCCAGAATCGCCAGCCGGCAACCGTCCAGCCGCGCCCCGGCGGCTGGCACAGCGAACCGAGTCGCGTGCCGGCGGCCGGCGATTGGCACCCTCGGGCCAACCGTCCGCAGCCGGCGACCGGCAGCCGGCCCGGCGAGCCGAACCACGGTCAGCCTGCCGCAGGCGGCTGGCACGGTCGGCCTGACGGCGGGCAGGCCGGCGTGGGCGACCGCCATGATCGGCCGGGCGGTCGCCCGGACTGGCAGGGCCGCGGCAATCGCGGCGGGGCGCCGGTCGCGGTCGGCCAGCAGGGCTGGCAAGGCCGGCCGGACCGCGGCGAGCACCGTCCCGACGCCAACCGCTTCCGCGGCGATAACGATCGCCGCAACAATGCCGGCTGGCGGGACTATCAGCGCAGCAACGCCGATTGGCGCGACCATTATCGCGACGCCAATCGTTTCGGGCAGCGTGAGGCGTTCAACCATGACTGGCGCCGCGACCGGCGCTACGACTGGCGCGACTATCGCCAGCGCAACCGCTCGATCTACCATCTGCCGCGCTATTATGCGCCGGGCGACTGGGGCTATGGCTATCGGCGGTTCGGGGTCGGCTTCACGCTCGATTCGATGCTGTTCGGGCCGAGCTACTGGATCGGCGATCCCTGGGCCTATCGCCTGCCGCCGGCCTATGGCCCGTATCGTTGGGTGCGCTATTACGACGACGCGCTGCTCGTCGACGTCCGCACCGGCTACGTCGTCGACGTCGTCTACGACATCTTCTGGTAGGAAGCGTGGCCTCGGCGGTGAGCGCCGCCGGGGCCTTGCCTTTTGCGCGGGGCAGCGCAAATTGCGGCGCATGGGCCTGTTAACCAGCAAAACGAAGTCCGTCGCCGCCACCCGCAAGCGCGTCAACGCCATGGTTACCGAACGGATCGAGAGCAATCCGAAGATGGTGCGTGCCGAGACCGACGCGGCGCAGATCTATTACCAGCCGGATTATCTCGACGCGCAGCAATGCGACGCGCTGATGCGCACGATCGATTCGAACCGTCGTCCCTCAACATTGCTGTCGTCGAGCAACTATGCCGATTTCCGCACCAGCGAGAGCTGCGACATGGATCGCTGGTCCGATGACATCCGGCCGATCGACGAGGGGCTGGCGCGGCTGCTCGGCCTCGCGCCCGAATATGGCGAGACCATGCAGGGCCAGCGCTACGCCCCCGGCCAGCAATTCCGCGCCCACCACGATTATTTCCATGAGACCGAGGAGTATTGGCAGCGCGTCAAGCATGAGGGCGGGCAGCGGACCTGGACCGCGATGATCTACCTCAACGATGTCGAGGAGGGCGGGGCGACCTGGTTTCCGCAGGCGGGCGTGCGCTTCCGGCCGCGGCGCGGCCTGCTGTTGGTGTGGAACAACATGGGCACCGACGGCATGCCCAACCCCGCGACGCTGCACGAAGGCATGCCGGTGGTGACCGGCGTCAAATACATAATCACCAAGTGGTTTCGCGAAGGCCGCTGGATACGCTAAGGCTGTCCGCCAGGGCCTGGCAGCGCGCCGGCTCGCTTCCCGATCGATCCCCCGACAGGATGCTGCCGCGGATGCGCCGGACGGGGAGCCGGTGCGCCGGCGGCAAAGCGAAGGCATGACGTGACTCCCGTTCTCGACATTCACCGTTCGATCCTCGGCCAACCGTGGCGCTGGCGCGCACTTGCCGCCGACGCGCGCGATCCCGGCTTCGCGCCCGACGACCTGGTGACGCAGCTGCTGCTCGCCCGCGGCTGCCCGCGCGAGGCGCTGGAGGCGCATCGCACGCCGTCGATCCGCGCGTTCATGCCCGACCCCTCGACTTTCCGCGACATGGACCGCGCCGCCGGGCGGCTCGCCGATGCGGTGCAGGCCGGCGAGCGGGTGACGATCTTCGGCGATTACGACGTCGACGGCGCCACCTCGGCGGCGCTGATGGTGCGGTTGCTGCGCGATCTCGGGCTCGACCCCGCGACCTATATTCCCGACCGGCTGATGGAGGGCTACGGCCCCTCGGGCGAGGCGCTGGTGCGCATTGCCGAGGGCGGCAGCTCGCTGATCGTTACCGTCGATTGCGGCGCGCAGGCGTTTGAGGCGCTGGCGATGGCGAGCGAGGCGAAGGTCGACGTCGTCGTCGTCGACCATCACAAATGCGCCGCCGCGCTGCCGCACGCCCATGCGTTGGTCAATCCCAACCGGCTGGACGAAGGCGAGGGCGCGCAGCACGGCCACCTCACCGCGGTCGGCGTCGCCTTCCTGCTCGGGGCAGCGCTGGTACGCGATCTACGTGGACGCGGCTTCTTCAACGGTCGGCCCGAGCCGCGGCTGCTCGACCTGCTCGACATCGTCGCGCTGGGCACCGTGGCCGACGTGGCGCAGCTGCGCGGGCTCAACCGGGCGTTCGTCGCGCAGGGCCTGAAGGTGATGGCGCAGCGCCGTAACATCGGCCTGAACGCGTTGATCGAGGTTTCGCGCCTGACCCGTGCGCCGACCGCGACCGATCTCGGCTTCGCGCTGGGGCCGCGGATCAATGCCGGGGGGCGGGTGGGCAAGTCCGATCTCGGCGTGCGGCTGCTCACCACGCGCGATCCGGCCGAGGCGCAGGCGATCGCCGCCGAGCTCGACCGGCTGAACGAGGAACGCCGCGCGATCGAGGCGATGGTGCAGGAAGCAGCCGAGGCGCTGACCCACGCGCGCGGCGAGCGCATGGTGGTCGTCGCCGCCGGCCCCGGCTGGCATCCCGGCGTAATCGGCATCGTCGCTGGCCGGTTGAAGGAAAAGCTCGGCCGCCCGGCGATCGTCATCGCGCTGGACGAGGATGGCGTCGGCAAGGGCTCGGGCCGGTCGATCGCCGGGGTCGATCTGGGCGCCGCGGTGCTGGCGGCGAAGGACAGCGGCCTGCTGGTCGCCGGCGGCGGCCATGCGATGGCAGCCGGCCTCACCGTTGCCGCGGACCGGATCGAAGCGTTTGCCGATTTCCTGGAGGAGCGGTTGTCGGCAGCGGTGACGCGATCGCTGGCCGAGCGCGCGCTGCTGGTCGATGCCTTGCTGGCACCGGGCGGGGTGACACCCGATCTGGTCGCAGCGCTGGACGGTGGTGGCCCCTATGGTGTGGGCTGGCCGTCGCCGCGCGTCGCGGCTGGGCCGGTCCGGATCATCAAGTGCGATGTGGTCGGCAACGGCCATGTCCGCGCGATCGTCGCCGGCGATGACGGGCGAAGTCTGAAAGCGGTCGCCTTCCGCCAGGCCGAGACCGCGCTGGGCCAGGCCTTGCTCGGCGCTCCCTCGCACCGCCGCCTGTGGCTCGCCGGCCGGCCGAAGATCGATGATTGGGGCGCCCGGCCGGCCGCCGAGTTGCACGTGGAGGACGCCGCCTGGGCCGATTGACCCGACCGCGCGCGAACATGCTTGACCGGCGAGGCGCATTTCCCTAACCGACCCGCTCCGCTGCGCCGGAACGGTGTGGCCCCTTCGTCTAGCGGTCTAGGACGCGGCCCTTTCACGGCTGAAACACGGGTTCGATTCCCGTAGGGGTCACCAACCTGCAGAGTTGGCGCTCGTTCCAGCGTCGTCCTTGCGCGGCAACCTCTGACGTTCCCGCCTCTGGGCAAATGGGCCGCTTCTGGCCCGCTGTGCCGTGCCTCGATCTAAGCGGACCCATTGCGGCGAAGCAGGGCGAGGCCGCACAGGCTCACCAGCCCGGCGGCGACGAGATAGGCTCCCACCAGCGCAAGCCCGCCGCGAAGTGCCAGCGCCTGCGCGGCGATCGGTGCCAGTGCCCCGCCGATGATGCCGCCCAGGTTGAAGGCGATAGACACGCCGGTGTAGCGCACGCTTGCCGTAAACAGCGACGGCAGCCAGCCGCCGAGGGGGCCATAGGCGAACCCCATCACGAACAGCGACAAGGCGAGCCAGGCGAACACCCAGCCCAGCGAATCCGCCTGCAGCATCGGCCCCATCAGCAGCCCGGACAGGACACATCCGGCGAAGCCCCAGCGAAGCATGGTCTTCGCGCCCATGCGGTCGGCCAGCGTGCACGATATCACCACGCCGAGCGCGAGGAACAGGATCGCCCCGATCTCCAGCCCGAGAAAGGCCTGGCGTCCGTAGCCCAGCGTTGTCGTGCCGTAGCTCAAGGCGAAGGCGGTCGTCAGGTAGAACAGCGCGAAACATGCCACCACACCGGCCGTACCGGCCGTTGTCGCGCGCAGATGGTGCCGGAAGAGCTGTGCAATCGGTACCTTCGCCAGCGCTTCGTGCGCGGCGGCCTCACGGAAAGCGCGCGTCTCCGTCAGCTTGAGCCGGGCCCACAGGCCGAGCATCACCAGCACCGCGCTGGCCAGGAACGGCAGGCGCCACCCCCATTCGCGGAACTGCTGGTCAGTCAGCACCGCGCCCAACAGCAGGAACAAGCCGTTCGCCGCTATGAAGCCGACCGGCGCACCCAGCGGCGGGAACATGCCCCAGCGATTCTCCCGCCCCGCGGGCGCATTCTCGACCGCAAGCAACGACGCGCCGCCCCATTCGCCGCCGAGGCCCAGGCCCTGGCCGAAGCGCAGGATGCACAGGAGCAGCGGAGCGACCCAGCCGATCTGCGCATAACCGGGCAAGAAGGCGATGGCGAAGGTCGATCCTCCCATCAGCACCAGCGAGGCGACGAGCGTCGACTTGCGCCCCAGCCGGTCGCCGAAATGCCCGAATACCGCCGCACCCACCGGCCGCGCGAAGAAGGCGAGGCCGAAACTCGCGTAGGAGGCGAGCAGCTGCACCGCCGGGTCGCTGGCGGGAAAGAACAGCGGACCGAGCACCAGCGCCGCAGCCGTCGCGTAGATATAGAAATCGTAAAACTCGATCGCAGTGCCGATCAGGCTCGCGAGCAGGATGCGACGGGTCGAAGCGGGGGTCATACCGGCCCTCTATAATTCGCGTTGCGTCGGGTTGAAGATTGCGGTGGAGGCAGGAGGGACGAGTTGGAATTGGTCTGTTAGCATCTGCATGTGAATACACAAAGAGCGCTCGGCGGCTCTGCGGCCATGGCCGCGATCCGTCGGAATTGCGATTGCTCGTTTCACTTCATGATGATGTGGCACGTTACGTATGGTACCAGGTGCAGGCGATCATCGGCCGACCCGGTGCAGCGGGGAGGGCGATTGTCTCGCATCGTGTATTGAACCCAAGCCAGCCGCCGACGAGGACCGGATTGACAAGACACACCCTCGACGAACGGGAGCTCGTGCGGTCGATCCTGCTGTCGCCCCTCGCGTCGATCGTCACTGATCCAAACCAGCCCGATAACCCGATCATCGCCGCGAACCGCCCGTTCGAGGCATTGACGGGCTATGCGGCGGCAGAGCTCATCGGCCGGAATTGCCGCATCCTCGCCGGTCCCGAGACCTCCCGCGCCCAATCGGCGGCGCTCGCCCGCGCGGTGGCGGCGGGAACCCCCGCCGTGCTCGAACTGGTCAACTACCGCAAGGACGGCAGCACCTTCCTGAACGCCGTGATGGTGGCGCCGCTGTTCGACGACGAAGGCAGGCTCGCCTATTTCGTCGGCAGTCAGATGGAGGTCGGCGACCGCCCGTCCGGCGCTGCCCGAACCGCCGCGCTGGAACGGATCAATGGCCTCACATCACGACAGCAAGCGGTCCTGCGGCTGATGGCGCAGGGCAAGCGCAACCGCCAGATCGCCGCAATGCTGGGCGTGACCGAAAAGACCATCAAGATGCACCGCAGTGCCCTTGTGAAGCGCCTCGGCGTGTCGACAACCGCCGAGGCGATGCGTCTGGCGATCCAGGCCGGCCTGTAATCGCCGGACACCGGCGTGCGATTCCTGTTGCAGGCTCGCCTTGACCAACTATGGACTTTGGTCCGTAGTGTGGTGTCGAGCCGGGGGGCTAGCACGGGACGAGATTTTGCCGACATCCGAATTCCACAAGCATCCGTCTGCCGAGACGTTCCAACTGCTGGTCGACGCCGTTACCGATTACGCGCTCTACATGCTTGATCCAGAAGGTCGGATCGTGACGTGGAATGCCGGAGCCGAGCGCCTCAAGGGCTATTCCGCCGAGGAAATCATCGGTGAGCATTTCTCGCGGTTCTTCACCCAGGAGGATCTTCGTGCCGGTCTGCCGGCGCGGGCGCTTGCAACGGCAGCGCGCGAAGGCCGTTTCGAGGCCGAAGGGTGGCGCGTGCGCAAGGATGGTACCCGCTTCTGGGCCAACGCCATCCTCGATCCGATCCGCGACGATGCCGGGCAGCTGATCGGCTTCGCCAAGATCACCCGCGACATCACCGAACGCAGGGAACGGGAGCGGGCGCTGCGCGAAAGCGAGCAGCGCTTCCAGCTGCTCGTCAGTTCGGTCGAGGATTATGCCATCTACATGCTCGACCCCCAGGGGCGGATCACGACCTGGAATGCCGGTGCACGCCGGTTCAAGGGGTATGAGGCCGACGAGATCATCGGCGAGCATTTTTCCAAGTTCTTCCTGCCCGAAGACCGGCGGGACGGCCTCCCTTCCCGCATCCTGAAGACCGCTGCCGAGCACGGGCGGTTCGAGATGGAGGGCTGGCGCGTGCGCAAGGACGGGACGAAATTCCTGGCGCAGGTCGTCGTCGACGCCATCCATGAAGACGGTGCCTGGGTCGGTTTCGCCAAGATCACCAGGGACAGCACCGAGAAACGGC
>JBQCHA010000297.1:0-11730 GCA_051955175.1 Sphingomonas sp.
GAGCGACTTGATGCCCAATTCCCACGCGCGAAAGTGGAGCATCAGCAGGTCCCACTTCTCGACATCGGCCGGGATGAACAGGTTGAGGCTCTGCGCCTGATCGATGAACGGCGCGCGGTCGCCGGCGAGTTCGAGCAGCCAGCGCTGGTCGATCTCGAAGCTGGTCTTGAAGCAATCCTTCTCTTCCTGGCTCAGGAAGTCGAGATGCTGCACCGATCCGCCGCGCTCGAGGATCGAGTTCCACACCGCGTCGCTGTTCTTCGACTTCTCGATCAGGATCTTCTCGAGATAGGGGTTCTTGACCGCGAACGAGCCCGACAAGGTCTTGTGGGTGTAGATATTGGCCGGGATCGGCTCGATGCACGCGCTGGTGCCACCGCAGATGATGCTGATCGACGCGGTCGGCGCGATCGCCATCTTGCAGCTGAAGCGCTCCATCACGCCCATGTCGGCGGCGTCGGGGCAGGGGCCGCGCTCGACCGCCAGCGCCATCGACGCGGCGTCGACCTGGGCGCGGACGTGCTTGAACATCTTCATGTTCCAAGACTTCGCCATCGCGCCCTCGAACGGCAGGCCGCGTGCCTGCAGGAACGAGTGGAAGCCCATCACGCCGAGGCCCACCGAGCGCTCGCGGGCGGCGGAATAAGCGGCGCGCGCCATGCCCGGCTCGGCGCGGTCGATATAATCCTGCAGGACGTTGTCGAGGAAGCGCATGACATCCTCGATGAAGCCCTTCTCGTCCTTCCACTGATCCCAGGTCTCGAGGTTCAGCGACGACAGGCAGCACACCGCGGTGCGGTCGTTGCCCAGGTGGTCCTTGCCGGTCGGCAGCGTGATCTCGCTGCACAGGTTCGACGTCGAGACCTTCAGGCCCAGCTCGCGATGATGCTTGGGCATGTTCTTGTTCACATGGTCGGAGAAGACGATGTACGGCTCGCCGGTCTGCAGCCGCGTCTCGACCAGCTTCTGGAACAGCGCGCGCGCGTTGACGCTGCCGCGCACCGATCCGTCCTTGGGACTCTTCAGCTCCCAGTCGGCGCCGTCGCGCACCGCTTCCATGAAGGCGTCGGGGATCAGCACGCCGTGGTGCAGGTTGAGCGCCTTGCGGTTGAAATCCCCCGAGGGTTTGCGGATTTCGAGGAACTCCTCGATCTCCGGGTGCGAGATGTCGAGATAGCAGGCCGCCGAACCGCGCCGCAGCGAGCCCTGGCTGATCGCCAGCGTCAGCGAATCCATCACACGCACGAACGGGATGATGCCGCTGGTCTTGCCATTGAGGCCGACCGGCTCGCCGATGCCGCGAACATTGCCCCAATAGGTGCCGATGCCGCCGCCGCGCGAGGCGAGCCAGACATTCTCGTTCCAGGTGTCGACGATGCCTTCCAGGCTGTCCGGCACCGAATTGAGATAGCAGGAGATGGGAAGCCCGCGCCCGGTGCCGCCGTTCGACAGGACCGGCGTCGCCGGCATGAACCACAGCCGCGAGATATAGTCATAGAGCCGCTGGGCATGCGCGGCATCGTCGGCGTAAGCCGAGGCCACACGCACGAACAGGTCCTGGAAGCTTTCGCCCGGCAGCAGGTAGCGGTCCTTCAGCGTGTCCTTGCCGAATGCCGTCAGCAGGTCGTCACGGCTGTGATCGACCTCGATCGGATAGGGCTGGGGGCGCGCGCCCTGCGCATGCCCGGCCGACGCCATCGCCGCCTGGATGGTGTCGGCGGTGCTGGCCGCGGCTGCCTCGATCGCGTCGGTCGCCATGTTACTCGAATTCTCCTGTGCGTCCCTGAAATCCACGGTCTCGACTCCCCTTGCTCGCGAATCCGTTCTCGGTCCGTTCGACTCGGGGGCGAACCCCCATCCTATCACTTGGCGGGCCGCAGCGGGGGACAATTGTCACGCACTGGCCCGTGGCCGAGGTACAGGGCAGCATCGTCCGCAATATGGGTTTGCGGACCCGTCAACACCAGTAGTTGGGGCAGGCCCCCGCCTCAGCCACAAGAGATTGTGCCAAAGCCGGGGCGCGATCAAGTCCGTAAATGACAGTTCGAGGACTCGGTTCATCGCTCATATGACTCGGTTCGCAGCAGCGGTCCACCGGTCAGGGGGAGCGACGCATGGACTTCCGCCACGTTGCGAAAATGCAAGCGAACAGGCGGCGAACAAAAAAATATCGGCCGAAAGGGGTACGGTCGGTCGCCCGGCACCGATGGGCCGCCGCGGCGCGGCGCCGCGCCAGCGCCCGCGCCGGGGCGAACGCGGAAATCCGCCGCCGGGGAAGGTGCGCGTGCCCCGAGAGTGCGTCGGCATTCACCGGGAGCCGGTGAGGCTCGGCGTTCCAGAACTGGACCGCGGCGGGCGCCGGGCGGCGGCACTGTCTTGCGATGGGAAGGCAGGCCCTTGCGTCCAGAGCGCCGCAGCGGCAAGCACCTCGACCATGGCGTCATCCGTCTCTCCTTCCACCGCTTTTGCCGTCGCCGCGCTGGGCATCGCCAGCTATTCGGGCATGGACGCGCTGATGAAGGGGCTGTCGATCGCCAGCGGCGCGTACAGCGCGGTGTTGTGGCGCTCGATCGCGGCGGTGGTGCTGCTCGGGCCGGTATTCGTGATCCGGCGGCGGCCATGGCCGAGCCGCGCCGCGCTGCGGCTGCACCTGATGCGGGGCGCCGCGGCGGGCGCGTCGGTGGTCTTGTTCTTCTACGGCCTGGTGCACGTGCCGATGGCGCAGGGCGTGGCGCTCACCTTCCTGGCGCCGCTGATCGCGCTGTTCCTCGCCGCGGCAGTGCTGGGCGAGCGAGTGCGGCGCACCGCGATCGGCGGATCGCTGGTCGCGAGCCTGGGCGTGCTGGCGATCGCCGCGGGCGAGGTCCACGACGCAGCAAGCTCGGCGCATGTGCTCGGCTCGCTGGCGATCGTCGCCGCCTCGTTTCTCTATGCCGTCAGCCTGATCCTGCTGCGCCGCCAGGCCCAGGTCGCCGACGCGCTGGAGGTGGCATTGTTCACCAGCACCGTGCTCGGCGCGCTGCTGTTGCTGGGAGCGCCGTGGTTCTCCGGATGGCCTGCCGCAGTGCAATTGCCGCGCATCGCCGCCATCGCGGTGCTGGGCTCGATCGCCGCGATCCTGCTCGCCTGGTCCTATCGCCATGCCGAGGCCCAGGTGCTGGCTCCGGTCGAATATACCGCGTTCCTGTGGTCGGCGCTGCTCGGCTATCTGGTGTTCGGGGAGCATGTCTCGCCGTTCACCGCGGTGGGCGCGGGATTGATTATCGCCGGATGTGCGGTCGCGGTGCGCGGCTCGCCTTCACCGGTTCCGCAAACAGAGGCTGCCGCATGACCATCGCGATCCGACCCACCGCGCGCGACGACGTCCCCACCATCCTGCGCTTCGTGCGCGAGCTGGCCGAGTTCGAACGCGAGCCCGATGCGGTGGAGGCGACCGAGCCGATGCTGGCGAAGGCGCTGTTCGACGAACGGGCGGCGGAGGCGGTGATCGCCGAGCGCGACGGGATGGCGGTGGGCTTCGCCTTGTTCTTCCACAATTTCTCGACCTGGACCGGGCGCAAGGGGCTCTATCTCGAGGACCTCTACGTCACGCCCGAGGCGCGGGGATCGGGGGTCGGCACCGCGTTGCTGCGTCACCTTGCCGGGCTGGCGTTGGCACGCGACTGTGCGCGTTTCGAATGGGCGGTGCTCGACTGGAACCAGCCGGCGATCGACTTCTACACCGCGATGGGCGCCAGCATGATGGACGAATGGCGCATCGAGCGCGTCGCCGGGCGGTCGCTGAAGGCGCTGGCGAGCGGCGCCGGAGCCTAACGCCTCACGCCGCGCCGTCGCAGTCGCGCGCACGGCCGAGCAAGAAGGCTCGTTCCCGGGCGTTGCGGGTGAGCGCCGCCGCCGCCTCGAACGCGACGCGCGCTTCGGCGGGACGGCCGGCGCGAAACAGGAAGTCGCCGCGTGCCGCCGGCAAGGGGGCGTAGCTGTGCAGCGCCGGCGCATCGCCGAGCGAGTCGAGCAGGCGCAACCCGGCCTCCGGCCCGAACGCCATGCTGTGTGCGATCGCGCGGTTGAGCTCGACCACCGGTGACGGCGCCGCCACACTCAGGCGGTCGTAGAGCGCGGCGATGCGCGGCCAGTCGGTGCCGTCGGCGCTCGGCGCGTTGGCGTGGCAGGCGGCGAGTGCGGCCTGCAGCACGTAAGGACCCCATTCCTGTTCGGCGCCGGCCAATGCCTCGGCGCGCGCCAATGCCTCGGCGCCTCGGCGAATCAGCAACCGGTCCCAGCGCGCGCGGTCCTGCCGGGTGATCGGCACGAACGCGCCGTCGGGGCCGCTACGCGCGGCGAGGCGCGAGGCCTGAAACTCCATCAGCGCGGTCAGCCCCAGCACTTCGGCTTCGTCGGGCATCAGTCGGGCCAGCACGCGGCCGAGGCGCAGTGCCTCCTGCGCCAGCGCCGGGCGGACGAGATCGTCGCCCGCGGTCGCCGCATAGCCTTCGTTGAAGATCAGGTAGACGACTTCCAACACCGACGGCAGCCGCACGGCGCGTTCGGCCCCGCGAGGCGTTTCGAAGGTCGGTCGGGCCTTCGCGATCGCCTTCTTGGCGCGGACGATGCGCTGCGCGATGGTCGCTTCGTTCGACAGGAAAGCACGCGCGATCTCGTCGGTGGTCAGCCCGCCGACCACCCGGAGCGTCAGCGCGGCGCGCGCCTCGGCCGAAAGAACGGGATGGCAGGCGGTGAAGATCAGGCCGAGCAGCTCGTCACCAAGGTCGTCGTCGATCGCCGCGATCGCCTCGGCCGCGCCGTCGACCGCCTCATCAAGTTCATGGGCGATAGCCTCATGCTTGCGCGTCCGCATCGTGTCGCGCCGCAGCCGGTCGAGCGCGCGGCGCTTGGCGACCGCCATCAACCAGGCGCCGGGCCGGTCCGGCACGCCACTCTTCGGCCATTCGGCAAGCGCGGTGACCAGCGCATCCTGCGCCAGTTCCTCGGCCAGGTCGACATCGCGCACCATCCGGGCGAGGCCCGCGATCAGCCTCGCCCGTTCGATGCGGAAGGTCGCCTCGATCGCCCGATGGGTGTCCGCCGCCGCCATGCCGCCTTGTCGGCCAGCACCGCTGGCAAGGCAAGCCGGCGGCGGCGGAGATCAGGCGCCTTCCAGCTTCGCGCGCGTCCGCTCGTGTATATCGATCGCTTCGGGCGTCGCGTTCTCCGAGAGGTCGGCCAGCTCGTAAAAGGGCCTGATCTCGATCTCGCTGGGGCCGGGCATCGGGTTGGGGCAGCGCTTCACCCAGGTGACGGCCTCCTCCATGTCCTTCACCTTCCACACCCAATAGCCGGCGACCAGCTCGCGCGTCTCCGCGAAGGGGCCGTCGATCACCGTGCGGCTCGCGCCGTCGAACGCCACGCGCTTGCCCATCGATGAGGGCTTCAGCCCGTCGCCGCTCTGCATGATGCCGGCATTCACCAGCTCTTCGTTGAACCTGCCCATCGCTTCGAGCAGTTCCGAGGAGGGCATCACGCCCTGCTCGCTGTCCTTGGTCGCCTTCACGATCACCATGACACGCATTGTCCCACTCCTTTTGGTTTGATCAGCCGCTGCCCGCGTCAGGCGACGCCGAGCTTGCCGCGTTCGCCCTGACGGGGATTGGCGAGCTCCTCGGCCGTCACGAAGTCGGCGAGGTCGGCAGCCTCGAAGAACGGCCGGATCTCGATCTCGCTCGGTCCCGGCATCGGATTGGGGCAGCGCTTCGCCCAGGCGATCGCCTCGTCCATGTCCCTGACTTCCCCGATCGAGAAGCCGGCGACCAACTCGCGCGCTTCGGCGAAGGGGCCGTCGATCACCGTCCGCTTTGTGCCGTCCACCGCGATGCGCTTCGCCTCGGCGCTGGGTTTCAACCCGGCGGCCGCAACGAACACGCCGGCCTCGACCAGTTCCTCGGTGAAGCGATCCATCGCCTGGAACGCCTCGAGCATGTCGGGCGTGGGCTCGATGCCCTTTTCGCTGTCCTCGGTCGCCTTGATGAACACCATAACCCGCATTGTCTGTCTCCTTGCCAGAGCCGACACCGTTGCCGTCTCATCGGGACGACGAACGAGCTTGCCGCGAATCGACAAGCCGCTGCAGATTTTTTTACGCGGACGTCCGCCGCGCGCGTCAGCGGACTGTCGCGGTGTTCAGGGCGCGACCGGCAGGCAGGCGTTGCCGGCCCGCTTCACCGCCGCGCAGACGCGATCGGCCGCCGCGCTGGAGGCGAAGCCGCCGGCCTGCAGGCGGGTCACCGCGCCGGCGTGGACCAGGAACAGCTGGCTGTCATGCAGCGCTGCGACCTTCGGGTTCAGCTCCTGCCATAGGCGCCGGGCGCGATCCTCGGTGCTGAACGCGCCGAGCTGCACGCGCCATTTGCCGTCGGATGCGGCGGGCGCCGGTTGCGGCTTCGGCGTTGCCACGGCCTTGGCCGGCACGGGTTCGACGTGACGCATCGGCTTGACCGGCGCAGCGGCAGAGGGTGACGCCGCTGCCCCCGGCGGTGCGTAGGATGCTCCGGGCGCAGCCGCGGCGACCTCGGACGGCGGCACCGGCGTGGTGCGGATCGGCGTGGCCGGATGGCCGGTGAGTTCCGGCGGCAGGTGCGGGCGGCGCGCCTCGGCGGCATAGTGCTGCGCGAGCGTCAGGCCCTGGCGGCGCTGATCCTCCGGAATGTACTTGTCCATCTCGCCCAGCGTCTTGCTGGCGTCGGCCAGTCCCGCGTCGGACGCGCGCGTCATCAGCGCATAGGCGCGCGGCCAATCCTTGTTCAGGCCGCCGTCGCCGTTGAACAGCATGGTGCCGAGCACCAGCTCGGCCGGCGCGTTGCCGCGGGCGACCGACTTTTCCAGCCACGGCACCGATTGCTTCAGCTGCCCGTCCTGGAACAGCAGCAGGCCATAATTATCCTGCGCCTGGAAATGGCCCTGCTCGGCCGCCTTGCGATACCAGTCGAGCGCCTTGGCACGGTCCTGCGGCACGCCATGGCCCAGCTTATAGGCCTGGCCCATGTTGAACTGCGCATCGGCGTCGCCGCGCGCGGCGGGCCCCTGCCACTCCTTGATCGCCGCGGCATAGTCCTGGCGCCCCCAGGCGTCGACGCCGGCTTTCACCGGATTGGCCTGCGCCCACGCCGCGCTGGCGGCGAGTGCGATGCCGCCGCCGACCAGCATTGCGCGAAATCCCGTCCTCATTCCCGGCGTCTCCCCATGACCGTGGCGTCCCGTGCCGCGATCTTGCCCGTCCAGCGGCATTTGGCAACGGCTGACGTCACCGTAGTGGCGACACGTTAACCTGTTCTTATCCCCGCAATGGCACTGACTTGGCCGGACTGGGGCGGACCGAGAGGAAGAAATGCGGGTTCTCGCTATGGCATCGCAGAAGGGCGGGTCGGGCAAGACCACCCTATCAGGCCATCTCGCCGTACAGGCGCAGAGGGCAGGGCAGGGGCCGGTCGTGCTGATCGACATCGACCCGCAGGGGTCGCTGTCCGATTGGTGGAACGAGCGTGAGGCGGAATATCCGGCCTATGCGCAGACCACGGTGGCGCGACTCGCCGCCGACCTCGAGATTCTGCGGCAGCAGGGCTTCCGCCTCGCCGTCATCGACACGCCGCCGGCGATCACCATGGCGATCCAGAGCGTCATCGCCGTCGCCGAGCTGGTCGTCATCCCGACGCGGCCGAGCCCGCACGACCTGCGCGCCGTCGGCGCCACCGTCGATCTGTGCGATCGCGCCGGCAAGCCGCTGATCTTCGTCGTCAACGGCGCCACGCCGAAGGCGCGAATCACCTCCGAAGCCGCGGTCGCGCTGTCGCAGCACGGCACCGTGGCGCCCGTCACCGTCCATCACCGCACCGATTTCGCCGGATCGATGATCGACGGCCGCACCGTCATGGAGCTCGACCCAAAGGGCAGGTCGGCGCAGGAGATCGATGCCTTGTGGGCCTATGTCCACGACCGGCTGGAGAAGAATTTCCGCCGCACCGTGTTTGCCGCCCCGGCCGCGACCCCCGGCTTCGTCCCGCAACGATCGGTGAACGGCTTCGGCCGTCGGGTGGTCGGCTGAGATGGGCGCGATGATGGGACAGCCCAAGGCGCAGGCATCGCTGACCTCCAGCCTGCTTGCGCGCAAGGGGCAGGCACGCCCGGCGATGCGGCCGCAGGGTTTCGCCGGCTTCGGCAATTTCGCCGAGGCGCTGGACGATCTCGGCTGGAACGACATGGGAACGGGCGAGCCCGCAGCGCCGGTGACGCGGGTGCAGCTGCGCCCCGCCGACGCCAACGATCGCGAGACGGCGTTGCGCCCCGCCGCGTCGCAGCCGGTGGCGCCAGAGCCGCCCGCTGTCGTGGAAGAAGCGCTTGCCCCGCCACAGCCGGTCACACCGGAGACCGTCGCGGCGTCCGCGCCCGCCGCCGAAGCCGAGGTCGCCACGCCGGTTGCCGAACCGGCGCCGTCGGCCGATCGCGCCGGCGCCGGTATGACCAGTGAGGCGCTGGTCCGCATGGGCCGCCGCATCCGCGCCCGTCAGGGCCGCGGCAAGTCGGCCTTCACGCTGCGATTGGACAGCGACCGTCACCTGCGGCTGCGGCTCGCCACCGCGATATGCGATCGGTCGGCGCAGCATTTGGTGACCGAGGCGCTCGACGCCTTCCTCGCCACCTTGCCCGAGGTCGAGGATCTGGCGCGCGCGTTGCCGGCCGCCGACGGCAAGACTCAGAGGGATTGAAGCAATGAAGACCCGTGCCGTTCTGTCGTTGAGCCTGTCCGCGCTGATGCTCGGCGGCTCGGTGGTCGCCTGCAGCCATGGCCAGGGCCTCGCTTCGGCCAGCGCGCGCGATGCCGACAAGGCGCAGCGCCAGGCCGCCGACCTTGCCGACAAGGCAGGCCGGCAGATCGCCCATCGCAACGGCGACAAAGCGGTGGAATATGCCGAAGCCGCGGTGGCGCTACAGCCGCGCGACGCCGGCTATCGCGCGCTGCTCGGCCAGAGCTATCTGCAGGCCGGGCGCTTCGCATCGGCACATCAGGCGTTCGCCGACACGCTGGCGCTCGATCCCGCCAATGCCAAAGCGGCGCTGAACCTCGCGCTCGCCGAGACGGCGGAGGGCGACTGGACCGCCGCACGCGCCACGCTGACCCGCTATGCCGACATCATTCCGGCGAGCGACCGCGGTCTCGCGCTGGCGCTGGCCGGCGATCCCAAGGGCGCGGTGGCAGTGCTGCTGCCCGCCGCGCGGACGCCGGGGGCCGACGCCAAGACGCGGCAGAACCTCGCGCTCGCGATGGCGTTGGGCGGTGACTGGCGCGACGCGCGCGTTATCGTCGGCATGGACCTGACGCCCGCCAAGGTCGACGAGCGGCTGGGCGAATGGGCGCAGTTCACGCATCCCACCAACGCGTCGCAACAGGTGGCGACGCTGCTGGGCGTCAAGCCGTCGCAGGACCCGGGCCAGCCGGTGGCGCTCGCGCTGAACGCGCCGGCGACCAATGTCGCGCTGGCCGATGCCACCGCGCCCGCCGCGCCCGTTGCCGAGCCCGCTCCGGCTGTAGAGGCCGCGCCTGCCGCCAAGCCGGCGCCGGTCGAGGTCGCCGCGGCTGAGGTCGCCGCCGCGCCGCATGTCGTCTTCGCCGCTCGGCACGAGGTGGTGCAAGCCCTGCCGACCGCGAACGCGCTGCCGTCGGCCAAGACCGCGCCGGCGTTCGCCTACGCCAGCGCCCGCGCGACCAAGCCCGCCGCTGCGCCGCAGGCGCTGGCCGCAGGCAATTACTACGTCCAGTTCGGCGCCTTCGAGAATGCCGCGGTCGCGCGCGACGGATGGGTGCGCGCGACGCGGCGCCTGCCCGCGCTGGCGCAGCAGACGCCGCAGGGCATGAGCTTCAGCCAGAACGGCACCACTTACTATCGGCTGTCGGCCGGCGGCTTCAGCAAGGCCGATGCGCGGCGCTTGTGCAGCCAATATCAGGCACACGGCGGCCGCTGCTTCGTCCGCACCGACGCCGGCGACCAGGTCGCGCAATGGGTGAAGCGGGGCACTGAACTCGCCTCGCGCTGAAGGCCTTCTCCCGAGAGGGCGGTGCCGGCAAGGCGCCGCTCCGCCCTTAGAGCAGCGGCGCGCCGCCCTTGAACAGCTTCAGCACCTTGCCTTGAACCGGCAGGCCGTCGAAGGGCGTATTGCCCGCCTTGGCGTGCATCGTCGCGGCGTCGATCCGCCACGGGGCATCGGCGTCGAACAGCATCAGGTCGGCCGGCGCACCCGTCGCCAACGTACCGCTGTCGAGGCCCAGCACGCGCGACGGATTGGCGGCCAGCATTGCGATCAGCCGCTCGATCGGCAGTCGCCCGTCACGCACCAGCCCCAGCGCCAATGGCAGCAGCAACTCGGCATTGGCCGCACCAGGCGCTGAATCGACGAACGGCAGGCGCTTTTCCTCCGGCCCGCGCGGATCATGGCCCGAAGACAGCACGTCGACCGTGCCGTCGGCGACCGCGGCGAGCGCCGCTTGGCGGTCGTCCTCGCTGCGCAGCGGCGGTGAGAGGTGCGCGAAGGTGCGGAAATCGGTCATCGCATTGTCGCTGAGCAGCAGATGCGCAGGGGTGATGCCACAGGTGACCTTCACTCCGCGCCGCTTGGCCGCGCGGACCAGCTCGAAGCCCTGCGCCGTCGTCACCTGCCGGATGTGCAGGCGCGCACCGGTTTCCTCGGCGAGCATCAGGTCGCGGGCGATGGCGAGCGGTTCGGCCAGTGCCGGCGCGGCCGGCAGGCCGAGCCGCGTCGCGGTCTCGCCGGCGGTGGCGACGGCATGGGCGGTGAGACCGCTGTCCTCGGCGTGGGCGACCACCGCGAGGTCGAGGTCGCGGGCATAGGCCAGCACCTTGCGCATCACGCCCGAATCGGCGACCCAGCGCCGCCCCGTCGCAACCGCCTTCGCACCGGCGCCCTGGTTGATCGCCATCTCGGCCAGATCGGTGCCGGCCAGCCCGCGCGTCGCCGCAGCGAGCGGGTGAATCCACAATTTGGGCTTGCCGATCAGCGCGGCACGCTGGACGATGCCGGGATCGTCAAGCACCGGCGACTGGTCGGGCATCAGCCCGACACGGACGATGCCGCCGGCGTGGAACGCATCGAGGTTGATCGCGAACACGCCAAGATCGACGATCGCGGGGCTGAGCATCTTGCCCTTGCAGTCGATCGTCTCGGCGTCCGACGGCACGTCGATCGTGCCGGTCGCCGCGATCGCGCCGTCGCGGGTCAGCAGGCCACCGGTGCTGACGCCGCCCGCCGGGCAGACCAGCGTGGCGTTCAGGAAGGCGAGGGGGCGGCTCATGCCCAACCCTCCACGCCGCGCGCGCGCCGTGTCAGCACGTCGAGGCACGCCATCCGCACCGCTACGCCCATCTCGACCTGCTCGGTGATCGCCGAGCGATCGGGATGGTCGGCGACGCTCGAATCGATCTCGACCCCGCGGTTCATCGGCCCGGGATGCATGATCAGCGCGTCGGGTTTCGCCAGTTTCAGCTTGTCGTAATCGAGGCCGAAAAAGTGGAAATACTCGCGGGTCGAGGGAATGAACGATCCGTGCATCCGCTCCATCTGCAGCCGCAGCATCATCACGATATCGACATCCTTGAGCCCGGCGGTCATGTCGTGAAACACCTCGACCCCGAGATGCTCGACCTGCGCCGGCAACAGCGTGCGCGGCGC
>JBQCHA010000298.1:0-11137 GCA_051955175.1 Sphingomonas sp.
CCGCCGCGCACGAAGCGTTCGAGGAGGCCGGCATCTCCGGCATCCCCTGCCCCACCGCCCTGGGCGAATATCGCTACCTGAAGCGCCGCCGCGACGGCACGACGCGCAACGTGACGGTGGCGGTGTTCCCGCTCGCTTACCAGCAACAGGCCGACGAATGGCCCGAGCAGGACGAGCGCGAGACCCGCTGGTTCGATCTCGTCGGCGCCAGCACAGCGGTCGAGGAGCCCGAGCTGCAGCAGCTCATCCGCAATTTCCGCGTGCCGGCGATCACCCCCGGCCTCGCCGACCTGGTGCTGCCGACCACCCCCAGCACCGGCCGGGAGAAGACACCGATGATGCGTTGGTTCCACAAGTTGATGCCGCAGCAGGGCCGCTTCTTCGAATTGTTCGAAGCGCATGCCGCGACGCTGGTGGCCGGCGCCGATGCCCTTGCGCGGCTGTTCCAGAACGGCGACTCGATCCGCGAGTGCATCGATGAGATCATCCGGCGCGAGCACCAGGCCGACGACATCACGCGCGACGTGCTGCACGACGTCCGCCGCATCTTCGTGACGCCGTTCGATCGCTCGGCGATCACCGACCTGATCGGCACGATGGACGATGCGATCGACCAGATGAACGCGACCGGCAAGTCGATCGCGCTTTACGAACTCACCGTCTTCGAGCCGCAGATGCGCGACATGAGCGGCATCATCGTCGAGGCCGCGCGCGTCACCGCCGAGGCGATCCCGCTGCTGCGCCACCTCAACCAGAATGCCGGGCGCCTCCACGAGCTGACCGCGCGGTTGATCCAGCTCGAGGGGCATGCCGACGAAATCCACGATTCGGGCGTGAAGGCGCTGTTCAAGCGCTACGGGCGCGAGCGGCCGATGGACTTCATCGTCGGGCGCGAGGTGTTCAGCCACCTGGAGCGCATCGTCGACAAGTTCGAGGACATCGCCAACGAGGTGCAGGGCCTCGTCATCGATCACGCCTGAGCCGCTCGATGGTTTCCCTCCCTCTGCTCTACGGCCTGATCGCGGTCGCGCTGGCGTTCGATTTCCTGAACGGCCTGCACGACGCGGCGAATTCGATCGCAACCGTCGTGTCGACGCGCGTGCTCAAACCGCATTATGCCGTGGTCTGGGCGGCGTTTTTCAATTTCGTCGCGTTCGCCGTGTTCGGGCTGCACGTCGCCAACACGATCGGGCGCGGCATCGTCGATGCGAACATCGTCGATGCATCCGTGATCTTCGGCGCATTGGGCGGCGCGATCGCCTGGAACGTGCTCACCTGGCTGCTCGGCATCCCTTCGAGCAGCACGCACGCGCTGATTGGGGGCTTGCTCGGCGCCGGCATCGCCAAGGCGGGGTTCCATGCTGTGGTGTGGGGCGGCGTCTCGGCTACCGCGATCGCCATCTTCACCTCGCCCGCGCTGGGCCTGCTGCTCGCCATGCTGCTGGTACTGATCGTTGCCTGGACCAGCCTCAAATTGACGCCGATGGGCGTCGACCGCCGCTTCCGCAAGCTGCAGCTCGTCTCGGCGGCGCTCTATTCGCTCGGCCACGGCGGCAGCGACGCACAGAAGACGATGGGGATCATCGCCGTCCTGCTTTATTCGCAGGGGCTTACCGGTGGTTCTTTCCACGTTCCCTTATGGGTGGTGCTCGCCTGCCAGGCGGCAATGGCGATGGGCACGCTGGCGGGCGGCTGGCGCATCGTCCACACGATGGGATCGAAGATCACGCGGCTGACGCCGGCGCAGGGCTTCTGCGCCGAATGCGGCGGCGCGATCACGCTGTTCATGGCGATCCTGGGCGGCGTGCCGGTCTCCTCGACGCACACGATCACCGGCGCGATCGTCGGCGTCGGCGCGTCGCGGCGGCTGTCGGCGGTGCGCTGGAACATCGCCAGCAACATCGTCGTCGCCTGGGTGGTGACGCTGCCAGCCGCCGCGGTGATCGGTGCCGGCTGTTTCGAGCTGACGCGGCTGTTCTGAGGCCGCGTGCTCCTTCGGCAGCAGGAGCCGGGAGACGAGGACGCGTCGCTTCGGACCCAGGTCGCCTATGCCGGGAGATTCTAGAACGCGAACGTCATTCCCGCGAAGCGGGAATCCAGACTGGCTGACGTAGCGGGTCTTTCGGGAAAGCTGGTGATCACGGATTCCCCCCCTGCGCGGGAATGACGAAGACGCAGGTGGGTGCTCTCGCCGAAGTCTACTTCAGGAGTAGCTCAATCCCCCGTGACCTTGAGCGGGCCGACATCGCCCATGCCGACCGTGCCGCTCGCCATTGCCAGCATCGCGTCGAGGCTCTTCTTCGCCTTCAGCCGCAGATCCTCGGCGATCTCGATGCGCGGCTCCAGGTCGCGCAGCGCGACGTAGAGCTTTTCCATCGTGTTCATCGCCATATACGGGCAGATGTTGCAATTGCAGTTACCGTCCGCCCCGGGCGCGCCAATGAAGGTCTTGCCCGGCATCGCCTTTTCCATCTGGTGGATGATATGCGGCTCGGTGGCGACGATCAGCGTGTCGCCGGGCATGTCATTGGCATAGGCGAGAATGCCGCTGGTCGAGCCGACGTAATCGGCATGGTCCAGGATCACCGGCGGGCATTCGGGATGCGCCGCGATGGGCGCCTCAGGGTGCTGGGCCTTCAACTTGAGCAGTTCGGTCTCGCTGAACGCCTCGTGCACGATGCACACGCCCGGCCACAGGATCAGGTCGCGCCCCGTCTTGCGCGCCAGATAGCCGCCCAGGTTGCGATCGGGACCGAAGATCACCTTCTGGTCCTTTGGAATCTGAGAAAGAATCTTCTCGGCCGACGATGATGTGACGATCACATCGGACAGCGCCTTCACCGCTGCCGAGCAGTTGATATAGGTGAGCGCAATCGCATCGGGATGTTCGGCACGGAAGCGCGCGAACTGCTCCGGCGGGCATGAATCCTCCAGGCTGCAGCCGGCGTCCATGTCGGGCAGCACGACGACCTTCTCCGGCGACAGGATCTTGGCGGTCTCTGCCATGAAGCGCACGCCGCAGAAGGCGATCACCTCGGCGTCGGTCGCCTGCGCCTTGCGGCTCAGGTCCAGGCTGTCGCCCACGAAGTCGGCAAGGTCCTGAAGCTCCGGCTTCTGGTAATAATGCGCCAGGATGACGGCGTTGCGCTCCTTGCGCAACCGATCGATCTCGGCGCGGAGGTCCAGGCCGGCGAAGCTGCCGCCGATGCCGTGTCGTGCGTCCATGAAGTCAACTCTCCCGTGGGGGCCTTAGGTGGCGGTCGTTTCGCCCGCGATCAAGAGGCGTCACGCAGCACGTCGGGGATCGGCTTGGTCACGTCCCACTGAGACTCCGGCGTACCGGCGAAGCCCACCTTGACGCTCGCCTCCACCCCCGCCGCGCGCAGCGGCAAGGCAAAGCTTTGCGACACCGCACGCATCGTCGCGCGACGGGCGAGCGTCATCGGCGTCGGCGCATGCGCCTGCTGCACCAGCTCCTTCTGCCCCGCGAGGCGGTTTGCCTGATCGAGCTGCTGCTGCGCGTCGGAGAAGTGCATCAGCAGGCCGCCGCTGCCGTACTGACGGATCGCCGCCATGTCGATCTCGGGCGGATCGACCTCCAGCGGCGGCAGCGTCACGGTCAGCGTCTTCGTCGCCGCGTCCCACTTCAGATCGCGCTGGCTGAGTTTCCCGAGGTCGACCTCGTAGCGCACCGTGCCGGGCATGATCAGTGTGCGTTCCGCCGACAGGCCGAACCGCGTCTGCTTCGACGTCACGACGGCGACGAACCGCGTCTCGAAGGCCGAGAGCTTGTTCTGTTCCCGCAAGCCCTGCAAGCTGGCCGTGGCGATCGTCTCCGGATCGGGCGACAAGCGGTGCTCGACATAGCGATCGACCGCCCACAGCCCCGCGAGCACCGCCAGCATCAGGATCGCGACCAGCGCCACCGCCTTGACCAGGAAGCTGCCCACACCGCCCCGCGGCCGGGGCGTCTGCACCTCATCGTTCATGCCGCCTTGCCCCAGCTGTCGCCGCCGCCGGTCACCAGCCCGCGCCGTTCGAGATCGATCAGATGCGCCAGCACCGACCGCTCCGCGGCGCCGCGCAGCCGCGGATCGAGGCCGACGTACATCCGCTCGACCAGCGCCGGCACCGCCGTCACCTGCTGGTCGAGCAATCGCAGGATCTGGCCCTCGCGCTGCTTGCGATGCCCCATCATCCCGCGGACGAGGCGCTGCGGGTTGTCGACCGGCTCACCGTGCGCGGGATAATAGATGCGGTCGTCGCGCTGCATCAGCTTGTCGAGGCTCGCCATATAGGCCCTCATGTCGCCATCGGGCGGCGAGACCACCGTGGTCGACCAGCCCATCACATGGTCGCCGGTGAACAGCGCGCCCGTCTCCGCCAGCGCAAAGGCGAGATGGTTGGAGGTGTGTCCCGGCGTCGCGATCGCTGCCAGCGCCCAGCCTTCGCCGCTGATGGTATCGCCCTCCCCCAGCACGCGATCGGGGACATAGTCGCGGTCGAACGCTGCATCGGCGCGGGGACCGAGGTCGTCGAGCGCGAGCGGCGCGCACCCGACGATCGGCGCCCCGGTCGCGGCCTTGAGCGGCCGGCTCGCCGGACTGTGATCGCGGTGGGTGTGGGTAATGAGGATCGCGCGCACCGGCCGGCCATCGATTGCCGCCAGCAGCGCAGCAAGATGCGCGGGATCATCCGGGCCCGGATCGATCACCGCCAGATCGGCGGTGCCGACCAGATGCGTCTGCGTGCCCGTGAATGTGTAAGGCGACGGATTGGGCGCCAGTACGCGCGCGACCAGCGGCTCCAGCCTGATCATCTCGCCGGTGGGAAACGCACTCATGGTCAGCGAGATGGCCGCTGCGGCCGGGGATGGCAAGTCCGCGGGGCGGCGAGCGGGAGCCTCCCTCTCCCGCCGCGCCCCGCGAGGACCTCAGTCTTCCAGCCCCTGGCGCGCCAGATCCTCGTGCATTTTATGCAGCGAGCGGTTGAGGTCGTCCATCGACCGGCGACGCTCATCGGCGCTGCGACGGAGCTGCGCCTGCACCTCGATCTGAGAACGGGCGACGTCGGCCATGGCGGCACGATAGGCGGCGCGCTGGATTTCAGCGCTGTGGGCCGCGACCTGGGCACCGCGCGCCGCCGCCTGGGCGATGCGATCGGTGCAGATGATGATCCGCTTCCGGCCGTTGGCGCGGTCCTCGATCACCATCTGCCGTGCGTCACCTTGTCCGTCGCAGACGCGGGAGTCGACCTGCGGCACGTCGGCCATGATGCGGTCGGCGTCGGGCACCGGCGGCACCGGCGGCACCGGCGGAACGACGGCCGCGCCCGGAACTGGAGGAACCGGCGGTACAGGCGGCAACGGCGGCAGGTGATGGTGCGCCCGGGTGGCGTTCGGCCGGGCGTCGTCCTGCTGCGCTGCCAGCATCGCGAGAGCCGGCGCCCCGTGCGGCAGCCTCGACAGATCGATGCCAACCGCATCGCCGACCTTGGCGCGCAGACCTTCCGCCGCAGCGGTGCCGGACGCCGTCAGGCCCAGCGCGGCAACCGCGATCAGGCTGATCACGGCGCCGCCGGACGCGGTGCGAGCGCGGGACTTCCGTTTGGCCGCGAGCATCCGCAGCCGCGTCTTCAGCGCATCGACCGAATGCAGGTGGCAGGCGGTGGGGATCGCCCCGCCATGCGCCGCCTTGACGATGGCGCGACCATAAGCGTGACGGAACGCCGCGCTGCGCCCACGCATCACCCAGGCGTCGTTGGCCATTTCCTGGTCGGCGCGAAACGCGCGGAAGGAGCGCCATGCGACCGGATTGAACCATTGCACCGCCAGCACGACCAGCGCCGCCCAATTGGCCAGCAGATCGCCGCGGGCATGGTGGCCGAGTTCGTGAGCGAGCGCCAGGTCGCGCTCCTCGGCATCGTAGCGTTCGTCGAAATCGCTCGGGAAGGCGACGTAGCGGCGCAACACACCGAACGCCAGCGGCCCCGCCGCTGCGGTGCTTTCCAGCACGCGCACACCACCCGCGAAGGTGCTCGCGGCGGTGCTGCCCGCCAGCATGCGGCGGCAGAAGCGGATATGCGCAGTCCAGTGCCACACCAGGAACGCCGCCACGCCCAGGCCCCAAAGGCCGGCGAGCACCAGGCCCAGCGAGGGATGCTGGGGACCGGGCGCGGCGGCGCCGTCCAGCCCGAGCGGCGCGGCCACCAGCATGGTGATCGCGTCGCCGGCATGGGCGAGCGGTGCGGCGATCGGGGCAGCGGCGCTCTCGCGCCAGCTCGCCGGCAGCGGCGGCAGGATCATGCGCGCCAATGGCAGGAGCCACAGCGCATAGGCGACGCCGGGCCCAAAGGCGCGGCGCACCGGTTGGCGCAGGGCCAGCACCAGCAGCATCAGCAGCGTGGTGGCGACCAGCGTCTCTACAGCCCAGCCGATCATGCCTTGAGCTCCTTCAGCAACGCCTCGATCTCGGCGATATCCTGATCGGACAGTTCATCGCGCTCGGCGAGATGCGCGACCAGCGGCGCCAGTCGGCCGCCGAACAGCCGATCCATAAGCCGCCGCGATTCGCCGACGACATATTGGTCACGTTCGACCAGCGGGCGATACATATACCGTCGGCCATCCGCCTTATGGGCGATGACGTTCTTGGCGAGCAGCCGCCCCAACAGCGTCTTGACCGTGTTGGCACTCCAGTCGCGCTCCGGCGCGACGCGTTCGGCAACCTGCTGCGCGGTCAATGGGCTGTCGTCCCACAGCACCTCCATCACCGCATGTTCGGCTTCGCTGATCCGTTCCGCCACCGACTCGCTCCTCAATATGACTACAGCTGTAGTCTCATTGTTTACGCGCGTAGTCAAGATGGTGCGTGGCGAGCCCCGGCGTGTCGGAGAACCTTACAGTCCACGCCGCACCACGGAGGGGCGTTAACTATCGTTAGCGCCGGAACAGCGCGGCAGGACGATCCTGGCACGGTGAATGCACAGTTGCAGATACGCCGAGCGTCTCCGACGCTTCAGCAGGGCGGGTCGCAAGCTTTCCCACCAGTATCGCTAGCGACCCGCCTCACCCGGCTGCCCACTCGGTCCCGTCATCCTTGATCACTAAGCCGGCGAAGGCCGGTCGTTACCCGACTCCCGCCTTCGCCCGGATGGTGAATTCTTGAAGTCTCGCGCACTATAATGCACGAAAGCCCGCCGCTCGCAGAGCGACGGGCCATACGGATCAAACGCTAAACGACGGCGTCAGTGCGCCTTCACCACGCCGGACGTTTCCATCAGCTGCGCGAGCTCGCCGGACTCGTACATTTCCATCATGATGTCGGACCCGCCGACGAACTCGCCCTTGACGTAGAGCTGGGGGATCGTCGGCCAGTCCGAATAGGCCTTGATGCCCTGGCGGATCGCCTGGTCCTGCAGCACGTCGACGCTCTCGAACTCGGCGCCGAGGTGGTTGAGGATCGCCACCGCGCGGCTGGAAAAGCCGCATTGCGGAAACAGTGGGCTGCCCTTCATGAACAGCACGACGTCGTTCTTCTTGACGATGTCGTCGATGCGGGCGTTGGTGTCGTCGGTCATGGCAAGAACTCCTGTTACTCGGGAACGGCGGTGGTCAGCTGCAGCGCGTGGAGCTCGCCGCCCATGCGGCCGCCCAGCGCGGCATAGACCGCCTGATGCTGCCGCACACGCGGCAGGCCACGGAAACTCTCGCTGACGACGCGCGCGGCATAATGGTCGCCATCGCCGGCAAGGTCGGTGATTTCCACCTGCGCATCGGGGATGCCGGTGCGGATCAGCGTCTCGATCTCGGTTGCAGCCATCGCCATCGTCGGATCAGAGCTCCGCAATCAATTGCCGGCGTGCCTCGACCATCTTCTCGTCGAGCAGCGCGCGCACGCGGGCTTCGTCGATGTCGATGCCGGCGGCGGTCAGGTCGCCGACCAGCTTGCGGACCACGTCCTCGTCGCCCGCGGTCTCGAAATCGGCATGGACCACCGCCTTCTCATAGGCATCGGCCTCTTCCGGCGTCAGCGCCATCTGCTCGGCGGCCCAATGGCCGATCAGGCGATTGCGGCGTGCGGTGACGCGGAACGCCATCTCTTCGTCCGCCGCGAACTTTGCCTCGAACGCGCGATCGCGATCCTCGAACGTCGTCATGTGTCTGGCCATCCCCTTGCTGGCACGCTTCGTCTCGGCACGAGATAGGGGCAGCATCCCGGCGGCGCAACGGGCAGCGCACAGAGGCGCCCGGCGCCGCCCAGCGGCAGGGCCGGCTAGGCGAGGGCCGCCGGCGCCTGCTTGCGCGCGACCCACGGCCGCGATTGATCGAGCCCCGCCTCGAACCGGCCGATTGCCGCCTCGCGCGCCATCGTCAGGCCGATCTCGTCCAGCCCCTCCATAAGGCAGGTGCGGCGAAACGGGTCGAGTTCGAAGGCAAAGCGATCCTGATACGTCGTAGTGACCGTCATCGTCTCCAGATCGACGGTGATCGGCTGGTCCTGCGCGACCGCGACCAGCCGGTCGATCGCCTCCTGCGGCAGGACGACGGTGACGATGCCGTTCTTGAACGCGTTGCCCGAGAAGATGTCGGAGAAACTCGGCGCGATCACCGCCTTCACGCCCATGTCGGCAAGTGCCCAGGCGGCATGCTCGCGGCTCGAGCCGCAGCCGAAATTGTCACCGGCGATCAGGATCGGCGCATCGGCGTAACGCGGATCATCGAAGATATTGCCGGCGTCTGCCCGCACCGTCTCGAACGCATGCTGGCCGAGCCCTTCGCGGGTGATCGTCTTCAGCCAGTGCGCGGGGATGATGACGTCGGTATCGACATTCTTCGCGCCCCACGGATAGGCGCTGCCGGATACTTGGGTGATCGGCTCCATCAGCGCGACTGCACCACCTCGATCGGCGGCGTGACGCCCCCGGCGGCATAGGCGGCGACACCGCTCAACACGGTGCCGGCGATCAGCAGATACAGGGCTTTCTTCATTGCGACCCCCTTTGGGCTTCCTAACGCATCAACTCACGGACGTCCGACAGTTTCCCGGTAACGGCAGCGGCAGCCGCCATCGCCGGCGAGACCAGGTGGGTCCGCGCCCCCGGTCCCTGGCGCCCTACGAAATTCCGGTTGGAGGTGGAAGCGCAGCGTTCGCCCGCCGGCACCTTGTCCGGATTCATCGCCAGGCACATCGAACAACCGGGCTCCCGCCATTCGAAACCGGCAGCGGCGAAGATGCGGTCGAGCCCCTCCGCTTCCGCCTGCCGCTTGACGAGGCCTGAGCCGGGCACGACCATCGCGCGCACGCCATCGGCGACGCGCCGACCGTCGGCGACCGCGGCGGCGGCGCGCAAGTCTTCGATGCGGCTGTTGGTGCAGCTGCCGATGAAGACATGCTGCACCGGCACGTCTTCCATCCGCGTGCCCGGGGCCAGGCCCATATAGTCGAGCGACTTGCGCGCGGCGGCACGCTTCGACGGATCGGCAAAGCTGTCGGGATCGGGCACCGCGCCGGTGATCGGCACGACGTCCTCCGGACTGGTGCCCCAGGTCAGCAGCGGCGCGATGTCGGTCGCGTCGATCGTCACCGTGCGGTCATAGCGCGCGCCAGCATCGGTCGGCAGCGTCTTCCACCACGCGACCGCCTTGTCCCAGTCCGCACCCTTGGGCGCCATGGCGCGACCCTTCAGATAGGCGAATGTGGTCTCATCCGGCGCGATCAGGCCGGAGCGCGCGCCGCCTTCGATCGACATGTTGGCCACGGTCAGCCGCCCCTCGATCGACATGTCGCGGATCACGCTGCCGGTATATTCGATGACATGGCCGGTGCCGCCCGCCGCGCCGATCTTGCCGATGATCGCCAGGATCACATCCTTCGGCCCGACGCCGAAGCCCAGCGTGCCCTCGACGCGCACCTCCATCGTCTTCGAGCGGCTCAAGAGCAGCGTCTGCGTCGCCAGCACATGCTCCACCTCGCTGGTGCCGATGCCGAAGGCCAGCGCGCCCAGCGCGCCAGGTGCCGAGGTGTGGCTGTCGCCGCACACCAGCGTCGTGCCCGGCAGCGTGAAGCCGAGCTCCGGCCCGACGACGTGGACGATGCCCTGCTCCGGCGCCACCGCGTCGATATAGTCGATGCCGAACTCGGCGGTGTTGCGCTCCAGCGCGGCGAGCTGGTTGGCGCTCTCCGGGTCGTCGATCGGCAGACGATTACCCGCGGCATCGACCCGCGCCGTGGTCGGCAAATTGTGGTCGGGCACCGCCAGCGTGAGGTCGGGCCGGCGCACCTTGCGGCCGGCCGCGCGCAGCCCCTCGAACGCCTGCGGGCTCGTCACCTCATGGACAAGGTGGCGATCGATATAGACAAGCGCGGTGCCGTCGTCGCGGGTCTCAACGACATGGGCGTTCCAGATCTTCTCGTAAAGCGTGAGCGGTTGGCTAGCCATGATGCTGCGGCATTAATCCTTTCGTGCGTCGCTGCAAGCCTTCATATAATTTTCGAAGCGATCAATGACCTACCGCGCGCAGGGAAGCGAAGGGCTTGTCATGTTCGCCGAACTTGTCGATCAGCGTCGCGGTCGCCTCGTTGCGGCCGATCACCTCGACCGCCTTGCCTTCGCCGCGCAGCCGCAGCACGACCTTGTCGAGCATGCCGGTCGCCGACACGTCCCAGAAATGCGCCTGGGAAAGGTCGATCACGACGCGCTCGACGCGCTCTTCGCGGAAGCGCACCTCTTCGCTGATGCGGTCGACCGAGGCGAAGAAGATCTGGCCGACGATGCGATAGCGCCGCTCGCGGCCGTCATCCGACAGTGAGGTCTCGATCTCGACCAGCCGGCGTACCTTGCCGGCGAAGAAGATGCCGCTGAGCAGCACGCCGACCAGCACGCCGATCGAGAGATTGCCGGTCCACACCACCGTCACCACCGTCGCCAGCATGACGACCGTCGAGGGCCAGGGAAAATGACGCAACTCGGCGAAGCTCTGCCAGCGAAAGGTGCTGATCGAGACGAAGATCATCACGCCGACCAGCGCGGGCATCGGCACGCGCGCCACCCACGGGCCCAGCACCACCATCAGCACCAGCAGCATCACGCCGGCAATGAAGGTCGAGGCGCGCCGCCGCCCGCCCGACGAGATGTT
>JBQCHA010000299.1:0-9939 GCA_051955175.1 Sphingomonas sp.
TCGCCGCAACCTCGACTGCCAGATCCTGCTCTTCAATAACGAGATCTACGGCCTGACCAAGGGCCAATATTCGCCGACCAGCCGCGTCGGCACGCGCAGCCCCTCCACGCCGTTCGGCTCGGTCGATGCGCCGGCGCGGCCGTGCGCCTTCGCGCTTGGCTCGGGCGCGCGGTTCGTCGCGCGCGGCATCGACGTGCACAAGAAGCTGCCCGACGTGCTGATGGCGGCGCACGCGCACAAAGGTGCGGCGTTCGTCGAGATCTTCCAGAACTGCATCGTCTACAATGACGACGTGTTCGCGCCTTTCGTCGCCAAGCCCAATGCCGCGGCAAACCAGCTGTGGGTCGAACATGGTGAGCCGCTGCTGTTCGACAACGGTACCAAGGGCCTTGCGCTCGATGCCGAGCGGCTGGTGCTGAAAGTCGTCGACGTGGCGGACGGCGACTGGCAGGCGGCCGGCGTGATCCGGCACGACCAGGCCAACCGCGGCCTCGCCCACATGCTGGTCGAATTGCCGGCGGCCGGCTTCCCGGTGGCGTTGGGCGTGATCTACGACGATCCCGCGCCGACCTTCGAAAGCGCCGTGGTCGAGCAGAACCGCGCGGCGAGCGCCGGCAAAGTCGCCGACCTGCAGAAGCTGCTCGCCAAGGGGCAGACCTGGATGGTCGACAAACAGCCCCACGCGGAGTGACGGTACGCCTGCGGAACAATTGGCCCGGCCCGACCATTTGCTCTCCCGTAACGGGAGGAAAGGGATGAGGTTTCGGGGGACAGGCGCGTCGCTCGCCATGACGGTGGGGGCATTGATGTTGATCGGCGGCTGTGGTCGCAGCCAGCCCGTTACCAATACCATGATTGCCAATGTGGCGACGCCGGCAACGCCCCAAATCGCCGCGCCCGATGCCGCCATCCCGAACGAGGCTGCCGCGCAACACGCGCCCGCCGATCCCGCGGCGGCGGGGCCCTTGACGTTCCAGCTGAGTGCGGAACAGCAGATGCGCCGCGACCTGCTCGACATGTCGAGCTACACGGCTGACGTCCGGCGCTATGAGGCTGAGGACCATGCCAAGGGCCTGCCCTTCGATCAGAAGGCCAGCTTCGCCGCGCTCGACCGCACTGGCGACGGCAAGCTCTCTCCCGCCGAATGGGCGACCTATGCGGTACGGCTTTACAATGGCGGCCAGGCGGAAGCGGCGACACCGGCGCAACTCGGCCGTGCGGCCGATGCCTTCTTCCACTTCGATCTGAACGGCGACTCCTATCTTGAACCTGATGAGCTCGACCTCGCCCAGGCGGTGATGGTCGGCTGATTTCGACCAGCGGGAGAGGGGACATGGCCGATCCGGTCATCCTGTGGCTGCGGCGCGACCTGCGCCTGACGGACCAGCCGGCGCTGGTCGCCGCGGTGCACGAGGGACCGGTGGTGCCGGTCTATGTGCTCGACGACGAGACGCCGAAGCATCGCCGCATGGGCGGCGCGTCGCGTTGGTGGCTGCACCACAGCCTGGCGGCGTTCCACACAACGCTGCGCGAGAAGGGATCGCGGCTGATCCTGCGGCGCGGCAATGCCGACGAGCAACTGGCCGCGGTGGCGGAGGAGGTCGGGGCCCGGCGCATCCATGCCATCCGTCACTATGAGCCCTGGTGGCGCAACGCCGAGCGGGCGCTCGCGAAACGGCTGGAACTCGTCTGTCATGACGGCAATTATCTGGCGCCGCCGGGATCGGTGACGACCGGCAGCGGTGCGCCGTACAAGATCTACACGCCATTCTGGCGCGCGCTCAACGAGCGCATGCCGCCGGCCGACCCGCTCGACCCGCCGCGTCACATTCCGGCGCCCGCAGCGTGGCCGTCGAGCGACGACCTCGCCGATTGGAAGCTGCTGCCGACGCGACCGAACTGGGCCAAGGGGTTCGCGGCTGAGTGGGCGCCCGGCGAGGTTGGCGCACGCGCGCGGGTCGACTGCTTCGTCGATGCGGCGGCGCACTATGAAGCGGCGCGCAACCTGCCCGATGAGGAAGGGACCTCACGCCTGTCGCCGCACCTCCATTTCGGCGAGATATCGCCGCGCGACGTCTGGCATCGCGTGGCCGGCGCCGGTGGCTCGGTCGCCACCTTCCTGGGCGAGCTCGGCTGGCGCGACTATGCGCAGAACGTGATCCTGCAATTCCCCGATTATGCGGCGCGTAACGGCCGGGACCGCTACGACGCGCTGCCGTGGCGCGACACCGATGCGGCGGCCGTGCGACGGGAGTTCGAGGCCTGGACCTTGGGGCGCACCGGCTATCCGATCGTCGACGCCGGCATGCGGCAGCTATGGGCGACCGGCTGGATGCACAACCGCGTGCGGATGATCGCCGCGTCGTTCCTGGTGAAGCACCTGCTGATCGACTGGCGCGAGGGCGAGCGGTGGTTCTGGGATACGCTGGTCGATGCCGATTACGGCTCCAACGCCACCAACTGGCAGTGGGTCGCCGGCACCGGTGTCGACGCCAATATGTTCCAGCGCATCATGGCGCCATTGAGCCAGTCCGAGCGCTTCGACGGGGGGGGCTACATCCGCCGCTGGGTGCCCGAGCTCGCCGATCTGCCCGATGCAGTGATCCATGATCCGGAGGCGGCCGGCTGCAAGCCCGATGCCTATCCCGACAAATTGATCGGCCATCGCGAGGCTCGGGCGCGAGCGCTGGAGGCGGCGAAGCACATCAGGTGAGGGTCAGCCTTCGATGCGCTCGAAGTGGTTGACCGGAAAGCCGTCCGTTGCGAGCTCGGCCAAGCGCTCGCCAACGACTTCTGGCGGCTTGACCGATTGCGGATCCTCGCCGGGATAGGCGCGGGCGCGCATCTTGGTTCGCGTCGCGCCGGGATTGACGATCGCGACCCGGACCTTGCTGACGTTCTCCACCTCGTCACCATAAGCGGCGAGCAAATTCTCGAACGCCGCCTTGGACGCGCCGTACATCCCCCAGAACGCGCGCGGGCTTTGCGCGACGGTGGAGGTGAGGCCGATCACGCGCGCGGCATCGGCCTTGCGCAGCAGCGGATCGAACGCGGCGATCAGCGCGGCCTGCGCGCTGACGTTGAGCGTGAGCACCGCGGCCAGTTCGCGCTGGTCGATCGCCGGCACCGCGGCGAGCGTGCCGAGCCGCGCGGCGTTGAGCACCAGCACGTCGAGCCTGCCCCAGCGCTCGCCGATCGCGGCGGCGAGGCGGGCGATGCTGTCGGTCTCGGTGAGGTCGAGCGGGGCGATCGTGGCGCTGCCGCCGGCATCGAAGATGCCTTCCTCAACGCTTTCCAGCTCGTCGGCCGAGCGGGCGGTGAGAACGACATGCGCGCCGCGCGCCGCCAGCGCCTTCGCCGTCGCCGCACCGATCCCTCGACCGGCGCCAGTAACGAGGGCGATCTTATCCTTCAGCGGATGGTCGATCATAAAACTCCGTTGGGGCTGAGCCTGTCGAAGCCGGATTGTTGCAGAACACGTCCTTCGGCAAGCTCAGGACGAACGGAACGTCAGTTCACGCGCTCCGCCAGCAAGGCCAGCTGGTCGATCGGCGTGTCGGCGTCGTCCTGATCGGTCAGCGTCGTCGGATAGTCGCCGGTGAAGCAGGCATCGCAATGGCTCGGCCGGATGTCCGCCCGCTTTGCCTCGCCCAGCGCCTTGTAGAGGCCGTCGATCGACAGGAACGCCAGGCTGTCGGCATGAATGAACTCGGTCATCCCGCAGACGTCGAGCTTGGCCGCGAGCAGCTTGGCGCGTTCCGGCGTATCGACGCCGTAGAAGCAGGAATGCCGGGTCGGCGGGCTGGCGATGCGCATGTGCACCTCGGCCGCGCCGGCCTCGCGCATCATCTGCACGATCTTCAGGCTGGTCGTGCCGCGCACGATCGAATCGTCGATCAGCACGACCCGCTTGCCCTGGATCAGCGCGCGATTGGCATTGTGCTTCAGCTTGACGCCGAGATGGCGGATCTTGTCGCCCGGCTGGATGAAGGTGCGGCCGACGTAATGCGAGCGGATGATGCCCAGCTCGAACGGAATACCGGATTGCTGCGCATAGCCGATCGCCGCCGGCGTGCCCGAATCGGGCACCGGAATGACCAGATCGGCCTCGACCGGGTTCTCTATCGCCAGCTGCGCGCCGATCGCCTTTCTGACCGAATAGATCGAGCGATCGTCGGCGATCGAATCGGGTCGCGAGAAATAGACATATTCGAAGATGCACGGCCGCGCCGATTGCGGCGCGAACGGGCGGATCGAACGGACCTCATTCCCCTTGACGATGACGAGCTCGCCGGGCTCGACCGAGCGCACGTATTCGGCGCCGACGACGTCGAGCGCGACCGTCTCCGAAGCGAAGATCGTCGCGTCGCCCAATTTGCCCATCACCAGCGGTAGGATGCCCAGCGGATCGCGGCAGCCGATCATCCCTTCGGGCGTCATGCACACCAAAGCATAGGCGCCCTCGACCTGCTTCAGCGCGTCGATGAACTTGTCGAGCAGCGTGCGGTAGCTGGAGGTGGCGACGAGGTGGATGATCGTCTCGGTGTCGGAGGTCGACTGGAAGATCGACCCGTGCCGCACGAGATCGCGCCGCAGCCGCATCGCGTGCGACAGATTGCCGTTGTGCGCAATGGCGAAGCCGCCGGTGGCGAGCTCGGCATAGAGCGGCTGCACGTTGCGCAGCGCGGTCTCGCCGGTCGTCGAATAGCGGACATGGCCGACCGCGGCGCTACCCGGCAGCGCGCGGATCACCTCGTCGCTGTCGAAATTGCCCGCGACATGGCCCATCGCGCGGTGCGTGTGGAAGTGCGCCCCGTCGAAGCTGGTGATCCCCGCCGCCTCCTGGCCGCGGTGCTGCAGCGCGTGCAGCCCCAAGGCCACGAGCGCGGCGGCATCGCCGTCCGTGCCGGCTACACCGAAAACGCCGCACTCTTCGCGCAGCGTGTCATCATCGAATGGATTTGTGGTCAGCATCTCGGGCCCGTTGGTCCGCGTTCGCCCGCCATATAGGGGCGCCGGATCGGTTTGTCGCCTGTTGTCTTGAATTCGTCACAGATTGCGGGAGCCAACCGCCGTTCCGCGGGTTCCTCCAAGCATAAGGAGGTATCTGAGAAATGGCGAAGAACCACGGTTCGCAGATCAAGGACGACAAGCTCTACGAGGACCTGCGCAGGGAAGGCAATTCCAAGGAAAAAGCGGCGCGAATCGCCAATGCCAAGGCCAACCACACGCTTGACCACAACAGCACGCACCTGGAGGACCGTACCAAGGATGAGCTGTACGACGAGGCGAAGGAGATCGGCATCGAGGGCCGGTCGAAGATGAACAAGGACGAGCTGATCGACGCGATCCGTCATAATTGAGTTCAGCCGTCATGCCGGACGTGCTCCGGCATCCACCGGGCGGCGGGCGCCGCGCCCGATTGGTTCGTGGTACGGTGGACCCCGGGGCACGCCCGGGGTGACGGCCCGGGGTGACGGGTCGATTTTTGATCTCGAAAGTTCGGAAAGTTCCGGCAAAACGCCATCAGCGGCGTTCCTTGTTGCCGAACCGCCCCATCGGCTCGCCATAGCAGGCCGCGTAGAGCAGGCGATTGTCGAAGCGCCGCCGGTGGCCGACGACCTTGCCCCCGCGCATCACCGGCACGACCATGCCCTCCATGCCGCGCGCCAGCGCCTCGTCGCGCGATTTCGTCCGCCCCTCGTCGATCGCCTTGTCCCAGGCGCGCGCGAAACTGGCGGCATCGGCGCGCTTGCGCAGTCGGTTGGCGCTCTGCGGCGTCATCCCGACGCTGCGCGCCGCGGCCGCGACGCCGCCATGATCGGCGAGCGCGGCGATAAAGCGCCGCTGGCGATCGGGCGTCCAACCATCCGACCGGCTCGCCGTGGCGACGGGGGTGAAATCGTGGGGATCGTCGTCGAGTGGCGCGGGATTGTCCATCGACCAGCTTATGTGCACACAGCGGGCGTGTAGGACAGTTCTTTTTTTGTTCTTGCGGCGCTGTTTGGGTGGGAAGCCGAATGGCAGCCTATGGTGGACAGCGGACAATCAGGTCCAGTCGTCATTTTCGCTTCTCAGATAGCGCCATATACGCCGCAGGCGCGTCCAGTCGCTTACGAAGCCCTCGAGGACGAGGGGCATTCCGATGAACAGGTAGGCGGGCAGGAACCATGCCCACACTTTATCCGCTACGCCGATGAGCAGCATGCCGACGCAAACGACCGTAAGCGTTGCTGATGGCCACAGCGCCCAATTTGCCAATCGCTCGATTTTGCCAACTGACCGTGGTGTATCATCGCTCACGTTCCGATCCTGTAGCGATTGCCGGATGTCCGCAAGTGGGGCGAAAGCTGCCTCTTGATCTTGTTGCCGCGGCCTGAGCCGATGGTCCCGCTTCTTGGCCGCGGAAAAGGGGGGCGGGTCGAGCCTGGGGTGACGATGATAAACATGAGCCTGTCGCAAGCGTGCTGGCGCTAAAGACCGCTCTCATCTGTCGCTCGTCCTTTATCCGCGCTAACGCTTTGCCATGACCGACCACCGCGACACCGGGCTGACGCTCGATCCGAAATTCGACGACAACGGGCTGATCACCGCGGTCTGCACCGATCGCGCCTCGGGCGAGGTGCTGATGCTGGCGCATATGGATGCCGAGGCGCTTGCCGCGACGATCGCTACGGGGGAGGCGCATTTCTGGTCTCGCTCCCGCCAGAAGCTGTGGAAGAAGGGCGAAACCTCGGGCCATGTGCTTGCCGTCCACGATATCCGCATCGATTGCGACCAGGATGCGGTGTGGCTGATCGTCGAGCCGGCGGGGCCCGCCTGCCACACCGGGGCGCGCAGCTGTTTCTATCGACGGATCGACGGCGAGCGGTTGGCGCCGGTCGAATGACCCGCGCGGCGCTGCTGCTTGCGCTGCTCAGCCTGGCGGCGTGCGGACAACAGCAGCACGACGCGAGCGGAGCCGGCGAGAGTAACGCCGGCGCGCGGCTGGAGCAGGCCGCGATTACCACCGGCGTGGTCGCCGATCCCGATCGGCTCGATCTCACCGGCGTCTATGCCCGCGATCCGGAGCGCGTCTGCGTGGTGCCGGCGGCGAAGGACTTCCGCATCGGCGTGAGCGTCGATTACGGCCAGGGGCAGCAGTGCAGCGGTGCCGGCACGCTGGCCCGCGACGGCGAGGCACTGCACGTCGACCTGGGCCAGGACTGCCGTTTCGACGCGCGGTTCGACGACGGCCGGATCGACTTTCCCGGCGCGCTGCCGTCGGGATGCGATGCCCTGTGCACCGGCCGCGCCTCGCTCGCCGGGGTGGCGGTCGATTCGCTCGGTACCTCGCTGTCCGAGGCGCAGGCGCTGCGCGACGCCCACGGCCGCCTGCTGTGCGGTGACGCAGGTTGACGTTTACGTAAACGGTGGATAGATTTGTCGGCATGCCGACGGTATCCGCACATGCGGCGATCGAGCCGCGCCACGACCGCGACTATTTCTCGATTTCCGACCTCTCGGCGGAATTCGACGTCACCGCCCGCGCGCTGCGATTCTATGAGGACGAAGGGCTGATCGCGCCGGAGCGGCGGGGAACGCAGCGCATCTATTCGCATCGCGATCGCGCTCGACTCGCCTGGATCCTGCGCGGCAAGCGCGTCGGCTTCAGCCTCGCCGAGATCCGCGAGATGATCGACCTCTACGACGTCGGCGACGGGCGCAAGGTGCAGCGCGCCGTGACGATCCGGCGCTGCCGCGAGCGCGTCGAGCTGCTCGAGGCCCAGAAGCGCGACATCGATGCGTCGATCGACGAGCTTACCGATTTCATCACCCTGCTCGAACAAGGGCGGGCCAACGACCAGAAGGATTGAGGAATGCCGCAATATACGCCGCCGGTGCGCGATACGCGCTTCATCCTGCGCCACGTCGTCGGGCTGGACCGCTATGCCAATCTGCCGGGCTTCGCCAACGCCAGCGCCGACGTGGTCGACGCGGTGCTGGAGGAAGGCGGGCGGTTCGTCGCCGAGGTGCTGTTCCCCTTGAACCAGACCGGCGACGCCGAGGGCTGCACGCGCCACGACGACGGCAGTGTCACGACGCCCGAAGGGTTCAAGGCGGCGTATGACCAGTTCGTCGAGTCGGGCTGGGGCACGCTCACCGCGCCCGAGGCCTATGGCGGGCAGGCGATGCCGCACGTCATCGGCACCGCGTTCGAGGAATATATGATCGCCTCCAACATGGCGTTCGCGATGTACCCGGGGCTGACGCACGGCGCGATCGCGGCGCTGCTCGCCAAGGGTTCCGACGCGCAGAAGGCGACCTACGTGCCCAACATGATCGCCGGCAAATGGTCGGGCACGATGAACCTGACCGAGCCGCCATGCGGCACCGCCCTCGGCCTGCTCCGCACCCGCGCCGAGCCGCAGGGCGACGGCAGCTATCGCATCACCGGCACCAAGATCTTCATCTCGTCGGGCGAACATGACCTGACCGAGAACATCATCCATCTGGTGCTGGCCAAGACGCCGGGCGCGCCCGACAGCTCGAAGGGCATCTCGCTGTTCGTCGTACCGAAGTATCTGGTGAAGGACGACGGGTCGCTGGGCGAGCGCAACGCGGTCAGCTGCGGCTCGATCGAGCACAAGATGGGCATCCACGCCAATTCGACCTGCGTGATGAATTACGACGGCGCGACCGGCTGGCTGGTCGGCGAGGAGATGAAGGGCCTCGCCGCGATGTTCATCATGATGAACGCGGCGCGGCTCGGCGTGGGGTTGCAGGGGCTGGGCGTCGCCGAAGTCGCCTATCAGAACGCCGTCCATTATGCCGGCGAGCGGCGGCAGGGGCGTGCGCTGACCGGCGCCGCCGATCCGGCGGAAAAGGCCGACACGCTGTTCGTCCACCCCGACGTGCGCCGGATGCTGATGAACGCCAAGGCGACGATCGAGGGATTGCGTGCGCTGTGCCTGTGGGGGGCGCTGCTGGTCGATCTCGAACATGGCGCCGCGAGCGAGGCGGGGCGCGAGCGGGCCGCCGACCTGATCGGGCTGCTGACGCCGGTGATCAAGGGCTATGGCACCGACAAGGGCTTCCAGATCGCGACCGATGCGCAGCAGGTCTATGGCGGCCACGGCTATATCGTCGAATGGGGGATGGAGCAGTACGTCCGCGACGCCCGGATCGCGATGATCTACGAAGGCACCAACGGCGTGCAGGCGATGGACCTGGTCGGCCGCAAACTGCCGCGCAACGGCGGTCGTGCGGTGCAGGCGTTCTTCCGGATGGTCAGCGAGGAAGCCGCGGCGGCCAAGCAGGACGCTGCGCTCGCCGATCTCGCCGGCAAACTCGAGAAGGCGCTGGGCGAACTGCAGGCGGCGACGATGTGGTTCATGGGGCAGGGGATGCAGAACCCCAACCAGGTCGCCGCCGGCGCGCATCCCTATATGCACCTGATGGGGATCGTCGCGGTGGGGCTGATGTGGCTGCGCATGGCCAAGGCGGCCAATGAGGCGCTGGCGGCGGGTGACGCCGATCGTCCCTTCCTGGAGGCCAAGCTGGTGACCGCACGCTACTTCGCCGACCGCCTGATGCCCGAAGCCGGTGCGCTCCGCCGCCAGATCGAGGGCGGCAGCGAGGCGATGATGGCGCTCGATCCCGACATGTTCATCGCGGCGTGAGGGGTGGCGCGTCTGGTGACGTTCACCCTCACCCTTCCGGCGCTGCGCGCCTCCCTCCCTCTCCCAACGGGAGAGGAGTGTCGGGTGAACAGCGCCCCGCGCTGTTCAGGCCATGCTGGGGGGGCATGGCCGACCCGACACTGGGCCCGCCCGGCGCAGCCGGGTGGGAAGGGTGAGGGCGATAAGCGAGCGCCGGCCAGCCGGGTCACCTCCCCGACGGGTGCGCGTCCGATGCGGCGTCCGGCTTGCGATGCACGCCGGCAAGGCCGTCGGGGGC
>JBQCHA010000300.1:0-44198 GCA_051955175.1 Sphingomonas sp.
TCCTACCCCCGCAACCATTGCCCCAGATTAGCCACAGCAACGCGCAGCCGTTCCGAACTTCCGGAGCGGCTTTTTTCATGTCCGCTGATCGCCGGGCGGTCATCCGCGCGGGCGACTAGGAACGAGCAGGCCTCAGGTGGCCGCCGCGGCCGAGCCGCGCGGGCCCTGCAGGACGTGGACGTGCACGCCGGCTTCTTCGGTCGGCTGCGGCGCGTCCGGAAGGGCATCGGTGTCGCCGCGGTGGATGCGCACGCCGCTGGAGAAGGTGACCGCCGGCCGCGCGGCGCCAGCAGGATCGCCATCGGCGACGGCATCGGCAGCGGCATTGTCGGTCGCCGGCGCGGCGCCGCGCTGGATGATGACGCCGGCCACCGCCTCGAGCGCCTGCACGACGGGCTTTTCGTGGAACAGCGCGCCCGGCTTCGCTGCTGGTTCACTGCCGCCATAGCGCTGGCCGAAGGCGAGCATCCCGCCGAGCTGGCCCGGGAGGCGATAGAAGATGTGCGCGCCGATCTGCGCGACCTCAGCAAGTCGCGGCGCCCACCACGGGTGCACCGCCGTCGTGTGGTAATAGGTCGCGCTGCCGACCGGCGCATAGACGAAGCCGCCCAGCGCCGCCGCCGCGACGCGCCGCGCGCGATCCCACGCGGCGTGGTCGATCCGCGCCGCCGTGGAGCCATCGCAGGTGAAGGTGAACTGACACCCGGTCTCGCGCGACGATCCTTCGTGCACGGTGCCGCACACGCTGGCCGGGAAGGCGGGGTTGCGCACGCGGTTGAGCACGACTTGCGCGACGGCCTCCTGACCCTCGATCGACTGCGAGCGCGCCTCGTAATAGACCGCGGCGGTCAGGCAGCCCAGCGCGCGTTCGGCATCCTCCGGTCGAGCCGCAGCAGCGAAGGGCGGTGCCGTGATCGGCGATACCGCATTGCGCGCGGCGACCGCCGGAGCACCAGCCGGCGCGGCGGCGAGGAGGGCCAGCGACGGGCCGGCGGGAAGCACTGGCGCTGCCCCCGGTGTACGGTGGCGCGGGGCATGCGGCGGCGGCACCGACGCGTCGTCCGCCGCGACCATATAGCCTTGCGGTGCGACGCACGACGTGGCGGCGGTCAGCGCGGCCAATCCCAGTGCTGCGCGCGGTAACATCGGTGGCGGTCCATCCCCTCAGGAAAGAACCGCTCCTATCGCGCCAAGCGTTGGGATCGGGTTAACCGGACCCGTCGGTGCTTTGCGGCAGAGGGGGGCGATCCCGCCGTTGGTGCTGGCCGCGGGCGGGATCGTGCCTCGATCAGAAGGTGGCGACCTTCACCACGAAGCGGATGTTACGCCCTGGCATGACGACCAGGTCGCGGTTGAGTGCCGCCGCATCGCGCTGCACGTCGTCGGTCAGATTCTGACCAACCAGCGAAAAGGCGATCCCCTGCTGCCGGGCGAACGGCCGCACCGAGACATGGGCGGAGAGGTCGTTATAGGCTGGCGTCGCGGCGTCGAACGCGCCGAAGTCGTCCTGCCGAGCGTCGTGGATGAACATGAAGCCCGCGTCGAGCGCCTTGCCCGTCCAGGAGAGGCCGCCACCATAGCGATAGGGCGGGATCCGCGGCACGTTGCTGCCGTCGTCGAACGTTGCCCGGACATAGTCGGCCAGGGCCTTCAGCTTCAGCCCACCGCTCGCCGTCGGAACCAGATCGAACGACGCCTGGCCCTCGGCACCACGGAAATGCGCCCCCTGCTGGCGATAGTTCAGTTCCTTCAGGTCGCGCCCGGGCCCGACGATGCAGTCGCCGTCATCGTCGCAGGTGCGCCCGGTCAGTTCGCCATAGATGTAATTGTCGAACCAGGAGCTGTAGACGCTGCCCTCGAACGATAGCCGTCCGGTATCGATGCGCAGCGTGCCTTCCAGTGAATTGGCGCGCTCGATCTTGAGGTTCGGGTCGCCGGTTTCGAACGTGTTGGGGCCGTCATGGCCGCCGCGCGCGAACAATTCGGTGATCGCCGGCGCCCGACCGGTGCTGGAGAAGGTGACGCCGAGCTTGATCGCCGAGCCGAGGTCGTAGAGCGCGCCGATCGCGCCACTGGCCGGGGTGAAGTCGCGCGCCGTCACGGAGCCGGAGCGCGGCGTGCCGCGCACGTAGACGCGTTCGATCCGCCCGCTGCCCTGCAGCTTGAAGCGCGACGTCAGCGGCAGTTCGGTGAAGACATAGCCGGCCTCGGTCTGCGTCAGCGTCGGGAACAGATAGGCGCTGTCCGCGCCCAAGGCGCGGAAGTTGCGGCGCTGTACCTCGACGCCCAGCGCGGTGTTGCGAATCGGGCCAAGCGGCGCCAGCAGCAGTTCGGCGTGGCTGTCGAGTTCCTTGTTGTGGAAGGTGGTGTCGATCGCGCCGGTCGGCTCCTTCTCGTCATGCGCGTAGTCGGCGTAGCTGCCATCGATGTTCAGCGTCTTCAGCAGCCCGGAGCCGAGCGCGAAGGACGATCGCATGAGCGCCTTGGTCTGCCGCATATCGATGTAGGTGGTGTCGCTGGGGATGCCGTATTGCGCGTTGTACTGCTCGATCGCGGCGCCGATCTTGCTGTCGTTGTTGTTGCCGAAGAAATAGGACGCGCCGGCGGTTTCGCCGAAGCCGCGGAAGAACGAATTCTGCTGCACGCCCAGTGGCGTGTCGTAATCGCCGGCATTGCGATAGAAACCGTCGACATGAACCGCGAGGTTGCCGGCCCGGCCGTCGGCGAGGATCGATCCCTGGCCGGTCTCCGCCACGCTGTCGAAGCTGCCGGTGAGTTCCCCGGTAAGCGGCTGATCGGGCAGCGACCGCGGCACGCGATTGTTGATCGCGTTGACCACGCCGCCGATCGCCTGGCTGCCGTAGCGCAGCGTGCCGGCGCCGCGCACCACCTCGATGCTCTGCGCCGACAAGGGATCGATCGGCACGCCGTGATCGGGACCGATATCGGACACGTCGGAGCTGCTGAGGCCGTCCTCCAGGATGCGGACGCGCGTCGAATCCATGCCGCGGATGATCGGGCGGCTCGCGCCGGCGGCGAAGCCGCTCGCGGCGATGCCGGGCACGTCCTTCAGCGAATCGGCGATGCTGGCGCCGCCTGCGTCCAGGATCTGCTGGCGATCGACGTGCGCGGTGATCGACGGCGTGTCGTTGATCCCGGTGGCGAAGGGGGTGGCGGTGACGACGATGTCGGGCGTGGCGGGGGCCGCCCCTTGCTGGGCAAGCGCGGCATGGGGGATGAGCGCGGCCGCGGCGGCGCCGACGAAGGATAGGTGTCGCATGATAACTCCGATGACCGGCGCGCGGACGCCTCCCGTGACGGAGCGTGCGCGCCCTTGGACGCAGGGGGCCGCGGCGAACGAACTGCCGGGCCGCCCGATTAGGCGAAGAGGTCAGGCGGAGCGGAGGGGTGGCGCGCGACTGCGCCAGCGATGGCTGCGTTGCAGCGGCGCACTATGCAACGCGCCGGCGACTGGACGCCAGTCGACGCCGGCGATTGCGGCAAGGACCAGCACCGGGCCGGGCGAGAGATAATGACCGGCGACCGCCGCATCGTGACAGATCGGGCAGTCGATCGGCAGGTTCGGCGGTGGCGCGGGCCGCGACAGCTGCGCACCGGCGAGGGTGCGCGACGCCGCCTGCGGCGCGCCGTGCACATGCACCTGGGTGATGAAGCTCTGCCACGCGAAAGCGGCCAGTGCGATGGCGAGGATGATGAGGAAGCGGGTGCTGAGCTGCCGCGCGTGCGTGCGGATCGCGCCGATCATGAGCGGCGATCCCGGCCGGTGCGGAGCCGGCAGCACGCGGCGAAGCGGCGCATCCGCGTCGCGCGATCTGCCGGTCCTCCGATCCGCTGGTCCACCCCAAGCTCCGCTGTCTCGCCGGCGAACTGCGCCGGTGACGAGTCGTCGCGTCGTTATGTTACAAAGTCACATTGATCAAGTGGACGATTTCTCGGTGTTGGGGAAGCCGCCCATCTGGTCACGCTTGCCCGGCAGATCGCTCCCGAGGATTGGAGGAAGCGTGGGGTTCAGCGGTGTGTGGCGGGGATGAGGGCATTGGCTGGAGCGGTGAACGACAGCGTCGCCGGTCAGGCGGCCTCGGCATCGATCGCGCGGGCGTAGCGCGCCGGCGGCATGCCGGCGTGGCGGGCGAAGGCGACGCTGAAGGTGCTGGCCGAGCCATAGCCGACCCGCTCCGCCACCTGGTCGACCGTGAACTCCCGCGTGCGCAGCAGCCGCTTGGCGAGCGCCATGCGCCAGGCGAGCAGATAGGCCATCGGCGCCACGCCGACAGCACGCGCGAAGCGGTCGAAGAAGGCCGAACGCGACAGGGCCGCTTCGGCGGCGAGCGCCGCCACGCTCCAGTTGTGATCGGGGCGCGCATGGATCGCGCTCAGCGCCGCCGCCAGCCGGCTGTCGGCAAGGCCGCGCGCCAGGCCGGGCGCCGACGCGGTAGCCGCGCCGCAGCGAAGCGCCTCGATCAGCAATACTTCGAGTAGGCGTTGCAGCACGAGCTCGCGTGCCGGCCGCCGCGTGCGCGTCTCGTCGGCAACGAGCTGGATCAGCGCGAGCAGGCGGGACTCGTCGCGCGCGACCACCATTTGCGGCAGCAGCGGCACCAGCAACGCCGCGTCGGGCGCGCCGAAGCTGCAATGGCCGATCCGCATGCGCAGTGCGGGCGTACCGTCCGGTGACCCGACACGGAACCGGCCGTCCTCGATCTCGACCGGAGTGGAGAGCGCGCCGTGGCGGGGCGGCGCCACGCTTTCGTTGACCAGGTCGCGCATCGCCGGGACCAGCGCAAAGTCGCCGGCGCCCAGGATCATCGGCGCCTGACCGTCGACGATGATCCGGCACTCCCCCTCCAGGATCGCACAATAGAACGGTTCGCCGGTGCTCTGGCGGTGGATGCGCCACGCGCCGGCGCACTCCACCAGCTTCGAGAAGCGAGCGGCCGGCTGCAGCAGGGTGACGATTTCGGCGAGCGGATCGGTAGACATCGGACTATCGCTAAAGAATTCCACACGCACCATCATGTCAAGTCTTGCCCGGCACCTCTATTCCTGCGGCAGTTCCGCACTCAGGAGGTGATCATGCCCAATATCCTCATTACCGGTTGCTCGTCCGGCTTCGGCCTGGCGACCGCCAAGCTGTTCCTCGATCGCGGCTGGACCGTGGTGGCGACGATGCGCACGCCGCGTGCCGATGTGCTGCCCGCGTCCGAGCGGCTGCGCGTGCTGTCGCTTGACGTCACCGATGCGGCATCGGTCGCCGAAGTCGTCGCCGCTGCCGGCCCGATCGACGTGCTGGTCAACAATGCCGGCTTCGGCGCGCCGGCGCCGATCGAGCTGACGGCGCCGGACACCGCCCGTGGCCTGTTCGAGACGAACACGCTGGGCACGCTGGCGATGATGCAGGCGGTGCTGCCGCAGTTCCGTGCGCGGCGCGACGGCGTGATCGTCAACGTCACCTCGTCGGTCACGCTGAAGCCGCTGCCGCTGATCGGCGCCTATCGCGCGAGCAAGGCGGCGGTGAACGCGCTCACCGAATCGCTCGCCGAGGAGGTGAGGCCGTTCGGCGTGCGCGTGCACATCGTGCTGCCGGGGAGGTCGCCCGAGACGCGGTTCGGCGAGAACGCGCGGCCGCACCTGCGCGGGCTCGACGATCCCGACTACGCGCCGATGATCGACCGCTTCGTCGCCAGTGTGCGCGACAGTGCCGGCCCAGTGACCCATGCCGATGATGTCGCCGAGGCGGTCTGGTGCGCGGCGACCGATCCGGCCGCGCCGCTGCGCATCCCGGCGGGCGCCGATGCCGAGGCGTGGGCGGCCGAGGCCGCCTGATCGACGAGCCGGCGGGGGTCTTTCGCGAGGGGTCCAAATGACGCCTCGCGACCGTGCCGCTCAGGCCGCGTCGCGTGCCGGCGCGGCCGCGTCCGCCGTCTTCGCGGCCATCGTCGCCTTCGCCCACCAGACCAGTTCGTCGAGCGCCGTCGCGGTCGAGGGCAGCAGGCTCGCCTCGATCTCCTCGATCGGCTTCTTGCCGAAGGCGGGGTGCACCGCCATGAAGTCGCCGCCGCCGATGTGAACGGTGGCGTGGGTCGACACCATCTGCAGCTCGATGCCGATCATCCGCAGATGCTCGACCGCGCGCACCGCGCCGGTGCCGCCATAGCCGATCGCGGTGAACGGTTTGCGCTCCCATTCGACATAGGCCTGGTCGAGCGCGTTCTTCAGCACGCCGGTGATCGAATGGTTATATTCGGCGACGACGAAGATATAGCCGTCGAACCGCGCAATGGTCTGTTGCCACCGCACCGCCTCTGCGTTCTGGCTGGGCATCCAGCGGTTCGACGCCATCTCGTCGAAAAAGGGCAGCGGATGGTCGCGCAGGTCGACCAGCTCCACCTCCATATCGTCACGGGCCTGCGCCTGCTTCAGCATCCATTGCGCGGGCGCGTCGGCAAAACGGGTCGGCCGCGTCGAGCCGATGATGATGGCGATGCGGGGCTTGGCAATCATGGTCACCTCATGTGTGCTGGTTTCCGGGAGTAACCTGATTACGAAAGGACCGCGGCGCTCAACAAGGAGGCACTTTGGCGATACCAGATAACCACAGGGATACCGCCCGCGCGCGGTATTTGCCGGCCGCTATGCGCTCGACTAGCATCATGGCCAGTCGATCGCGGGGGGCGCCGGTCGATTTCGGCGACTGCGGTGGCATGCCGGCGGTGGCGTCTCACGCGGGAGGGAGCCGAGATGTCGCCGAATATCTGGCAGGAACACACCGATGGAGCGTCGACGCCCTGCGAGGAGCGCACCGAGAAGGTGCGCACGGGCGAGATCGGCGGGCCGCTCGCCTGGCTGCTGGCGATCGTCGTCGGCATCTACCTGATGGTCGCGATCGTCGTGCTGCGCGTTGCGGGCCGGGTGCGGACGCTGATCGCGCGCCGGGCGCCGCCGGGACGATAGGCGGCGCGCGATTTCCTTGGGTGACGACAACGCCGCGCGGACCCGGTAGAAGGCCCGCGTGACGCACGAAGCCGGTTCCGCCCTGCCGAGCATCCTCGAGCATTGCCGCGCCGACCTGATGCGGTTCCTGGTCGCGCGCACTGGCGACCGCGACGAGGCCGAGGACATCCTGCAGGAGGTGTGGATTCGCGCGCAGGCGCAGCAGCCCGCGGCGATCGAGCATTGGCGCGCCTATCTGTTCCGCACCGCGCACCATCTGGTGATTGATCGCATCCGCGCCGCCCGGCGCCGCGAGGCACGGGAGCTGCGTTGGTCGGAGGATATGCACGGCCCGATCACCGCGGATGCCGAGGTGGCGGATCCGGCGCCACGCGCAGACGAGGCGGCCGAGGGGCGCGAAGAGGCGGCGCGGCTCGCCTCGGCGATCGCCAACCTGCCCGACGGCGCACGGCGCGCGTTCGAACTGCACAAGCTGGAGGGGCTGAGCCATGGTGAGATCGCCGCGCAGCTCGGCATCAGCAAGAGCGGCGTGGAAAAGCACATGGCGGTGGCGATGAAGCACCTCCGCCGGATGCTGGCGGACTGAGGCGATGGGCGTGCTGCGACGTCTTCATGCCGAGGGCGAATGGAACATGGGCCATGGATGACCAGGACGAAGCACGGATCGAGTCGGCGGTCGCCTGGCAGCAGGCGCTGGAGCGTGACGATGCCGGTTGGGACGGCTTCACGCGCTGGCTGGAGGCCGACCCGCGCCACCGCGCCGCATTCGACGAGATCGCACTGATCGACAGCGCCGTCGACCGCCACCGTGAGACGCTTCGCGATCTGCTGGTGCGGGAGCAGGAACCATCGGCGGACACGCGCCCGACGCGGCGCTGGGTCATGGGCGGCGGCATCGCCGCGGCGCTGGCGCTGTCGGCCGGCCTCGCGCTGATGCAGACGCCGTCGGCCGAGGCGACGCTGTATACCAGCCGCCCAGGGGAAAGCACCACATTGGGGCTGAAGGACGGCACGCAGATCGCGCTATCGGCCGATTCAGCGGTGCGTGTCGGCGCGCGCCAGCAGGACATCGCGGTGGAGCGCGGCGGCGCCTTCTTCGACGTGCCGCACGACCCGCGACGCACGCTGACCGTCAGCGTCAACGGCTATCGCATCACCGATATCGGCACGCGCTTTTCGGTCGATGACGGCGCCGGCCGGGTCACGGTCGCGGTGGCGGAGGGGACGGTTACCGTCACGCCGCCCGGCGGCAATCGCATCCCGCTCGACGCCGGGCAGCGACTGACCGCAGCGAACGGCGGAGCGCCGCGCGTCACCCCCGTCTCCCCGCAGTCGGTGGCAAGCTGGCGCGAGGGACGGCTGGTCTATGATGATGCACCGCTGGCAGTGGTGGCGGCCGACATTAGCCGCTATCGGGGAACGCAGGTCAGCGTCGATCCGGCGCTGAAGGATCGGCGCTTTTCCGGGGTTTTGACGATTGGCGATGGCACGCAGCTGGTTTCCGACCTGGCCGCCGCTGCGGGCCTTCGCGTGGTGCAGCATGGCGGCCGCGTCATGCTTCGCGCTGGGCTTTCCTGACGCACTGCACGCCGCGCCGGCCGGCGCGCCGCAGAACAGCCGCATCGACATTCCTGCCGGCCCGCTGAGCCGGGCGCTCGCCGCCTGGTCGCAGGCGACCGGCCTGTCGGTCGGGTTGCCCGGCGCCTTGCCGCCAGTCGCCAGCCGGCCGGTGCACGGCACGATGAGCCCTGCCGAGGCGCTGCGCCATTTGCTGCGCGGCACCGGTTTTCACGCCGTCGAGGTCAATCCGCGCACCTTCCGGCTGGTCAAGGACGCCCCCCCGCCTCGACCGCTGGCGGTCAAGCCCGCGCCGCGACCGGCCAGGCCGCGTGAACCCCGCCCCCACCGCGACATCATCGTCACCGCCACCAAGCAGCCGGAGCGGCTCGGCACGGTCCCGATCGCCATCGACGTCGCGCGACCCGATCGGTTGGCGACGGGCATCGTGTCGCCCGACAGCGAGACCGTCGCCAGCGGCATCGACGGGCTCGCCTTCACCAACCTCGGCCCGGGCCGGAACCGGGCGTTCATCCGCGGCATCGCCGACAGTCCGTTCAACGGTCCCAGCCAGTCGACCGTGGCGGTGGTGCTCGACGACAGCCGCATCACCTACGACGCGCCCGATCCCGATCTTCTTCTGGTCGACGTATCGCGGGTCGAGGTGCTGAAGGGGCCGCAGGGGCCGCTCTACGGCTCCGGTGCGCTCGGCGGCATCTACCGCATCGTCGGCAACGCGCCGGACGCGAGCGCCCTGTCCGTCAGCGGCGTCGCCAGCGGCGAGGCGAGCGCACACGGCGCGCTGGGCGGTGGCGCCGACGTGATGGTCAACGCGCCGATCATCACCGACAAGGTCGCGGTGCGGGCCGTGGGCTATTACCGGCATCAGCCCGGCTGGCTCGACGATGCCGGCGGCGCCGCCGACACCAACAGCACGATGATCCTGGGCATGCGCGCCGCGGCGCGCTGGACGCCCGACGCCGACTGGCGGATCGACGTCGGCGGCGCGCTGCAGTCGCTCAATGCCGCCGACAGCCAATATGTCACGGGCACCCCCGACACGCTGACGCGCGTGCATCCGATCGCCGAACCTGCCGACAACGATTTCGCCCAGGCCCATGCCGATGTTCATGGCCGGATCGGTGGGCTGCGGCTGGTCGCCATCTCCAGCTACGTCGCGCAGCAGGTGAAATATCAGCTCGACGCGAGTGCCGCGGCGCCGACCTTCGGCGTGTCGGCGCCGGCCCGCTACACCGACGACCGCCATTATTCGATCGTCAACGGCGAGTTGAGGCTGTCGCCCGCGGCGCCGGGCCGGGTGACCTGGCTGGCGGGCCTGTCGTACCTGCACGCCTCAAGCAGCATCGACGGCACGATCTCCGCCGCGGCGGCGTCGCTGGCGGTCGAGACGATCGACCAGGACGTGTCCGAATATGCCGCGTTCGGCGAGTTGTCGCTGCCGCTGGGGCCGTTGCGCGTCACCGCGGGCGCACGGGTGTTCGATACCGACGCGACCGACCGCCGCGACGAGACGCTGTCGCGCCGCGAGCGATCGCGCCAGAAGCTGGGCTTCTCGCCCAGTCTGTCGCTGTCATGGCAGCCGCGCGAGGGACGCTATTTCTTCATCCGCTACGCCCGCGCGCTGCGCCCCGGCGGGCTCGCCGCCGGCAGCGGATTGCGCGAGGGCCAGTTCGAATCGGACGAGCTGGAGAGTCTGGAGGGCGGTGCGCGGCTGCGGCTCGGCGAGGGCACGTTGCTGCGCGCCGGCGTCTATTACACCAACTGGAAGGACGTTCAGTCCGATTATCTGCTCGCCAACGGCCTGATCTCGACGCGCAATGCGGGCCGGGCGCGGATCATCGGCGGTGACGCCAGTGTCGACACATCGCTTGGCCGCTGGACGCTCAGCGCCGGCATCAATGCCGAACAGGCCGATCTGGTCTCGACCCCCGTCGCCGTCCATCTGAGCGACACCAGGCTGCCGGTGTCACCCGACCTCACGGTGCGCGGCCTGGTCAGCTATCGGCTCAACGCCGGCGATTGGGTGGTGCGGCTGATCGGGCAGGGCAATTACGTCGGCAGCGCCCGGTTGAGCTTCGACCCGAATCTCGATCGCCACATGGGCCGCTATGCCGTGTTCGCCGCCGCCGCGACCGCGCGGCGCGGGCCGTGGAGCCTGACCGCGCGGCTCGACAATTTGTTCGACGTGGCGGGCGACAGCTTCGCCTTCGGCAACCCCTTCACCATCAGGTCGGGCCCCCAATATACGCCGCTGCGTCCCCGCACGCTCACCCTGTCGATTGGTTTCGACTGGTAGCGACTTTTTTTATGCTGCGACTGCGGTATGCGCGCGGCGGCAGCGTCGTCGCGGCACAGGGGAATTAGCTCGGATCGACCATGACCACATCGATCGGCGGCAACGCCGCCTCCATAACGCCGCCGCCCCTCGGCGCTTCGCTGCTCCCCGACCTCACGCTCCACCCGCTTCCGGCAATCCAACGTCGGTGGACGGCCTGGGCCGGCGGGCTGGTCTCGCTGGCGATCCTGGCGGCCGCGATCGTCCGGCTGCGCGGCACCGCCGTCGCCGACATGGCGGAGCATCTGCCGCACGGCGTGCTGTTCTGGACGGTGTTCGTGCTCGCCTATGTCGCGACGCCGGGTTCCGAATGGGTCATCTTCCGTCGCCTGTGGTCGATCCCCTCGTCGGGGTTCGTCGCACTGTTGCGCAAGCGGGTGACCAACGAGCTGGTGCTCGGCTATCTGGGCGAGGTCTATTTCTACGCCTGGGTGCGCCGCACCGGGCTGATCACGCGCAGCGCGCCGTTCGGCGCGATCAAGGACGTCGCGATCCTGTCGGCGCTGGCCGGCAACGTGATGACGCTGGCGATGCTGGCGGCGGCGGCGCCGTTCTTCAGCCTGCTGCAGCTCGGCATCGGCGGCCGCGCGCTGCTGGGTTCGCTCGGCATCGTCGCGCTCTCCTCGCTCGCCATGCTGGTGCTGCGGCGCCACCTGTTCACCCTGCCGCGCGCCGATCTCGCCGGGATCACGACAGTGCACCTGATCCGCGTCACGGCGATGCTGGGCCTCACGGCGATGCTGTGGCATCTCGCCCTGCCCAGCGTCGGCCTTGCCTGGTGGCTGCTGCTCTCGACGCTGCGTCAGTTGCTGTCGCGGCTGCCGCTGGTGCCCAACAAGGACATCGCCTTTGTCGGCGTCGCGGTGTTCGCGACCGGCAGCCACACCGATATCGCAACGGTGGTCGCCCTGGTCGGCAGCCTGACCTTGGTCGCCCACCTGCTGGTCGCTGCGGTGCTGGGCGGCGTGGGCCTGTTCGAGCGCGGCCAGGCGGCATGATCGCCCTCGCCGCGGCGATGCTGCTCGCCGCTCCCGATACGCTGCGATCGACGCCCGACCTGGGCCAGGCTGCCGGGCGCTGCCCGACGCCCGCGGCCGGTCCCTCGTTCCTGGTCTCGGTCGCCGGGCTGAAGGATCGGCAGGGACACCTGAAGCTAGAGGTCTACCCCGACAACGATCGCGATTTTCTCGCCGACGACAACAAGCTGGTCGCCGCCGGCAAGGTGTTCAGCCGGGTCGATGTGCCGGTGCCCGCGACCGGCCCGGTGCGGCTGTGTATTCGCGTGCCAGCGCCCGGCCGCTATGCCGTCAGCCTGCTCCACGACCGCAATTCGGACCGCAAGTTCAGCCTGTCGACCGACGGGATCGGCTTCGCCGGCAACCCGCGGCTGAGCCTGTCGAAGCCGCATGCCGCCAGCGCCAGCGCCGAGGCGGGGAACGCGCCGACGCCGATCACCATCGTCATGAACTATCGCCGGGGCCTGCTCTCGTTCGGCCCGATCCGGGAGAAGCCGTGATGCGCATCGTCGATGTCTGCGCCTTCTACACGCCGGCGGGCGGCGGCGTGAAAACCTATGTCGAGCGCAAGCTGCGCGCCGGGGCCGCGGCGGGGCACGAGATCATCGTGCTCGCCCCCGGGGAGCGCGACGAGGTGCGCCACTTCGGCCGCGGCGGCCGCATCGCGACGCTGGCCGGGCCCAGCTTTCCGCTCGACCGCGCCTATCGCTATTTCGACGACGAGGCGGCCCTGCACCGCGCGCTCGACCAGCTGCGCCCCGACATGGTCGAGGTGTCGTCGCCCTGGACCAGCGCGACGATGGTCGGCCGCTGGCAGGGTGCGGCGCCCCGCGCGCTGATGATGCACGCCGATCCGCTGGCCGCCTATGCCTATCGCTGGTTCGGCTCGATCGCCCGGCGCGAGACGATCGATCGCCGGTTCGACTGGTTCTGGCGCCACCTGCGCGCGCTCGACAGGAAGTTCGACCTGATCGTCTGCGCTAACCGCCAGCTATCGCAGCGGTTGGTCGACGGCGGCCTGACGCGCGTCGTCACCGAGCCGATGGGGGTCGAGCCGGGCATCTTCTCGCCGGCGATGCGCGACGAGGCGGTGCGCGCCGATCTGCTGCGCCGCTGCGACCTGCCGCCCGGCGCCACGTTGCTGATCGGCGTCGGCCGCTTCGCGCCGGAGAAGCGCTGGCCGATGGTGGTGGAGGCGATCTGCCACGCCGGTTACCGCCAGCCGCTCGGGCTGATGCTGATCGGCGACGGGCGCGATCGCGATCGCATCGCGCGCGCCGCGTTCGGCAATCCACACGTGCGGCTGGTGCAGCCGATCCGCGACCGCGCCTTGCTCGCCACCACGCTCGCCTCGGCCGACGCGCTGGTCCACGGATGCGAGGCGGAGACGTTCTGCATGGTCGCCGCCGAAGCGCGCGCCAGCGGGTTGCCGCTGATCGTGCCCGACGCTGGCGGTGCCGCCGACCAGTTCGTCGCCGGGCAGGGCGCGCGTTATCGCGCAGGCAGCGTCCGGGCGCTGTCGAGCGCCGTCACCGGCTTCCTGGCCGACGCGCCCGACGCGCATCGCGCCCGCGCCGCCGCCGCAGCCTCCGGGGTGCGGACGATGGACGCCCATTTCGACGACCTGTTTGCCCGTTATGCCGCGCTCGGCCATAGGAGGGCGGATGTCGCCTGAGCGCCGGTTGCTGGTCTCGATCCACGATGTCGGCCGGCGGTTCGCGCCACAGGTCGATACCCTGGTCGATCGCCTGACGGGGCTGCTCGACGGTCCTGGCTTCGCCATGCTGGTGGTGCCCAACCACTGGGGCGAGGCGCCGCTCGCCGCCGATCCCGCCTACCAGGCGAAGCTGCGGCGCTGGGCCGATGCCGGGGTCGAGATGTTCGTCCACGGCTGGTACCATCGTGACGACAGCAGCCATGCCGGCAAGCTCGCCCGCCTCAAGGCGCGCCACATGACCGCGGGCGAGGGCGAGTTCCTGGGGCTGGGCCGCGACGAGGCGCACCGCCGCATGAGCGACGGCCGCAAGCTGATCGAGGACATCATCGGGCGGCCGGCGGCGGGGTTCATCGCGCCGGCCTGGCTCTATGGCGACGGCGCGCGGCAGGCGCTGGTCGAGACCGGCTTCGCGCTGGCCGAAGACCATATGCGCGTCTGGCAGCCGATGACCGGCAGCATCCTGGCCAAAGGCCCGGTGATCACCTGGGCGAGCCGCAGCCGCCCGCGGATCGCGAGCTCGCTTCTGGTCGCCGGGCTGGCGCGTACTGCGTTGCAGGGCCAGGCCACCGTGCGCATCGCCGTCCATCCCGGCGACACCGGCCTGCCCCGCCTGATGACGAGCATCGCCAGGACCGTCAGCGCGCTCCGCCGCGGCCGCACCGTCGCCCGCTATGCCGATCTGAGCTAGGCGCGCGGCACGGCCCGGCGGCACGACCATCCCGCCGACAGATTTACCTAGTCCGCCTGAGCAGATTGCTGCCGCCGCGCCGTGGTGGTCCACTCGCCCCACCGTCATGCACGCACGACGAAGCGCGCACCGCCAAGGAAAGGGGGAGGAGATGGGCACCGCCAAGGAACTGCTGCGTGGAACCGGCCTGCTGGAGCGGGCTGCGGGGTGGAGGAAGCGCAAGACCAGCCATTCGCAATTCGGCGAGGACGTGCACATCCTGTCCTATTATGCGCGCCTGGCATTCGCGCGCGGCATCCGCCCCGCCAGCCACGCCTGTTTCGTCGACATCGGCGGCTATCGCCCGATTGCGGAATCCAACAGCTATGCCTTTCACAAGCTCGGCTGGCACTGCATCAACGTGGATGCCACCCCCGGATCGATGCAGCTGTTCAGCCGCATCAGGCCGACCGACACCAATCTGGAGATCGCGATCGGCGAAACGGAAGGCGACGGCACCTTCTATCTGTTCGGGACGCCATCGGTGTGGAATTCGTTCGACGAAAATGCCGCGCGGCGCGCGCAGGCGGTGCTCGGCTATCCCCCTCGCGAGATCACGGTACCGATCCGTCCATTGCGGATGATCCTCGACCAGCATCTCAACGGCCGCGCGTTGGAAGTCCTGTCGATAGATGCCGAGGGGTTCGACATCGTCATCCTGCGCTCGAACGATTTCGACCGCTATCGCCCGCGCGTCATCATCATCGAAACGGACGAGTTCTCGCCCTTCGCAGCCGCCGAGAACGAGGTGGTCCGCTTCCTCGTCGACCGTGACTACCAGCTCTATTCGTGGATCAACCCCAATCTGATGTTCGTACGATCCGATTCGGCGGTCGATCTTTACGATCCGGCGCCGGTGGCGGCCAAGCTGCCCGAGCTCGATGGTCGCGCCGGCAAGGTCGTGTCCCTGTCGAAGGTGCGACCGCCCGCCTGACGGCGCATCGGGCGGGCGACCTACGCGACAATACCAATGCGGCACTGCAGCGTGAACCGGTAATCCCCGGCACGAAGCGGCCGCTTTGGCGCCGCGCTTGCCAGCGAGAAGCCGATGACCGTCGCCGCTGTTTCCTCCGACGTTACCGCCGGCGCACTTCCCGCCGATGACCGTCCGGCCGAGGCGGATGACGCGCTCCCGCTGTTCGGCGCGTTCGACCGCCGTCTCCATGGGCTCGAAGGGCGGCTGACGGGCGGTGTCTCACCGTTCGCACTGCGGCTGGCGGCGCTCGACTGGGGGCTGCATCTCGCCAACGCGCCGGGTCGCCGCGCGGCGCTGGGCGTCGAGGCGCTGGCGGCGCTCGGGACGGCAGCGGCGGCGTGGCTCGGCAGCAGCACGACACCCCCCGATCCGCACGATCACCGCTTCGCCGACCCCGCCTGGCAGCGTTATCCGTTCGACGCCATGGCCGGTAGTTTCCGCGCGGTGGAGCAATGGACCGACAGCGCGATGAGCGGCGTGCGCGGGGTCAGCCGCGAGCACGAGCGGGTCGTCCGCTTCGTCGCCCGGCAGTGGCTCGATGCCTTCTCGCCATCGAACGTGCCCTGGCTCAATCCCGAGATCATCGAGACCGCATGGCGGTCGCGCGGCACCAGCCTGGTCGAGGGCTATGCCAATTTCCTGGCCGACGCGGTCGCACTGGCCGAGACGGGCGCACCGCACGCGACCGGCAAGCCGCTGGCGGTCGGCCGCGACATCGCCGCGACGCCGGGCAGGGTGGTGTTCCGCAACGACCTGATCGAACTGATCCAATATGCGCCCGCCGGCGCGACGGTGCGTCCCGAGCCGATCCTGATCACCCCGGCATGGATCATGAAATATTACATTCTCGACCTCTCGCCGCACAATTCGCTGATCCGCTACCTGACCATGCAGGGCTATACGGTGTTCTGCATCTCTTGGCGCAACCCCGGGCCGGCGATGCGCGATCTGCCGTTCGACGCCTATCGGACCGAGGGGTGCCTCGCCGCGCTGGACGCCGTCACGCGGATCTGCGGCGACGTGCCGGTCCATGCCGTGGGTTATTGCCTGGGCGGCACGCTGCTGGCGATCACCGCCGCGGCGATGGCGCGCGACGGCGACCAGCGGCTGGCCAGCGTCACGCTGTTCGCGGCACAGACCGACTTCACCGATGCCGGCGAGCTGCAGCTGTTCATCTCCGACACGCAGATCGCGTTCCTGGAGGACGTGATGGCGCGGCAGGGCTATCTCGACGGCCGCCAGATGGGCGGTGCGTTCCAGCTGCTGCGCTCGCGCGATTTGATCTGGTCGCGGCTGGTCAAGAGCTACTGGCTGGGCGAGGAAGAGCATGCCAACGATCTGACGGTGTGGAACGAGGACGTGACGCGGATGCCGGCGCGGATGCACGCCGAATATCTGCGCGAGCTGTTCCTGAAGGACAACCTCGCCGAGGGGCATTTCCAGGTCGAGGGGCGCCCGGTCGCGCTGTCGGATATCCGCGCGCCGATCTTCATGGTCGGGACCGAGGCCGATCACGTCGCCCCGTGGCGATCGGTCTACAAGCTGCACCTGCTCAATGCGAGCGAGATCACCTTCGTGCTGACCTCCGGCGGGCACAATGCCGGAATCGTCAGCGAGCCGGGCCACCCGCATCGCCATTTCCGCATCGCGACGCGGGCGGCAGGCGGCGCCTATGTCGATCCCGACAGCTGGATCGAGCGCGCCAGCCCGCGCGACGGCTCATGGTGGCCGGCCTGGATCGAATGGCTCGACGCACGCTCGGGCGAGCGTGCCGCCCCGCCGCCGATGGGCGGGGCGGCGACGCCGCTCAAGCCCTATGACGACGCGCCGGGCCGCTACGTGCTGGAGCGCTGACATGGAGATGATCGAGAACCGCACGTTCGACGAACTGGCGGTCGGCGACACCGCAAGCCTCAGCCGCACGGTCAGCGAGCAGGACATCCACCTCTACGCCTTCATCTCGGGCGACGTGAACCCGGCGCACATGGACCCGACCTATGCCGCGACCGACATATTCCATCACGTCATCGCGCACGGCATGCTGGGCAGCGGCCTGATCTCGGCGGTGCTGGGGACCAAGCTGCCGGGACCGGGCACGATCTATCTCGACCAGAGCCTGCGTTTCGAACGGCCGGTCGCACCGGGCGACACGGTCACCGCAACCGTCACCGTGACCGAAAAGCGCGTGGAGCATCAGGTCGTGCTGCTCGACTGCACCTGCGTCAACCAGCGGGGCGAGACGGTCATCAGCGGCGTCGCGACGGTCAAGGCGCCGCGCGAGAAGGTGCGCCGCCCGCGCGCCGCGCTGCCCGACGTGCGCATCGTCGATCACCAGCGGCATCGCGATCTGATCGCACGCGCGGCATCGGGTCCTCCGGTGGTGACGGCGGTGGTCCACCCCTGCGACCCGGCAGTGATCGTCGCGGTCGCGGAGGCTGCCGCTGGCGGGCTGATCGTGCCCATGCTGGTCGGCCCGCGCGCCAAGATCGTCGCAGCCGCCGCCGCCGCGGATCGCGACATCGCGGCGTTCCGGATCGAGGACGTGCCGCACAGCCACGCCGCCGCGGCGCGCGCGGTGGAGCTGGTGCGCGATGGCACCGCCGCGATGCTGATGAAGGGCGCGCTGCACACCGACGAGCTGATGCACGCCGTGCTCGCCGCTGAGGCGGGGCTGCGCACCGAACGGCGTGTCAGCCATGCCTATCTGCTCGACGTGCCCGGCTACGACCGGCCGCTGATCCTGACCGACGCGGCGATCAACATCGCCCCGACGCTCGACGACAAGGCCGACATCGTGCGCAACGCGATCGACCTCGCCCATGCGCTGGGATTGCCCCTTCCCAAGGTGGCGGTCCTGTCGGCGGTGGAGACGATCAATCCCGCGATCCGCTCGACGCTTGAGGCGGCGGCGCTGTGCAAGATGGGGGAGCGCGGCCAGATCACCGGCGCAGTGATCGACGGGCCGCTCGCGTTCGACAATGCGGTCAGCCCGGCGGCGGCACGCGAGAAGGGCATTGCCTCGCCGGTCGCCGGCGTCGCCGACATCCTGGTCTTGCCCGACCTCGAGGCGGGCAACATGCTCGCCAAGCAGCTGACGTTTCTTGCCGGGGCCGACGCCGCCGGGATCGTGCTCGGCGCGCGGGTGCCGATCGTCCTGACCAGCCGCGCCGACAGCGTCGCGACCCGTGTGGCATCGTGCGCCTTGGCGGTGCTGCTGACGCGCGCACGCATGAGCGAAGCGCCGCGGGCAGCGGCGTGAGCGACGCGCTGCTCAGCGTCAACGCCGGCTCGTCGAGCATCAAGTTCGCCCTGTTCACCGCGGGCGAGGCGGTCGCGCCGCTGGCGCGCGGGATGCTGGAAGGCATCGGCACCGAACCGCACCTCATCGTCCACGATGCGGCGGGCGCGCTGCTTACCGAACGGCGCTGGCCCGACGGCGAAGGGATGGCGCACGAAGCCTTTTTCCACGCAATCTTCGGCTGGATCGACGGCCATCTCGCGCCCAACCGGCTGATCGCCATCGGCCACCGCGTGGTGCATGGCGGCGGCGCGTTCGGCGATCCGGTGCGGGTGACGCCAACGGTCCTCGACCGGCTCGCCGCGCTGGTACCACTCGCGCCACTGCACCAGCCGCACAATCTCGCCGCGATCCGGGCCGCCGGTGCAGCGCGACCGCACCTGCCGCAAGTCGCCTGTTTCGACACCGCGTTTCACCGCAGCCAGCCGGCGGTCGCGACGCGGTTCGGCATTCCCCGCGCGCTGGAGGAGGAGGGCGTCCGCCGCTACGGCTTCCACGGCATTTCCTACGACTATGTCGCGCGCCGCCTGGCGGAGATCGATCCCGCGCTCTCCCGCGGCCGGGTGATCGTCGCGCACCTGGGCAACGGCGCCAGCCTGTGCGCGATGGCCGGCGGCCGCAGCATCGACACGACGATGGGCTTCACCACGCTCGACGGACTGGTGATGGGCACGCGGTGCGGCGCGATCGATCCCGGCGTGCTGCTCTATCTCGAACAGCAAAGGGGGTTCGACGCAGTGGCGGTCGAGGACCTGCTGTACCACCGCGCCGGCCTGCTGGGGGTATCGGGCCATTCGAGCGACATGCGCGACCTGCTCGCCAGCGACGCCACCGCCGCACGGGAGGCGATCGAGCTGTTCGTCTATCGCATCGCGCGCGAGGCGGGCGCGCTGACCAGTTCGCTCGGCGGGCTCGACGGCATCGTGTTCACCGCCGGCATCGGCGAACACGCCGCGCCGGTGCGGGCGGCGGTCTGCCGACGACTGGCGTGGCTCGGCGTCGATCTCGACCAGGCGGCGAACGACGCCCATGCCGGCATCATCAGCAGCGCCGGCAGCAAGGTCCGCGTGCGCGTTCTTCCCACCGACGAGGAGCGCATGATCGCGATCCATGTTCGCGAAGCGCTGGCAGCCCAGGCCGCGGCATGACGCGCACCCACCGGTTGCTACCCCGCGACGAGCGCCTGGGCAGGCGTCCTCCTCAGGGAAACCCCTAATCGAGCGCCGTTCTTGGCCTCGCCATAGACCGGAGACCATTCACCCGAGGCCGCGATGTCGCGAGATGACCGCTTCCAACACGTGACGGCGCCCGCTGGCGAGCGGCGGCGGCCGTGCGATCTGCGCAGGACGTGACCGGGGCCGCGCCGCAAGCGCCGGTCGGCCGGGTCACCGCGATACGGGGGCCGGTGGTGGACGTCGACTTCGCCGAGGGCGCGCTGCCGCCGGTCAACGAGGCGCTCCACATCGCCGGTCCGCAGGGTGCGCTGATCGCCGAGGTGCAGAGCCATGTCGACGAGCGCAGCGTGCGCGCCGTCGCGCTGCAGGCGACCGACGGTCTGGCGCGTGGCATGGCGGCGGCGGCGACCGGCGGGCCCATCGCGGTGCCGGTCGGCGATGCCGTGCTCGGGCGTCTGTTGACGCCCACCGGTGCGGTCGGCGACGGCGGCGCGGCGCTGCCCGCCGACGTGCCGCGGCGCCCGATCCACCGCGCGCCGCCGCCGCTCGACCAGCAGAGCGCGGCCACGCGCATCTTCGAGACCGGGATCAAGGTGATCGATCTGCTCGCCCCGCTCGCGCAGGGCGGCAAGGCTGCGATGTTCGGCGGCGCCGGCGTCGGCAAGACCGTGCTGGTGATGGAGCTGATCAACGCGATGGCCGCGCGCTACGAAGGCGTGTCGGTGTTCGCCGGGATCGGCGAGCGCTCGCGCGAGGGCCACGAGCTGCTCACCGAGATGCGCCATTCGGGCGTGATCGACAAGACGGTGCTGGTGTTCGGGCAGATGAACGAGCCGCCGGGCGCGCGCTGGCGGGTCGGGCTGACCGCACTGACCGTCGCCGAGCATTTCCGCGATGAACAGAAGCGCAACGTGCTGCTGCTGATGGATAACGTCTTCCGCTTCGTCCAGGCCGGCAGCGAAGTCTCCGGCCTGCTCGGGCGGCTGCCCTCGCGGGTCGGCTACCAGCCGACGCTGGCGAGCGAGGTCGCCGCGCTGCAGGAGCGGATCGCCTCGGTCCACGGCGCCTCGGTGACGGCGATCGAGGCGGTCTATGTGCCCGCCGACGATTTCACCGATCCGGCGGTCACCGCGATCTCCGCGCATCTCGATTCGATCGTGCTGCTGTCACGCGGCATGGCGGCCGAGGGTATGTATCCTGCGGTCGATCCGCTCGGCTCCTCGTCGATCCTGCTCGACCCCCTAGTGGTGGGCGACGAGCACTACCGGCTGGCGCAGCAGTCGCGCGAGACGATCGCGCATTACCGCGAGTTGCAGGACATCATCGCGCTGCTGGGCATCGAGGAACTGGGGCAACAGGATCGGCTGGTGGTCGAGCGGGCGCGGCGGTTGCAGCGGTTCCTTACCCAACCATTCGTCGTCACCCAGGCGTTCACCGGCCAGGCCGGGCGGTCGGTTGCGTTGGCGGACACCTTGGCCGGCGTCCGCGCGATCCTGGATGGCGAGGCCGACAGCTGGCCGGAGAGTGCGCTCTACATGGTCGGCGACATCGCCGAAGCGCGCGCCAAAGCGGCGGCACCGTGATGAAGCTGCGCATCACCGATCCGCTGCAGATCGTCATCGACCGCGATGTCGCCTCGGTGCGTGCCGAGGACGCGAGCGGCAGCTTCGGCATCCTGCCCGGCCATGCCGATCTGTTGACGGCGCTGGAGATCTCGGTCGTGTCGTGGCGCGATGCCGCCGGCACGCGAGGCTATTGCGCGGTCCGCAAGGGCATCCTGCGGGTCAGTGACGGCAACACGGTGGCGATCGCGACGCGCGAGGCCCATGCCGGCGACGACCTCGACCAGCTCGAAGCCGTCGTGCTGGCCGGCTATCGCCGCCATGAGGAGACCGAGCGCACCGAACGCACTGCCTCGGCCAAGCTGCGCATGCAGGCGATCCGCCGCATGGTCGCCGCGCTCGACGGCCGTCTGCCGGAGGTCGGCGCATGAGCGAGCCGCCCCGCGCCGCGCTCGACCGCCTGCTGGATGCGGTGCGGCTGCGCTCGCGACGGCAGCTGCGGGCGGATGGCATTCCTTCGCTCGCGTCGGGCCTGGGGCGGATCGGCGTGCTCGGCTGGCAGATTGTCATCCCGGCGCTGGTCGGCCTCGGCATCGGCCGCTGGCTCGATCATCGGCTGGGCACCGGGATCTTCTGGACCGCGCCCTTGCTGATCGTGGGCGTCGGGCTCGGTTGCTGGTCGGGCTGGACATGGATCAAGCGCCAATGACGCTCGCCTGGCCCCTGCTGTTCGCGCTGCTGGGCGCCGGCGCCGGTGCGGGGCACTTCGCGGCGCTGCGTCGCGGCGTCGACCTGTTGGTGGCGGGCGGGTCGCCGTTGGCTTCGGTGGGCCTGCTGCTCGGCCGAATCGCGGCGACTGGCGGCGTGTTGCTGCTTGCCGCGCTGCACGGTTGGCCGGCTCTGCTGGCGGCCCTTGGCGGATTTCTCGTGGCGCGCCAGGCGGTGGTGCGGCGGCTGGGGGAACGGCCATGAAGATGGCGTCGCCGCTCGAACGGCATGTGCTGTTCACCCTCGGCCCCGTGCCGGTGACGCAGCCGGTGGTCACCACCTGGGCGATCATGGCCGCGCTGGTGCTTGGGTGCTGGGCAGTCACCCGTCGCCTGACGCAGGAGCCGTCGAAGCCGCAGGCGTTGCTGGAGCTGGTTGTCGACACGCTCGCCACGCAGGTACGCGAGACGATGGGCGTCGAGCCGGGGCCGTACCTGCCGCTGATCGGCACCTTGTTCCTGTTCCTGCTCGCCGCGAACTGGTCGTCGCTGATCCCCGGGGTAGAGCCGCCGACCGCGACGCTGGAGACCGACGCGGCGCTGGCGCTGATCGTCTTCGTCGCGATGATCTGGTTCGGCGTGCGTGCGCGCGGTGCGCGCGGCTACCTGGAAAGCTTCATTCAGCCCTCGATCTTCATGGCGCCGATCAACGTCGTCGAGCTGTTCACCCGCAGCTTTTCGCTGATGGTCCGCCTGTTCGGCAACGTGATGAGCGGCGTCTTCATGATCGGCGTGGTGCTCAGCCTCGCCGGGCTGCTGGTGCCCATCCCGTTGATGGCGCTCGAACTGCTGACCGGCGCCGTCCAGGCCTACATCTTCGCCGCGCTGGCCATGGTCTTCATCGGCGGCGCCATCAGCGAAGCCGTTCCGTCATCAAGGGAAGCAACGACATGAACTGGATTCACCTCGCCAGCATCATCGGCGCGGCAGCGGCCGTCGCCATCGGCTCGATCGGCCCGGCGCTGGGCGAAGGCCGCGCGGTATCCGCCGCGATGGACGCGATCGCCCGCCAGCCCGAGGCGGCGAACACCGTCTCGCGGACCTTGTTCGTCGGCCTGGCGATGATCGAGACGATGGCGATCTACTGCCTGGTCATCGCGCTGCTGCTGCTGTTCGCCAACCCCTATTCCTGAGATGCGTATCGACTGGTGGACGCTGGCGCTGCAGGCGATCAACGTCCTGATCCTGATCTGGCTATTGGCGCGCTTCCTCTATCGCCCGGTGATGCGCGCGATCGCCGAGCGGCAGGCAGCGGCGGCCAAGCTGCTCGCCGACGCCGCCGCAGCCAAGCAGGCGGCACTCGATCAGCAGACAAAGCTCGAGGCGCAGGATCATGCCTTCGCCGCGGAGGCCGACAAGCGGCGCGCAGCGCTGGACGCCGAGCTCGACGCCGAACGCGCCACGCTGCTCGCCAAGGCGCGCGCCGACGGCGCGGCGCTGGTCGAGCGCGAGCGGCAGGCCGCCGCGGCCGAGCGGGCGCAGATCGAGGCCGAGCTGCAGGCCAAGGCAGGCGAGCTGGCCGGCCGCATGACCGCCAAGCTGATCGAGCGGTTGCCGCCGTCGGTCACCACCGAGCCACTGTTCGCGGCGCTCCTCGACCTAATCCGGGGCCTGCCCGAGGACCAGCGGGAGGCGTTGTGCGCGGCGCCCGTCACGCTCGTCACGCCGGCCGCGCCCGATGCCGAAGCACGCGCGCGTTATGCGCAGCAGTTGGCGGCGAACCTGCCGGGAATGCCGACACCGCGCTTCGCCGTGGAGCCCGCGCTGATCGCCGGCTTCGAGCTGCGGGGCGCGCATGTCTCCGTCCGCAACAGCTGGCGTGCCGATCTCGACGGCCTGCTGGCGGCGGTGAAGGAGGGCGATCATGCCGCCATCGGCTGAAGCCTGGCTCGCCCGCGCCGAGCGGGAGGTGGCCGAGGCCGCGATCGGAGCCGAACTGCACGAGACGGGGCGGGTGGAGACGATCGCCGATGGCGTGGCGATGGTGTCCGGTCTCGGCGGCGCGCGACTGGGCGAATTGCTGCGGTTCGCGCGCGGCCAGGCGGGGTTCGTCCATTCGCTGGAGCGCGATCGTATCGGCTGCGTGTTGCTCGACGCCGCCGACGCGGTCGAGGCGGGCGACGGCGTCAGCGGCACCGGGGAGGTCGTCCGCGTGCCCGTCGGGCCGGGACTGCTCGGCCGCGTGGTCGATCCGCTCGGGCGGCCGCTCGACGACGGCCCCGCCATCTCGGCCGAGCGCTTCGATCCGATCGAGCGGCCGGCGCCGACCATCATCGAGCGCGATCTGGTCGAGCAGCCGGTCCAGACGGGACTGCTCGTGGTCGACGCCATGTTCGCGCTCGGCCGCGGGCAGCGCGAGCTGATCCTGGGCGATCGCGCCACCGGCAAGACGGCGCTGGCGGTCGACACGATCATCAACCAGCGGAGCAGCGACATCATCTGCGTCTATGTCGCGGTCGGGCAGAAATCGTCCAGCGTGGCGCGGGTGATCGACCAGGTCCGCCGCCACGGCGCGCCGGAGCGGACGATCTTCGTCGTCGCCAGCCCGGCATCGGCGGCGGGGCTGCAATGGGTCGCGCCGTTCGCCGCAATGACCATCGCCGAATATTTCCGCGACACCGGCGGCCATGCGCTCGTCGTACTCGACGATCTGACCAAACATGCCGCGACGCATCGCGAGATTGCCTTGCTGACCGGCCAGTCGCCGGGGCGCGAGGCCTATCCTGGCGACGTCTTCTACCTGCACTCCCGGCTGCTCGAACGCGCCGCCAAGCTGGCGCCGGCCCGCGGCGGCGGCTCGCTGACGGCATTGCCGGTGGCGGAGACCGATGCGGGGAACGTCAGCGCCTATATCCCGACCAACCTCATCTCGATCACCGATGGCCAGATCGTCCTCGATGCGAAGCTGTTCGCCGAGGGGCAGAAGCCGGCCGTCGACGTGGGGACCAGCGTCAGCCGCGTCGGCGGCAAGACGCAGGTGCCGGCGCTGCGCGAGGCGACGGGCACGCTGCGGCTCGATTATGCCCAGTTCCTGGAACTGGAGATGTTCACCCGCTTCGGCGAGCAGCCCGAGCCGGGCGTGCAGGCGCGCATCGCCCGCGGGCGGCGGCTGCGCGCCCTGCTGATCCAGCCGCAATACCAGCCGCTGCGCGTGATCGATCAGATGGTGCTGGCATCCGCGCTCAGCGCCGGGCTGTTCGACGCGATCGAGCCCGACGCGATCGCCGGAATCCGCGCAGCATTGCCGGCGTGGCTCGACTCGACAGCGACAGACGTCGTCCGGCGGGTAACGGCGACGGGCAGCTGCAACGCAGCGGATCAGGCGCGGCTGAAGGAGGCGGTGACCTCCCTGATCGATCATCGCAAGCAGCGCGTATGAGCGACCGCCTCGCCGAGGTACGCGGGCGTATCGTCGCCGCGCAGCAGCTCGGCGCGGTGGTCAATGCGATGCGCGGCATGGCCGGCGCACGGGCCCAGCGGGCGCGCGCGCTGATCCCGGCGATCCGCGACTATGCGCTGACGGCGGCACGCGCGATTGCCGACATCGTGCCGTCCGCCCGGTCGGGCGGCGCCCCGGTGCGGAGCGGCGACGATCGTCCGGTGGTGATCGTGTTCGGCGCGGAGGAGGGGTTCGCCGGCTCCTTCACCCAGCGGATCGCCTCGGCGGCGGCGCTCGAGTTTGTGGAAAGCGACGTGTTTCTGATCGGCAGCCGGGCGGCGGGGCAACTGGCCGAACGGGGTCTCACGCCGTCATGGACCATGTCGTTGCCCAGCCACCCCGCATCGCTCACGACAACCGCCACGACCATCATCGACAGGTTGTACGAGCATCTCGCACGGAGCGGCGGCAGCACGGTCGCCTTGCTCTTCCCGCTCTGGCGGCCCGGCGGCAAGGGCGACATCGTCCGGCGCACGCTGCTGCCGTTCGATCCGACGCCGGCCGCGGTGCCGCGGTCGGCGCAGACGCCCTTGACCAACCTGCCGCCCGACCGGCTGATCGAAGCGCTGGTCGAGGAATATCTCTTCGCGCAGCTGTGCGAGGCCGCGATCGAGGCGTTCGCCGCCGAGAACGAGGCGCGAATGGCCGCAATGGGGGCGGCCAAATCCAATATCGACGGTCGCCTCCTCGCGCTGCAGGCGGAAGAACGGCTGATCCGCCAAGAAACTATCACCGCAGAGGTCGTCGAGCTGGCGGCGGGCGTCCGGGCGCGTGCGGGAGGGACAGAGCAGGGGCGATGATGGCGGTCAGCCCTCGCGTTGGCGGGGGTGCTCAGGCCGTGCGCGGTGCGGTCGGGCGCCGCCGCCGGTCGGGGGTCAGCCTCGACGTGCCGGCGAGGCCCGGGGCACTATTGCAGCAGCCCCGCGTCGCCGAGTTCGCGCTGCGCGGCAGCGAACTGGGCGCGAAAGGCGGGCCGTTCCATCAGCCGCGCGGCGATCAGCGTGCCCAGCGCCTGGCCGGCGACGATGTCCGACCGGAAATGTCTGCCGCAGGTCAGCCGGCCCTGCGCATAATCCGCCGCGCGGGCAAGGATCGCCTGGGCTTTCCCGGGGGCCAGGCGCGCCAGGATTCCGGCCATCGTGAAGCCCATGGTCGAATGGCCGCTGGGGTAGCTGGTATCGGGCGCCACGCTGCCCGGGCAGGGGTGGAGCGCGGGATCGACGATCCACGGCCGCGGCCGATGGAAGAAGTGCTTCGCCTGATCCACTGCGCCCTTCTCCTCGAACCGGACGGTGTCGAACAGCGCCTTGGTCGCCGGCAGGCGCGCCAGATCGAAGCCGGGACCCATCGCGGCGGCGAAGATGGTGACGTTCTTGGTCTTGCCGTCGGCCCTCGCGTGGGCAAGCTCGGCCGCGGACCGGGTGCGATCGAGCCGTTGCAGTTCGGCGATCTCCGCGCGGGCCTCCGGCGAACCGGGCTTCGGCGGCGGCGGCAAGAGGAGGGCGGGGCTGGCGGGCATCACCGCCGTGGCGGCCGGCATCTGGCCGGCGAGCGGGCTGGTCAACGCGGCTGCGACCAGGAGGGGCATCAGGATGCGGCGCATGGAGGTTCTCCGGTGCCGCGGCCGGGCGAGCGGCCGCGACACCCTGGGATCGGGCTCAGAACTTGACGCGGAGGTCGACCATCACCTGGCGGGGCGGGGTGAAGTAGAGCAGGTCGTACTGACCGTAGCCGTCCTGGAAGCCGTTGGCGTCCTTCGGCACGCCGGTCTTGCTCGCCTTGATGTTCGAGATCGTCCGCTCGTTGAACAGATTGTCGATGTTCAGCCCCACCTCCAGGTTTCGCCCCAGGTCCTTGTTGATGGCGAAGTCGGTGATCCAATAGGGATCGATGCGATACAGGCGGCGATTGGGGTCGCCGTTATAGTCCGTCGCATAAGTGACGCCGGTATATTTGGCGGTGATCGACGCGTTGAACCCGGACCGGGAATAAAGCGCGCCAAGCCCCGCGGTGCCTTTCGGTGCGCTCTTCAACTGGGCGTGCGTCGACTGGTCGATCGCGTCGTTGATCGAGCCGTTGACGAACAGCGTCATGCCGGTGAAGGCGAGGACGTTCAGCTGGCCTTCGACGCCTTTGAAGTGGACGTTGCCGCCATTGTAGCTGTCGCCCTTGGGACAGGTGACGCCGTCGCACGACAGGATCAGGTTGTTCACGTTGATCTTGTAGGCGTCGGCATCGATCGAGAAGCGGCTGCCGTGATAGACCGTGCCGATCTGGTAATTGGTGGTGGTCATCGGCTTCAGCGACGACAGCGAGTCGGCCAGCTTCGGATCGCTCGAATAGAAGGCCGAGAGGTCGGGGACGTAGAAGCCCTTGGCGTATTGGAAATAGAAGGACAGCTGGTCGGTCGGCCGGAAATTGGCGGTGAGGAAAGGCAGCGTCTGCGTCCAGGTATGCTGTGCGTTGAGCGAGGAGCGCGACTTCTGGTTGACCGCCGCTTCGATCTTGCGGGTGAAGTGGACATATTTGATGCCCGGGGTGATCGACAGCTGCGACACGGGCTTGAACTCGAACTCGCCGAACAGCTGGAATTGGTTCCAGTCGGAGCCCTGATCATATTCGCGATCGGCGTTGCTGGTGCCGGTCGTCGAGGTGTTCTTGTTGTCGTAATCGGGCAGGCCGGTCACCCAGTCGATATCGTGGGTGAAACGGTCGCTGTTCGACTTTTCGTACCAGCCGCCGACGCGCGCCCGGCCCAACGAGAAATTATAGTCGACCTGCCCGATATAGCCCCAGGTCCGGTATTTGTTCAGCTTGAGATAGCCGGGGATGCCGGGCTGGCTCTTGCCGCCGGGCGTGAGGATTACCGTGTTCGCGGTTCCTGCGATCACCTTGCCGGAGCTGTCGAGGACCTGGCCGAAGCCATCCATCCCGGAATCGGTGTGGTTGGTGTAGCCATAGAGGTACAGCCGGTTGTCCATCGAAAAGCCGCTGCCGAGATTGGACTGCAGCCGGATGTATTCGAAGTCGGTCTTCTTCAGCGTCCCGTTGAACTTGTAATAGTCCTGGGCCAGGTTGTTCGACGGCGTCGGCACATAGGGGCCGATCAGTCCGAAGTCCTTGCCGTACATGCCGACCAGCGAATTGGGATTGCAGTTCTCGCCGGTCAGCTTGGTCAGTGGCTTGCCGTCGGCGCTGCCGCACCACGCGCCGTCATTGTCCTGCTGGTCGTAATGGATTTGGGTATAGGTCGCCATCACCGTCAGTGTGCTTGACGCGCCGAGCGGCACGACGCCCTTGCCGAACAGGTTCTTGAGCTCGGTATGCTCCCACGTCATCGCGCCGTCGCTCGAGGTGTAGTTGCCGGTGAACACGAACTTCGCGCCGCCCAGGTGGCTCAGCTTGCCGGTCTGGTATTCGGCGCGCGCCAGGAAGGTGTTGAACGAGCCGCCGGCCGCCTCGACCTGTCCGCCCGCCTGATCCTTCGCCTCGCGCGAGTAGAGATTGACGTCGCCGCCGAAGGTCGCCTGGCCGAGCTGGCTGGCGTTGCCGGGACCGCGATCGACGATCACGTAGCCGACCGTGTTCGACGGGAAGAAGCTCAGCGAATGGTGCGTCGGGTCGTTGGTGTCGTTGAACGGGATACTGTCATAGGTCATGCCGAACTGGCCGTCCTTGAACCCGCGGATCGACAGTTTCGATTCCTGCAGGCCGGTGCCGTTGCCGGTGCCGGTGAGCGTCACGCCCGGCGTGATCGCCGCGATCTTGGTGAAGTCGGCGATCGGCGTCAGGACCTTGTCGATATAATTGCGGTTGATCGCCGATTGCGGCTGGGTGGTGGTCAGCGACGCGGTCGGCACCGACTCGGCGAGGCGCGAGCCGGTGACGATGATATCGGCGGAGGTCAGCGACTGCCGGTCGTTGGCCTGTCCCGCCTGGCTGGCGGTCGATGTCTGGTTGGCCTGGGGCGCTGCCGGTGCCGGATCCACGGCCGCTGCCGCATCCGTGGCGGGGGCGGTGGTCGCCGGGGCGCTGTCATGCGCATAGGCTGGCATGGCCAGTGCACTGCTGGCGACACAAGCCAGCAACACCGTCTTCAAGCTCGTCATTGTCATTGCCCCTTCACTCTGTTCAGTCTTGAAACATCGGCTTGGCTCGCGGCGCGGCGGCAGCGGCGGCAGGGCCTGGCGCGCCGGCGATGCAGCACGACGCGCCGCGCGCGCCGCGACGCTTCGCAACACCATTCGACATTCTGCTCAGCGACAGGCCGGTCCGACCTTGGATGCGCGGCTGCTATGGACCGCACGTGACAAATGCGTGACGGCCGCGGCGCGGAAGCGGCCGAACGTTCCAACCTTACAAAAATAGAAGGTTCGCGCCGGCTCGACCGTCACAGAGGCACGGCACGGGTGAGGGGACAGTCGCCTATCCTTCTCACCACCCTTCAGGAATCGACCTCGATGCGCAAATGGCACCGCGTGATTGCCCCGTTCTTCGCTGTCTTGTTGCTGGCCATGGCCGTCACCGGGCTTGCGATCCAGGCCGCCGATCTGCTCGACCACCGCTCACCGGCGGCAAGCCTTGTCCCGCATGCATCGGCGTCCGAAGCCGATCCGCTCAATGCTGCTCGACGCTGGGGGCACCTGTTGAAGCAGATCCATTCGGGCAAGGCGTTCGGGCCGCTCGGCATCGCGGTGAACCTGCTGTGCGGGGTTGCGCTGCTGTTCTTCGCCGGATCGGGCCTGTGGATGTATCTCTCGATGGCGGTCAGGCGCTGGCGCCGCCGGCGTGAGCGAGGCGCAGCCCGGTAGCCGGCACGCGTTCGTCCACCGCCGCAAGGGGCAGCAGGACGTCGACGATCAGCCCGGGGCGATTGTCGTTCAGTTCGATCGTCCCGCCATGCAGCCGGGCGATCGCGTCGACCAGCGCGAGGCCGAGGCCGTTGCCCGGCAGCGAGCGACTGTGGTCCAGCCGCACGAACCGGCGCATCACCCGCTCGCGATCCGACGCGGCGATACCGCTTCCGGAATCGGCGACCCGCAGCCGCGCAGTCCGCCCGACCGCCATCCGCGTCACGCCGAGCGTCACCGTGGCGCCAGACCCGGCATGGCGCGCGGCGTTTTCGAGCAGGTTCACCAACAGCTGGTTGAGCAATTCGGGGCACGCGCAAACCGTCGTCTCGTCGAGTGCGCCGAGACGCAGTGCGAGCCCGGCATCCTCCAGCACCGGCGCCATCGATTCAGCGACGTCGTCGACCAGCGCGTCGAGCGCCAGCACGCGGACCGAGGCGCGGCGCTGCCCGGCCTCGATCTCGGCAAGGCGCAGCAGTGCCGCGAAGACGTTCAGGATGCCGTCGCATTCGCCCAGCGCCCGCTCGATCAGCGCGTCGCGGTCGATCGCCGGTTCGGGGTTCCGCGCCGCCTCCAGCGTCCCGCGCAGCCGCGTGATCGGCGTGCGCAGGTCGTGCGCGACGTCGGTCGAGACCTGGCGCATCTGCGCCATCAACGCTTCGATCCGGTCCAGCATGCGATTGAAGCTGCGCGCCTGGTCGGCGAACATGCCGTCCAGCGGATCGACCGGCACGCGCGACGCGAGGTTGCCGGCGACGATCGCGTCGGCGGTCTGGCGCGTGGTCGACAAGCGCTTGGCGATCACCCGGCGCAGCGCGAGGCTGGCCGCCATGCCGGCGATGGTCGCCACCACCGCCATGGCGAGGAACATCGGCCAGAGGATCTTGCCCATATTCTCGACAAGTTCGCTCTCCGCCACGATGTCGAGCCGGCTGCCGTCGGGCAGATAGGTCGTCAGCGCGCGGCCCTTGCGCAGGTGATGACCGCGCACTTCCCGGAACAGCACGGGACCGGGGACGGCGCCGCTGCCGAGCAGGTCGACGACGGTGCCGGCGATCTGGTGGCCGCGCGGATCCAAAAGGCGATGCCCGAGCTGACTGATGGTGCGGTCGGTCTCGCGATAGCTGATGCGCGCGCGGATGGTCGCGACAGTCGGCCGGGAGCCGTCGGGCGTCGGCTTCAACAGTTTCCACTCCCGCTTGCGCAGCGAGTGGTCGACCTGCGCGTTCAGCCGCGCTTCGGTGACGACGAAGGCGAGGCTGCCCAGCAGCATCAGCACCAGCGCGAGCGCGAGGCCGAACAGCACGACGATGCCGCGCAAGCCGTTGCGACGAGGGGCCAGGTGCCCGAGCAGGGCCGTGCCCCGGCCGGTCATGCGCAGTCGCGCTGAAAGACGTAGCCGGCGCCGCGCACCGTCGCGATCGGGTCCGCCTCGCCGAATTGCGTCAGCTTCGATCGCAAGCGGCTCATGTTGCTTTCGATGATCGTCGTGCCGGGCTCGAAACTATAACCCCACACCCGCTCCAGCAGCATCCGCCGGGTCACCGTCCGATCGCAATGCTGCATCAACTCGATGAGCAGCCCGAACTCCTTCCGGTTGAGATTGAGCGGCCGGTCGCCGCGCGACGCCTTGTGGTGGCCGATGTTGACCTCGATGCTGCCGATCCTGAACAGGTCGTCGTTCGCCCGGCTGACGCGGCGCGCGATGGCGTTGAGCCGGGCGTTCAGCTCCATCATGTCGAATGGCTTGACGAGATAATCGTCGGCGCCGGCCTCGATCCCCTCCACCCGGTGGTCGATATCGCCCATCGCGCTCAGCACCAGCACCGGCGGATGCGAAGGGCTGCTGCGAATGCGCTGCAGCACGTCGAGCCCATCCATGCCCGGCAGCATCCGATCGAGCACGACAGCGTCGAAGGTGCCCTCGCGCAGGTTCGCCAATGCCGTTTCGCCGTCGAAGGTGGTGGTCGTCCGATGGCCATAGCCCCGCAACCCCGACGCGATGAGCCCGGCGATCGCCTCGTCGTCCTCGACTACCAGCAGATTCATGGGGCACCCCAATAAGGCACAGCCGTGACGGGTTGATGACAACGGCTCCACGATCAGCGCGGCGCTGGAATCGCTCGGAAAAAAGTAGGTAGCCTGGCGGGCGACCCAGCCCCTCTTCAGCGGCGACGATGATCCACCCGCATAGGTGTCGCGGGTGCCGTGTCGAAGTGCTTTTCGGGTCCGTCGCTTGATTGACAGGAGCGCGCCGTCATAACTCAGTTAAACAACGGAAAAAACAACATAAAACTGTCAATACCGGCGAGCTTGCTTTTTTGTGTAACCGGATACATTACTAGGCGATCGGTTCCTTGATGAAAGCTGACGCGGATCAGCGGATGGACCGATGGGAGGGGTTTTGCCGTGAAAAAATCGAACAATATCGTTGCAATCGCGCGGTTGGGGACGTCGCTGGCGGCGATCGCCGTCGCGAGCATTGTCATGGTGCCGACGACGGCTGTCGCGCAGACCGCCGAGTCGACGCTGCGTGGCCGCGCGCCTGCGGGTGCCGAAGTCGTCGTCACCGCGGTGGATACCGGCGCGGTCCGTCGCACCACTGCCAGCGCGGCGGGCACTTACGTCGTCGCCGGCCTTCAGCCCGGAAATTATCATGTGACCGCCGGTGACCGGTCGGGCGATGTGGTCATCCCCGTCGCGTCGACCTCGGTGCTCAACCTCGACGCTCCGGCGGCGGGCGCCGCCGATATCGTCGTCCGGGGGACGCGGCCGACCGTCGACGTGCATTCGTCGGAGGTCAATCAGTTCGTCTCGCTGCACGACATCGCCGTGATCCCGCAGACGACGCGCAACTTCCTCGAATTCGCCTCCACGGTCCCCGGCGTCCAGTTCAACGTGGATTCAAAGGGGAACACCTCGCTGCGCAGTGGCGCGCAGCTCGCCTCGGCGGTCAACGTCTATATCGATGGTGTCAGCCAGAAGGATTACGTCGGCGGCGGGTCCGGCATCACCGGCAGCGCCGGTCCGAGCGGCAATGGCGATCCGGGCAATCCGTTCCCGCAGCTGGCGATCGCCGAATACAAGGTCGTCACCTCGAACTACAGCGCCCAATATGGCGACGCGTCGAGCGCGATCATCCTTGCCCAGACCAAGTCGGGCACGAACCAGTTCCACGGTGAAGCCTTCGGCGAATTCACCAACCAGGATCTGCGGGTCAGGACCCCGGCGGAAAGGGCCAGCGGCAGCGAGAAGGCGCGCCAGCCGAGCTGGCAATATGGCGCCGCGCTGGGCGGCCCCATCATCAAGGACGTCGCGCACTTCTTCTTCACCTGGGAGCACAAGAGTCTTTCCAACCAGGATGTGGTGACGCCGCAATCGGTGACGCTGGCGCAAGCCCAGGCGCTGCTGCCGGCGGACATCGCCAGCCAATATGGGCCGGTGACCAACCCGTTCACCGAGAATCTCTATTTCGGCAAGATCGACCTCGAACCGACCGACAAGGACCGGCTGGAAGCGAGCGGCAAGCTGCGCATCGAACATTCGGTCGCCGGCGGCGGCGGCCAGGCCGCGGCATCGACCGAATCGCCCTACGCCAACAACGATCGGCGCGCGGACATCCGCTGGCAGCACAACGAGGACAATTGGACCAACCAGCTGCGCGTCAGCTATCAGAACACCAATTCGTCGACCACGACGACCGCGGCCTCGCCGCAGTTCCAATATACCTACTTCCCGCTTGCCAACAGCACCAACCAGTCGAGCACGCTGATCATTACCGGCGGCCCGGGATCGGGTGTCGGCGCGATCAGCCGTCAGAAGGGCTATACCTTCGCCGACGACCTCACCCTGCCCAACATCCATCTTGCCGGCGACCACACGTTCCACGCCGGGTTCAGCTATGGCTCGATCAAGCTGAAGACGCAGAACGTCAGTTCCGACCTGGCGAACGCGACCTATTACTACGCGGTCACGCCGGCGGGTGTCGCGGCGACGCCGTACAAGCTGCAATATCCCAATCTGACGGCAGGCTATTCTTCAGCGAGCGTCACGACGACCGCCAAGCAGTACAGCGCCTATGTGCAGGACGATTGGAACGTCAACAGCCACCTGACGCTCAACCTGGGCGTGCGCTGGGATCATGAAGTGGTGCCGGCGTATCTGGACTTCGTCACCCCCGCCAACGTCGTGGCGGCGATCAACGGGCCGTTCCCGGGGACGACGCAGAGCTATGCATCTGTTCTGGCCCAGGGCAACGGCTCGACGCCCGGCTACAACATCAACGACTATATCAGCACCGGCAAGAACCGTAAGGCGCCCAACAATTTCTCGCCGCGCGTGGGCTTCTCCTACGACGTGGGCGGCGACGGTCGCCACGTGATCTTCGGCGGCTATGCGCGCGCCTACAACCGCAATCAGTTCGCGACGCTGGCGCTGGAAGTCACCAAGATCGCGCTGAACGGCAACCCGGAAATCTATTTCCCGTCGGCATACACGCAGGATGCGTTCGGCCCCTGCGCCACGGCAGCGGACGTCAATCCGGACAACCACTGCTACGCCTTCGATCCGGCCTATCTGACGCCGGACGGCCTGGCGACGCTGCAGACCAGCCCGACCTCGCACGAGGTCGACCTGCTGCACAATAACCTCAGGACGCCGCATTCCGATCAGTTCAGCCTCGGCATGCGCAACCGGATCGGCGAGTGGAACACGCAGGTCACGCTGTCGTACATCGAAAGCTACGACGGCATCATCGGCCGCCTCGGCAATCGCTACGCGGACGGGGCCTATTTCCACAACGGCTCGCAATGGGGCGCGCAAGGCGTTCCCGGCGTCGGCGGGCTGATCCTGTGGGACAATGGCGCGGAGGACCACCTGCTGCAGCTCGCGGTGGGCGCGCAAAAGCCGTACACGAAGGAGTCGGGCTGGAGCGCGACGATCTCCTACACCTATTCGGCATCCGACCAGAACAACCTGGCGGGCGGGTCGAATCCGTATCAGATCGCCAACAACCAATATCTCTTCGATCTGCCCTATCCGTCCGACTATCCGTTCATCGATGGCACCGCCACGCCCAACCACCGCCTGGTCGTGACGTACAGCCGCGACATGTTCTGGGGTCTCCAGCTGGCGGCCAAGGCGGAGCTGGCAACGCCGCCCCATGCCGCCTCGATCTTCGGCTGTCCGAACGTGTGCAATGCGCAGGGCGGCACGACGACCTTCGTCAGCCGCGCACCACACGGGTTCCTGGGCTACAAGAACCTCGATGTGCAGTTGTCGAAGAACCTGACGTTCTTCCACGCAATTACCGGCTACGTCCGGCTCGACCTGCTGAACGCGTTCAACTTCCACAATTTCGAGCCCGGCTCGATCTTCTATCCCTCGGGCCCCAACAACGAACCGGCCAATGCCGGGACGGTGCCGATCTACAACAGGGAAGGGAACATCGTCGGCGTGCCGCGTACGCTGAAGATTTCCGCCGGGTTGCGGTTCTGACCCAGGTCGCGTGCCGGCTCCGGCCCGGGCGAGCGCCTGAGCCGGAGCCGCTTCCCGGCGGCGAGATCCGCGCTTCAGGCCCCGCCTCGGGCGCCGGCCGAGCAGCGATCACGGCGTCGCAGCACTCCATCTTCTTTAGGGTTCGATGACCGACCAGCAAAGCCAGCGTCCGATCCGTTCGATCGCCGTCATCGGCGGCGGGGCGGCCGGGTGGATGAGCGCCGCGGCGATATCCAAGGCGTTCGGTCGCAGGATCGACGTCGTCCTGGTCGAATCCGAAGAGATCGGCCTGATCGGCGTCGGCGAGGCGACCGTGCCGCATCTGTCGGCGTTCAACCGCCTGCTCGAAATCGACGAGGCGGCGTTCGTCCGCGAAACGCAGGGCAGCTTCAAGCTCGGCATCCAGTTCAACGACTGGGGCAGGATCGGCGACAGCTATATCCACGGCTTCGGCACGATCGGCCGCGACGTGGGAATGCTGCCGTTCCACCAATATTGGCTGAAGGCGAGAGCGGCGGGCCGGGCCAAGGACATCAGCCGCTACTCGCTCAACACGGTCGCGGCGCCGCTCGACAAGTTCATGGCCGCGCCCAGCGATGCGCCGCCCAACTCACCGCTCGCCGAGATCGCCTACGCCTATCATTTCGACGCGACGCTCTACGCCCGGTTCCTGCGGCGGCGTGCAGAGGCGCAGGGCGTCAAGCGGATCGAAGGCAAGGTCGTCGCCGTGCATCGCGGCGGCCCGCGCGGTTTCGTCGAGAGCGTGCAGATGGAAAGCGGCGAGCGCATCGGCGCCGATCTGTTCCTCGACTGCACCGGTTTTCGCGCGCTGCTGATCGGCGACGCGCTCGACGTCGATTTCGACGACTGGACGCACTGGCTGCCGTGCGACCGCGCGCTGGCGGTGCCGTGCGAGAAGGTCGGGCCGCCGACGCCCTACACCCGCTCGACGGCGCGTGAGGCCGGCTGGCAATGGCGCATTCCGCTGCAGCATCGCACCGGCAACGGCCATGTCTACAGCAGCCGGTTCACGACCGATAATCGCGCGGCCGAGATCCTGCTGGCGAACCTGGACGGCAAGGCCTTGGCCGATCCCCGGCTGCTCCGTTTCACCAGCGGCAAGCGCCGCAAGCTGTGGGATCGCAACGTTGTCGCCATCGGCCTCGCCGGCGGCTTTCTCGAGCCGCTGGAATCGACCGCCATCTACATGATCCAGGCGGGCATCAACCGCCTGATGGGCCTGTTCCCGAACGCCGACTGCGATGTCGCCCTGCAGACCGTCTACAACGACCAGACCGCCTTTGAATATGAGCGGATCCGCGACTTCCTGATCCTGCACTATCACGTCACCGAACGCACGGACTCGCCCTTCTGGGATTACGTGCGAACGATGAGCGTTCCGGACTCGCTGCAGCAATATATCGACCTGTTCCGCGCCGATGGGCAGTTCTTCCGCAACGGCACGGAGATGTTCGGACTGACGAGCTGGGTACAGGTGATGCTGGGCCAGGGCCTTCACCCGCGGACCTATCACCCGGCCGTCGATTGGGTCTCGGACCCCGATCTCTACGTGCTGGTCGACCATGTCGAGAAGGTGATCGCGTCGAACGCGTCGCTGATGCCGCCGCACGAACAGTTCATCGCGCGATGCTGCGCCGCGCCGACCGACACAACGAGCCGCCGATAGGTGCGTCAGGGAGGATTTGCCGTGGACCGTTCGCTCTTCGCCGCCCTGCTGTCGCTCGCCGGGTTGACCGGCGCCGGCACCGCATCGGCACAACAGACCACTTACGCCAATCCCATCGACATCGACTACCGCTACAATTTCGAGCAGATCAACCAGCACATTTCATACCGCACCGGTGCCGACCCCGCCGTCGTGCGGTTCAGGGGCGCCTTTTATCTCTTCGAGACCTTGGCCGATGGCTATTGGCGCTCGACGGACCTCATCCACTGGACCTTCATCAAGCCGAGCCGCTGGCCGTTTCACTCGGTGGTTGCGCCCGCGGCGTGGGCCGACGGGGACAGGCGGCTGATTCTCATGCCGGCGACGATGGAGCCGGAAGCGATCCTGGAGTCGACCGCGCCGGAAACCGGCAAGCTCGATTTCCTCACCCGCCTCACGCCGCCGCTGACCGACGCGGTGGGGCCGAATGGCGAAGCCATGATGAAGCCCGGGCAAATCCCGCCGGGGCCATGGGATCCGGCGCTGTTCAAGGATGATGACGGTCAGTGGTATCTCTATTGGAACTCGTCGAACATCTTCCCGATCTACGGGATGAAGATCGCGTTCCATGACGACGGCACGATGACCTACGAAGGCCATCCCAAGCCGCTGCTTGCCCTCCACCCCGACGAGCATGGGTGGGAGCGGTTCGGCCAGGATCATGACGGCAAGAATGCCGCCGGCCAGCACGTCGACCCGTTCCTGGAGGGCGCCTGGATGACCAAGGTCAACGGCCGCTATTATCTGCAGTACGGCGCGCCCGGCACCGAGTTCAACGTATACGCCAACGGCACCTACGTTTCCGACAAGCCGCTCGGGCCCTTCAAATACGCGCCGTGGAACCCGGTGTCCTACAAGCCCGGCGGCTTCGTCGAGGGGGCGGGGCACGGCTCGACCTTCCAGGACAATCACGGGAACTGGTGGAACACCGGGACGCCATGGATCGGCTACAACTGGACGTTCGAGCGCAGGATCGCGATGTTTCCGACCAAGTTCACCGACGACGGTCAGATGATCACCTCGACCCGCTTCGGCGACTTCCCGCATTACGTGCCCGATCACAAGATCGACAATCTGGAGGATACGTTCACCGGCTGGATGCTGTTGTCCTATCGCGCCAAGGCATCCGCCTCTTCGACGATGGGCGCGTTCACCGCCGACCGCGTGACCGACGAGAATCCCCGCACCTTCTGGGTCGCGGCCAAGAATGAACCCGGACAGACGCTGACGCTCGATCTCGGCCGGGTCGACACGCTGCGCGCCGTGCAAGTCGACTATGCCGATTACAAGTCGGATCGCTTCGACGGCGATGCGCCCGACATCTACACCGAATTCCGCCTGCAATATTCGCTGGACGGCAAGACCTGGTCGCCGCTGGCGGCCACGGGGCCCGATCGACGCGATCGACCCAACGCCTATTTCGAGCTGCCGAAGCCGGTACAGGCACGCTACGTGCGCTACGTCCACGGCCATGTCGGCGCCGCGCACCTGGCGATCAGCGACCTGCGCGTATTCGGTAAGGCCGCCGGGCACGCGCCGACGCGGCCCGCCGGGGTGACGGTACGCCGCGATCAGGATCGTCGCGACGCCCATGTCACGTGGACCAAGGTCGATGGCGCGATCGGTTACAACATACGCTGGGGCCTGCGGCCCGATCGGCTGGCGCAGACGTACCAGGTCTTCGCCGACAAGTTGCCGGCCGGCGCGAAGGCGGCGCTCGACCTGCGCTCGCTGAATGTCGGAACCGGCTATTACGTCGCGGTTGAAGCGTTCAACGAGACCGGGGTGTCAGCGCTCAGCAATGTCCGGCAGATGAACTGATCGAAGCGGGTGGTCGACCGGTTTTCCGGGCACCGGCGGGGACTTGCGCGCGAGATCGCGACAAGGATGTTTCTTGCCCGGTCTAACGAGGTGGAACGGCGCACCGGGTCAGCGCGCCGCGATCCCGTCAGGCGGCTTGCCGGTCTTGCCAGTCGATCACCGCCAGATAGTTGCGCAGGCGGTTGAGCTCGAGCGCGGCGAGCAGCGGATTGTCGTGATAGGGTTGCACGATCTGCGCGACATCGGCGGCCCACGGCGCTGTTGCGTCGAACAGGATGCCGAGGCCGAAAACGGCCGGAACGTGCGCCCAGGCCAGCTGGCGCTCTTCGCTGCGGGCCTCGCCGACGAAATCCTCGACCGCGGTGAGCACGCCGTTGCGCGGCCCGCCTTCGTGAAGCGCCCAGGCGAAAGTGCCACAGCCCCGGAACCCTCTATCGACCTGCGTGCCGGGGTCGTCGAGCGTCACGCCGGCCTCGTAGCTATAGGGATGGCGCCATTCGGCCGGGATCTGCTCGGGCGCATAATAGCAGTCGCGCCGGGCGCAGGGCCAGCTGACGTCGTGCAGGATCGCGAGCAGCGGCTTGTCGTCGCGACGGCAGAGCGCGTCGGCGATCTGCAGCTCGCGCATCACCGTGTAGTAATTATGATCGCCGTCGATCACCCAGGCATCGATGTCCGCGAGTTGCGGCATCGCGTCGATGCTGGTCGCCGGGACATGTTCGATCGACGGGCAGTGCGCCGCCCAGGCGAGGAATTCGGGCTGGGGAGCGGGATCGATGCTGGTCAGTTTGCCGTCCATCGCCTCGGCATAGGCGGCGAGCTGCTGCGACATGCCGCCGAACTCGGCGCCGATCTCGGCGACCTGGCGCGCGCGCGCGGCATGAAGGCAGGCGAGGATGATGTCGGAGAATTCCGACATCGAATGGATGAGCAGGCTCATGCGGTTACTCCCGGGGCATGTACGAGTTGCGCGTCCGGCGCGGGCGCCTGGGGCTGTCGCGCCGCGATCGGGCGGAACACCAGCGCGAGCATCATCGGCCGGTCGTCCTGCCGCGGCGGCGGGGGGACCATCAGGAACGCGAACTCGTTCTTGCAGTGGAACAGATGCGGCGCGACCTGCTCGATGTCCTCGAGCGAGGGCAGCGCCTCGACCTCGTCCTCGCCCGGCCGCTGCTTGTCGCTGAGGAAGCGATCGACCGGTACGAAGCAGGCGCTGTCGATCTGCAGCCAGTCATACAGCTGGCCGAACTGGACGCCGACCGAGAAGCGGCAGTCGCCGACCGGGATCGGCGCAAGATAATAGCCGTCATGCGTCGGCGTCGCGTTGACGGTGCCGGTCGAGACGTTGCTGCCATCGGCGATGATCACCGGCAGCGAAATCGCGTTGTCGACGAAATCGGTATATTTGAGCGGCAGGTTGAAGCGCCGGTGCGCGAGCAGGCTGAGCTTCAGCGCCATGCCTTCGCCGTGCAGTTCGGCGGGCAGGTACATGCGCTCCGACCCCTTCATGTAGAAGAGGCCACGCTGGCGCAGGCCGTGCTGGGCGATCGCCGGATCGAACAGCGACACGGTCCCGTCGACGCCGAAATTGAGATCGTGCTCGAACGCCGACAGGGTCTCGAGCTCGTTCGCGACCGGCACGAACATCAGCCGGCCGAGCACGCCCGCGGTGGCGCGGCGCCACATCTGCGTCGCATCAGGCTCCGCGCAGCGGATCACGTCGCGCTCCGCGGCCGCCGCGAAGCGGAGGGCGCCGATCTGGACGCGTTCGCGCACGTCCGACTGGCGCGATTTGATACTGTTGTCGCGGCGGATCGGCGTGCCGTCGGCGGCATAATCGATCACCGAGCCCTGCGCGGCGGTGCAAAGCTGTTCGACCACCGCGACATTGCCGCACATCGCTTCCAGCGCGGCGGCGTCGTAATGGTCGGGGCCGAGAAGACCCTTCTTGTCATAGCCTGTGCGCGTATGCTCGCGCAGCAGCAGGTATCGGCCCGCCACTTTGACGCCGAGGGCGCTTCGCAGCAGCGGCTCGATCTCGCTCTGCACCGAGCCGTTATAGCCCAGATCGACGAGCATCAGCGTATCGCCGGGCTTGGGATCGACGGTCGCGCGCAGGTGCGCGATCATGCGGTCGGCAAAGGCGCGCGATGCCTTGACGATCCGCCGCATCCGCTGCGGCGTGCGGATCGCGCGCAGGAACGCGGCCGGGTGGCCATGATCCTTCATCAGCAGCGCGATTTCCCCCTTGGGCAGCAGCATCTGCTGCGCCACGGTGCGCAGATCGCCGCCGATCTCTCGCTGCAGATAATGCTCGACGGCCGCCTCGCCGGTGAACGACGCCGCCGTGGCGGTGAAGCGGCTGACCTCGACGGCATGGCCGCTTCCGCCGCGGGCGGCGTGAATGCGCAGCGGCAGATAGCCGTCGCGCATCAGGAACACGGCATGGACGGTCCCGCCGTGACGCGCGCGTAGCGCCTCGGCCTCCTCGTCCAGCCAGCGGTCGAAGCCGTACAGCGCCGGGCCGAGCGTGGTGAAGCCCAGCATCTCGGCCGCGTCGGCGATCTGCGGCTCCTCGGCGGCGATGGTGGGACGATGCGGCTGATGGGTGAGGGCGGTGCCGGCCACGGTGGCGTGGAGCATGTTGCTCACCGCGGATTCGAGCCGCAGCCGCTGCTCGGTCGTCTCGCTGAATTGCTTCAGGTGGAGCGTGTTGACGCCGAAGGGGCTGACGCCGCCGACATCGGCCGCGTGATTATCGCCGATGTGCAGGATCGCCTGCGGGGCGACGCGCAGATCCTTCAGGACATGCTGGTACAGCCCCTCGCCCTTCGAATAGCCATAGGTGGACGAGCAGAAGATGCGGCCGATCATCCCGGCCACTTCCGCGCCGGCGGCAGCCGCGATCAGGCCACGCAGCTGCTGTTCGTCGAGGTAGCTGTCGCTGACGATGATCGTCTCGATGCCGCGCCGCCTGGCCTCGCGCATCAGCTCTACGGTAGGGGCGAAGGCATAACAGTGGCGCGCCTCGGCCGCGAGCTCGTCGCGCACCGCCGCGGCGCGCTCGTCGTCGGAGGCGTTGGGCAGCAGTTCGCGATAGATCGCATCGATATGGACTTCGTTGCGCTGCTTGCGCAACGCCATGCCCGCCCGGGCGCGGCTTTCGGCCCATTGCCGTTGGGGGACGCTCGTGTCGGGCAGGAGCCCGAACAGGTCGCGCGGCGCGTGCGTATCGCGCCACAGCAGCGTATCGAAGCAGTCGAGCGACAGCACCTCGATGACATCGCGCCCGTCGAGCGCGTGCGGCAATGCGTGCGGAAGGATTGTAGCGGCCAACTCTATTCCCCGGATGCGCGCGCCGATCCCGCGGCCCGCTCGGTTCCTTATAGGAAGGCCGGATGCGGGGTGGTGAAGTTGGCCCGGAATTATGGGTCAGCCAGTGGAGCATGCATGTGCCTCGATGCCGATCGAGCGCCCGCGCGTCCGGAACCTTTGTCCTTCGGAGCAGAATGATTGGCCATGCAGGTAGGAGTGCCCGTGGTCGAACCTCCAGGCGATCGCCGGGTTGGCCGTTGCTGATCGCGAGAGCGGCAAGGGCGTATCTGCATTGCCGTCCGAACGCGCACGAATCCGCGGCAGAATAAGACGAATCGAATGGGTGCCAACCCGCCAACCTGATCGCAGTGCCGTCAGATGACCGTTCCTTCAGCACCAAATTCGGCGCTGATTGACGTCCATGGACGGAAAGATGGTGCCCCGAAGGAGACAAAGCTGGGCACTCGAATTATCGGGAAATTTCCATACCCCACCGACGATTGGTCAAACCGACTTATAGGTCGTAATTTGGAGCATCGTCCTCGGGAGGCCAAGGCGGGTAGACGATCGGCTTCTCACCGAAGTGCCGCCGAACAGCGCGTTCGCGTCGCTCCCCGAAATCCTCGTCAGGATCAATCTCGTCAGGATAGATATATGCGACGTCGAACCTGCCGCCTTGAACCACATACTCCAACTCCGCCCACCGATCATCGCCCTCTTGCGCTTCCCACAGGTCAAGAAGCGCGTAAGGCAATCCTTCGATGATCGGCCACCGATATAGAACCTGGTTACCGAGTTCTTTGAAGATCGATTCCCCGACGACATTGTGATCTAGTTGAGCGTAGAGAAGCGTCCCGTCGAGCGGATACTCACGATCCTCGGCCAGCAGTTGCGCGATTTCGCTCAGTAGGCGCTCGGTCTCGTTATTTGCCACGCTTTCTCTCCGATCGCTCGTTGGGGAATTTCGCGCTGCGCCCTTTTCCATCGACCGTCCACCACACGTCGATCACCGAGGGTCGCAACGTTTCGCCATCGAACCGCGGAACGATCCTGACCGTGACAGCCTTTCCGGCACGCTTGTTTCTCGCCCACTCTTCCTCCAGCACGCGATAACGTCCCCGATTGAAGTTCGCATCCTGCGCGAAGTGATTGAACGCCTCGGTTGGGCCATTAAAGCGCGCCGCGATATAATGGCCGCCATCGTCGGTTGCCCGGCGTTCTTCCCCGCCGGCCCATGACTGCGAAGTCCGGGAACGCACGGGTACATCGGCGATTGCCAGCGCACCGGAAACGCGCCGAGTCCGCCCTCGCGAATCGATCTGGTAAGTATAACCGTTGCGAACGACCGCGCGAAGCTGCTCGCCTGGAGCATTTGCGAGCGTTGCAGGAGCGCTGTTAGTAACTGCAGGGCGATCCGAAGGCGCTACG
>JBQCHA010000301.1:0-5266 GCA_051955175.1 Sphingomonas sp.
AGGTATCGGCTCAGATCAGCAAGACAGGCGAGCGATCGATTTTAGTTGGCCAGCCGTGCGACAGCCAAGAGGAAGAACGTCGCCGTCGCGTCGATGCCCTGACCAAGCACATGCTTGCCCTCGACGGCATGCGAGCTCAGCTTCAACGGTTCCTCGAGCAGCGTGGGCATTACACGGACGATCGGCCCAGCGACCCCGCGGAATCCACGGCGGCGCTCCGGGACTTCATAATGGCGGGGTATCGCGTCTTTCTGCGTCCCGATGGCCGTCTCGGCACAAGCACCGATGTTCCCCTGGAATGGCTGGATGCGGAGCAGGCGCGCGCCGAACAGATCGAGGGAGCGGCGCGTCGGTTCGCGCGCGTGCGCCGTCGTTGGCGAAACCAGGCTCAGATCAAGCGGGCGGTCAGCATGCTAGGCACCGCTTCGAGCAACGGCTTCATCGTGCTGGAAGCGAAGGGGCGCTAACATGGAAAGGGCCATTGCGTTGCGCGCCTCGCCCCTGCCGCCGATGCCGCTGGATGACGGTTTCAACCCGCGGGAATTCCGCGTCTTCACCAGCATTCCTGAGCATCGCGATTTCGGCATCGTCGCCCTGAAAGGGCTTGTGATCATCTACGATGAAGCATTGCTCCACACCGAGGGCGTGATTGAAAATGCCTTCTACGTTCGAGAGCGTCAGCGGCCGGTATCGGGGATCTGGGACGATTGGCTCCGACGCGAGTGGGATGACCGCGATCGTCGACACAGCCCCAACGTGCCGCTGAAGGTGAGCCGAGAAGTGGCCCAAGCGGTCCGTTGGCCCCGCAGCGACCACTGGGCTCTGCGCTTACCGAGCGGGTTCACGGACGGCCCATATCACGATTGGTCGTTCGGCCGGGACCTGATCGGCAAAGTCGTTGGCATCTATCGCCCTGACTGCGCCAGTTCCCACTGATCTTGGGCTGCTGGTCCACGGAGTTGGCACTTGGGACTCGGGGAAAATAGCCCCGGGTCCCAGTTACCGTTCAATACCCAGACTTCACTTCTCGAAGAAAGTCGTCGGCAGAATCCTTATAGCCGTCGGCTATCACCGCGGAAGCATATTGGGTGTCGCGCTCGGCCGTTCGCTGCAGGCAATCCAGATATTGCTTTGCCTGGTCGAGATACACCTGCCGCGACATCGCGTCGTCGTCATAGGGACGAAAGGGTTTCGTGCAGGCTGTTGACGGATCGTAGCTCAACGAGTGGAATGTTGTTTCGAAAGTCCCGTTCGGCCCCAGCAGCTGTGTGGTTTGGGCATCACTGGCAGCAGCGAACCCCATCCCCACGAGGACCACGAATGCCAGCCGTCTCCCCCGCCCTGCCAGCGGGTATAACCGTGCGACATCCTCTGGTGCCAGACTTACCGACGCGAGATACGTCCGCGAATGACCGCGTCGCGGTGTGGGATAGACTGTGGGAACGCCGATTGCCGCAACCGCCAGGATCGGCAGATTTGCGGGAAAATCGCTTCGGCGGGTGGTGGACAGGGCTGGATTCGAACCAGCGTACGGGAAACCCGGGCAGATTTACAGTCTGCTGCCTTTAACCACTCGGCCACCTGTCCGTTGGGCCGCCGAAGCGAGGGCGTGCCAATGCCGAGCCGATCGGGTCCTGTCAACCGTGCAACCGGCTTGCGCGACGATCCCGCCCTGCATAACCGTCGCCCGCGACACTTTAGAATGAGGACATGATGGCGCGACGTGGACATCGCCCGGCGGCGGCACCGGCTGGCCGCCCCCGGTTCTGGGGCAGACATGCGGTGATCGCCGCGCTCGCCAATCCCGCACGCACGGTGCGCAAGCTGTGGGGTACGCGTGAGGCGCTGGCGGCACTGGACCTGCCACCGGTGATCCCGGTCACCTATGCCGATGTCGCGGATCTCGGCCGGCTGGTGCCGGCGGACGCGCCGCACCAGGGACTGGTCGCCGAAGTAGACCCGCTCGACGAGATCTGGCTTGGCGACCTGCTGGAACAGCGCGGCGAGGCGCGGCGGCCGCTGATCGTACTCGACCAGGTCACCGATCCACACAATGTCGGCGCGATCCTCCGCTCGGCCGCCGCGTTCGATGCGCTGGGCATCGTCACGCAGGACCGGCACGCCCCGCCCGAATCGGGCGTCGTCGCACGGGCCGCGTCGGGTGCGCTGGAGTTGGTGCCGTGGGTGCGCGTGGTGAACCTCGCCCGCGCGCTCGACGAGATCGCCGAGGCCGATTTCTGGCGGATCGGGCTGACCGGCAACACCCAGACGCCGCTGGCGGAGGCGCTGGGCAGCCCGCATGTCGCGCTGGTGCTGGGCGCCGAGGGCGAAGGCATGCGCCAGAATACCGAGGCGCATTGCGACGTGCTGGCGCGCCTGCCGATCTCGCCGCGGGTGGAAAGCCTGAACGTGTCGAACGCTGCGGCGATCGCACTCTACGCCGCGACACAGGCATAGAGCGCCCACTTTCATCAAATTGATTGCGTTATTCGCCGCACCGTGATTGGCTGCCGGACAAAAGAACCGGCAGCGGAGGGGTGATGACGACGATCGGGGCAAGAAGCGGCGGACGGTTGTTCGTCGAGGCGGCAGGCACGGCGGCGCTCGCCGGCCTGCTGTTCGGGTTCGACACCGCGGTGATCTCCGGCGTCACGCAGGCCGTAGCCGGCCACTTCGCGCTCGACCAGACGGCGCTGGGCGTCACCGTGTCGGCCGCGCTGTGGGGTACGCTCATCGGCGCGATGACCGCGGGCATTCCCGGCGACCGCTTCGGCGCCCGCGCCGTGCTGCGCGTGCTCGCCGCGTTCTACGTCGTCTCGGGCATCGGCTCCGCGCTCGCCTGGGATTGGGGATCGCTGCTCGCGTTCCGGTTCATCGGCGGCCTGGCGATCGGCGGCTCGTCGGTGCTGGCGCCGGTCTATATCTCCGAAATCGCGCCGGCGCGGTGGCGCGGCGTGCTGGTCGGCATGTTCCAGCTGGCGATCGTCGTCGGCATCCTGGCCGCCTATATCAGCAATGCGATCGTCGGCGCGGCGGTCAGCGGCGCGATTGCCTGGCGGTGGAAGCTGGGCGTCGCCGCGGTGCCGGCGGTGATCTTCCTGCTGCTGTTGTTCCGCATTCCGCACAGCCCGCGCTGGCTGGCGGCGAAAGGACGCGACCGGGACGCGCTCTCCGTGCTGAGCGCGATCGGCGAGCCGGACCCGACGCGCGCGCTGCGCCGCTATCGTGAGGCGGCCGAGGAAGAACTGGCGCAGGACGGCCAGCGGCTGCGCTGGTCGGTTCACAAGCGGCCGATGCTGCTCGCCGTCCTGGTAGCGGCGTTCAACCAATTCTCCGGCATCAATGCGATCCTCTATTATCTGAACCAGATCTTCGCCGATGCCGGCTTCGCCTCGGCCGACCTGCAGGCGATCCTGATCGGCGTCGCCAACCTGATCTTCACATTGCTCGGTATGGCGCTGATCGACCGGATCGGCCGCAGGACGCTGCTGCTGGCGGGCGGTGTCGGCACCGCCGTCTGCCTGGGTATCGCGGCGCTGGCGCTGGGCGGCGTGCTGCCGCGGGCGGCGCTGCTGCCGGCGCTGGTCGGCTTCATCGCCTTCTTCGCGCCGAGCCAGGGCGCGGTGATCTGGGTTTACATCAGCGAGGTGTTTCCATCGGGCGTGCGCGCCCGCGGCGCAGCACTCGGCAGCGGCACGCACTGGCTGCTGAACGCATTGATCGCGCTCGCCTTCCCCTGGGCAGTGGCACATCTGTCGCCGGCGATGCCGTTCGGGTTCTTCGCCGCGATGATGGTGGTGCAGGTGATCGTCGTCGCGCTGTTCTTCCCGGAGACGAAAGGCGTCGCGCTGGAGGACATGCAGCGGCGCATGCACGGCTGAGGCCCCTCCCCCTAAACCATGCGCGGCGCCGATCGTTGTCTCTCGCGGAGGGAGACGATGTCAGCGATCCGCCCGACCAACCGCGACCGGCTCGGCGCCGCGGCGATTACCGCCACGGTGGTGGCGGCGCTCGGCTATGCCCTGATCGCCGGGCTGGGCGTGGCAGTACCGCGCGAGATCGCCGCGCCGCTGGCAGTCTTCACGGTAGCGCCCGAACCGCCGCCGCCGCCGCCCGAGCCGCTGCCGCCCGCGCCGGTCCGCGACACAAAGCCATCCGGCGCTGCGGCTCCCGCCAACCTCCGCTCGAAGGCGACACCGGTGACCGCGGCGGTGCCGATCGTGCCGCTGGTCACCCCGCCCCCCGTCACCATCGCGCCGAAGCCCGACAGCGGGGCCGACAGTAGCACCGGTGCCGCCGACGTGCCGGGTCCGGGCCCCGGCAGCGGCGGCGATGGCAACAGCACGGGGAGCGGCAACGGCGGCAACGGCAGCGGCGCCGGCGGCGTGCCGCCGCACCGCATCGCCGGCCGCCTCAGCAAAGGGGACCTGCCCGAGGCGTTGATCCGGCCCGGCGGCGGCGGGACCGTCTCCGTATTGTACGTCGTCAGCCCGCAGGGGCGCGTCACCGATTGCGAGGTGACGCGATCGAGCGGCAACCCCGAACTCGATGACATGACCTGCCGCCTGATCGAGCAGCGCTTCCGCTTCGAGCCGTCGCGCGATTCCGCGGGCCGCGCCGTCGAATCGATGGTCGAGGAAAATCACACCTGGGTGATCGAATAGGCGTCGTCGATCGTTGGCCCCCTGCAAGGAGACGAGGAGAGAACCGCGATGGACCGCAACCCGGACCAGAACCCCGGCAGCAACACCAGCAAGCGCATGTTGATCGGCATGGCCGTCGCGCTTGTCCTCGCGTTGGTGATCGTCGGCTTCTTCCTGTCGCGCGTGAAGACCGATTCGGGCAACGCCGCCGCGCCGCAGGGCCCCTATGTCACCAATCAATGATGGGCCCGTTCACGCTCGCGCCCGCCTTTGACGCACGCCGCGCGAACCGATATAGTATCAAATGATACGACTTCGCAGCTGGAGAGCATGCCAATGACCGCCGACCGCCAGGACAACCCGATGGGCCTCAACGGGTTCGAGTTCGTCGAATTCACCGGGCCCGACCCCCAGGCGCTGGCCGATCTGTTCGAAAAGATGGGCTACCCCCACCCCGCCACCCACAACACCAACACCGTGCGCCCCTACAGCCAGGCCCAAATCACCTTCCGCATCAACATGGAAGCGACCGGCCAGGTCGCCGGCTTCCGCGAGCAGCACGGGCCGTCGGCCAACGCCATGGCGTGTCGCGTCGCCGACGCCGAGAAGGCGCTGAAGCTCGC
>JBQCHA010000302.1:0-2707 GCA_051955175.1 Sphingomonas sp.
GCTGTAACGACAGCCGTGTCGCCCTTTTCCTTGACACCGCCGCGCACATCTATAGGGCCGTCGGCGGGCCACGCGGTCCCAACGCCGCGCGTGCTCTCTGCAAGGAGAGTCTGACATGACTGATACGACTGCCGCCGACGCCACTTTTGCGTCCGCAAAACCCGCTACCAAGCCTGCTCGCCCGTATTTTTCCTCGGGCCCCTGCGCCAAGCCGCCGGGCTGGACCCCCGCCAAACTCGCCACCGATTCGCTCGGCCGCTCGCACCGGTCCAAGCTGGGCAAGGCGCGTCTTGCTTATTGCATCGATCTGATGCGCGAGCTGCTCAAGCTGCCCGATACGCATCGCATCGGCATCGTGCCGGGTTCGGATACCGGCGCGTTCGAAATGGCGATGTGGACGATGCTCGGCGCGCGCGGCGTGACGACGCTCGCCTGGGAGAGCTTCGGTGAAGGTTGGGTCACCGATACCGTCAAGCAGCTGAAGCTGGAGCCGACCGTGCTGCGCGCCGATTACGGCCAGCTGCCGGACCTCGATACCGTCGACTGGTCGGACGACGTGCTGTTCACCTGGAACGGCACCACCTCCGGCGTTCGCGTGCCGGACAGCGAATGGATCGCCGACGACCGCGAAGGCTTGAGCTTCGCCGACGCGACCAGCGCGGTGTTCGCCTACGACATTCCGTGGGACAAGATCGATGTCGCCACCTTCTCGTGGCAGAAGGTGCTGGGCGGCGAGGGCGGGCACGGCGTGCTGATTCTCGGCCCGCGCGCGGTCGAGCGGCTGGAAAGCTACACGCCCGCCTGGCCGCTGCCCAAGGTGTTCCGCCTGACGAAGGGCGGCAAGCTGGTCGAAGGCGTCTTCAAGGGCGAGACGATCAACACGCCGTCGATGCTGGCGGTCGAGGACGCGATCGCCGCGCTGGAATGGGCGAAGGCGGTCGGCGGCCATGACGGGCTGATCGCGCGCACCAACGCCAATGCCGAGGCGCTCGACAAGATCGTCGCGCATCGCGACTGGCTCGGCCATCTCGCGGTCGATCGCGGGATCCGGTCGAAGACCAGCGTGTGCCTGACCGTTGCCGACGCCGACGCCGACTTCATCAAGAAGTTCGCCGGCCTGCTCGAGAAGGAAGGCGCTGCCTACGACATCGCCGGCTATCGCGACGCCCCGCCGGGGCTGCGCATCTGGTGCGGCGCGACCGTCGACACCGCCGATATCGAGGCGCTCGGCCCCTGGCTCGACTGGGCCTACGCGACAGCCAAGGCCGCCTGATCCACTTTCTCCGTTCGTGCTGAGCTTGTCGAAGCACGTGCCCCGATCACGCCCTTAGACAAGCTCAGGGCGAACGGGTGCTTTACATGCAAGGAATTCACCATGCCCAAAGTCCTCATCAGCGACAAAATGGACCCCAAGGCCGCGCAGATCTTCCGCGAGCGAGGCGTCGAGGTCGACGAGATCACCGGCAAGACTCCCGACGAACTGAAGGCGATCATCGGCCAGTATGACGGCCTCGCCATCCGCAGCTCGACCAAGGTGACCAAGGACATCCTCGACGCGGCGACCAACCTGAAGGTCGTCGGCCGCGCCGGCATCGGTGTCGACAACGTCGATATTCCCGCGGCTTCGGCCAAGGGCGTGGTGGTGATGAACACGCCGTTCGGCAACTCGATCACCACCGCCGAACACGCCATCGCGTTGATGTTCGCGCTCGCCCGCCAACTGCCGGAGGCGGACGCCTCCACCCAGGCGGGCAAGTGGGAAAAGAACCGCTTCATGGGTGTCGAGCTGACCAACAAGACGCTCGGCCTGATCGGCGCCGGCAATATCGGCTCGATCGTCGCCGACCGCGCGCGGGGCCTCAAGATGAAGGTGATCGCTTATGATCCCTTCCTGACGCCGGAGCGGGCGGTGGAAATGGGCGTCGAGAAGGTCGATCTCGACGCGCTGCTGGCGCGCGCCGACTTCATCACGCTGCACACGCCGCTGACCGACCAGACGCGCAACATCCTGTCCGCCGAGAACCTGGCCAAGACCAAGAAAGGCGTGCGCATCATCAACTGCGCGCGCGGCGGCCTGGTTGACGAGGCGGCGCTGAAGGAAGGCCTCGATTCGGGCCACATCGCCGGTGCCGCGCTGGACGTGTTCGTGCAGGAGCCGGCCAAGGAAAGCCCGCTGTTTGGCACGCCCAACTTCGTCTCGACCCCGCATCTCGGCGCCTCGACCACCGAGGCGCAGGTCAATGTGGCGATCCAGGTCGCGGAGCAGATGGCGGACTATCTGGTCAACGGCGGCGTCACCAACGCGCTCAACATGCCGAGCCTGTCGGCCGAGGAAGCGCCGAAGCTGAAGCCGTACATGGCGCTGGCCGAAAAGCTCGGCTCGCTGGTCGGGCAGCTCGCTCACGGCCCGCTGCAGGGCATCGCTATCGAGGTCGAGGGGGCAGCTGCCGAGCTCAACATGAAGCCGATCACCGGAGCGGTGCTTGCCGGGCTGATGCGCGTCTATACCGATACGGTGAACATGGTGAACGCGCCGTTCCTGGCCAAGGAACGCGGGCTCGACGTGCGCGAGGTGCGCCACGATCGCGAGGGCGATTACCACACCCTGGTCCGCGTGACGGTGAAGACCGATGCCGGCGAGCGGTCGGTGGCCGGCACGCTGTTCGGCAACGCTGCGCCGCGGCTGGTCGAGCTGTTCGGCATCAAG
>JBQCHA010000303.1:0-3547 GCA_051955175.1 Sphingomonas sp.
GGTCTTGCCGAGGCCGGGCGGACCCACGAACAACACATGATCGAGCGCCTCTTTTCGTTTGCGGGCAGCATCGATGAAGATCTGCAGGTTGGCTCTGGCCTGCGCCTGGCCGACAAACTCGGCCAGCTTTTGCGGCCGCAGCGCGGTGTCGCCGACATCGTCGGCGCGGCGCTCGGGCGTGACGATGCGGGATGCCTTATTCACTTCGCCAGTTCCTTCAAGCCTAGGCGGATCAGTTGCGCGGTCTCCGCGGTTTCGCCGGCGCTACGCGAGGCGCTCGCGATCGCAGCAGCCGCCTGCGGCTGGCCGTAGCCGAGATTGACCAGCGCCGAGATCGCGTCCGTCACCGGGCGCGGGGCGCGCCGGTCGTCGATCGCGCCGGCGAGATGCATAACGGCGGGATCGACATTGGCGAAGGACGGCGCCTTGTCCTTCAGCTCAGTCACGATGCGTTCGGCGACCTTCGGGCCGACGCCGGGCGTGCGCGCCACCGCCGCCTTGTCGCGCAGCGCGATGGCGTTGGCGAGATCGGCCGGCGACAGCGTGCCGAGCACCGCGAGCGCCACCCGCGCACCGACCCCCTGCACGGTTTGTAGAAGGCGAAACCATTCGCGCTCGTGATCGGTGCGAAAGCCGAACAGCTTGATCTGATCTTCACGCACATAGGTCTCGATCGAGAGCGTCGCGGCCTCGCCAATTGACGGTAGCGCCTGCAACGTGCGCGTCGAGCAATGCACCTGATAGCCGACGCCGCCGACGTCGAGGATCACATAATCCTCGCCATAGGAGTCAATGATGCCTTTCAGTTTGCCGATCATCCCGCCACCTTGATCCGCGCCGCGACCGCCGCGCGGCCCCGGTGATGCGCGTGGGTGATGGCGATGGCGAGCGCGTCGGCGGCGTCGGCGCTCTTCGGGTCGGCCTTCGGCAGCAGGATTTTCAGCATCGCCTGAATCTGGGTCTTGTCGGCATGGCCCGCGCCGACCACGGTCTTCTTCACCTGGTTGGGCGCGTATTCCGCCACCGCGATACCGAACATCGCCGGCGCCAGCATGGCGACGCCGCGCGCCTGCCCGAGCTTCAGCGTCGCGACGCCGTCCTTGTTGACAAAGGTCTGCTCGATCGCCGCTTCCGCCGGGCGGAACCGGTCGAGGATCCGGCCAAGCCCTTCATGGATTGCAAGCAGCCGGCTCGCCAGCGCCTCCCCCTCGCGCGTCTCCACCGAACCGCAGCCGACGAACATCAGTCGGTTGCCCTCGATGTCGAGCACGCCCCAGCCGGTGCGGCGCAGGCCCGGGTCGATGCCCAGAATGCGAATCGGTGAGGAAATCATGACCCATGTTACCGCAACCGCCCCGCCGCGTCCGCCCCGGGAAGGGCCACCGCGGGCATCTCCCGTGGTCATGGCGGAATTTATTGCGTCCATCCATGTCTTTGCTGCGGACCGGCTGCGAAGACGTGGTGGCCGGGGCGAGCCGGGCCATGACGAAGGAGATGGCGGAGGCGCGGCAGCGCCGCTACAACAGCGTCCCGCTGAGGATCAGCAGCGCGACGCTGAAATAGATCATCAAGCCGGTGACGTCGACCAGCGTGGCGACGAACGGCGCGGAAGCGCTGGCGGGGTCGAACCCCGCCCGCTGCAGGATGAACGGCAGCATCGAGCCCGCCACCGAGCCGAATGTCACCACCCCGATCAGCGCGGCCGCGACCGTGACGGCGACCAGTACCCAATGTTCGCCGTAATCGAAGATGCCGAGCTTCTGCCAGACCACCACGCGGACGACGCCGATCGCGCCGAGAATGGCGCCGAGAATCAGTCCCGTCGGCAGTTCGCGCAGAGCCACGCGCCACCAGTCGCCGAGCCTGACCTCCCGCAGCGCCAGCGCGCGGATCAGGAGCGAGGTCGCCTGCGAACCGGAATTGCCGCCCGAACTCATGATCAGCGGAATGAACAGCGTCAGCACGATGGCCTTTTCCAGTTCGCCCTCGAAGTGCTGCATGGCGCTCGCGGTCAGCATCTCGCCGAGGAACAGCACGCAGAGCCAGCCGCCGCGTTTGCGAATCATGCCCGGCAGCCCGACCTGCAGGTAAGGCTCGTCGGTCGCCGCCATGCCGCCGAACTTCTGCGCGTCCTCGGTATTTTCCTCGATGATGGCGTCGATGATGTCGTCGACCGTGACGATGCCGAGCACATGCCCGGCCTTGTCGACGACGGGCACCGCCAGCAGGTCGTGCCGCGTGATCAGCCGCGCCACGTCCTCGCGGTCCGTCAGCGGAGAGGTGGTAATCGGCGAGCGCGCCAGATCGGAGATCCTGGCCAGAGGCGCGCCGGCGACCAGCCGCCGCAGCGACACCGCGCCGACCAGGCGGCGGGTGAAGGCGTCCAGCACGTAAATGGCGTAGACCGTCTCGCGGGTGCGCTCGACCTGCCGGATGTGCTGCAAGGTGCGCTCCACGGTCCAGGTCGCGGGCACGCTGACGAACTCGGTCGTCATCATCGCGCCCGCTGTATTCTCCGGATAAGCGAGCAGGCCCTCGATGGTCGTGCGCGTCGCCGCGTCCAGCCCCTGCATCAGCTCGATGCGAACCGGCTCCTCGAGTTGCTGCACGATGTCGGCGGCCATGTCGGCCGACATGCCGGCGAGCAGCACGGTCGCGGTCCGTCGCGGCAGCGCCTCGACGATCTCGGGGCCGAAATTCAGCTCCGGCTTGTCGAGAATCTCGACCGAGGTATCGACCGGCAGCAACACCAGCACCGCGGCAGCGTCCTGCGGTGCGAGCTGATTGAGAATTTCGACGTTGTCCGCGACGTGGCCGTCGCTCAGCCGCGAAGCCAGCGCGAACACATCGAGGTCGCCGTCCGTGGCGGTGGGGGTATCCGTCATAGCTCACCTTCGGGGTCTGCCGGCAACGGCAGGCCTTGTGAGCTCATCAAGCTCTCAGACCGGCGCCGCTGTCGGCGAGGTACCTGGCGAGGTACCTCGCAAGTTACCAGGACTGTCGCTTGGCATAATGTTGGGTGTTCCAGTGATGGGCGCACGACCGAGGCCGCAGCATCCCGCTTTTGTTGACATGATCCTTCGGCCGGACGGCGTCAAGGGAAAAAGGCGTGCGGAGAACCGGCTGTTAGCGACGTCGTCAGGCCCGGCCTTGTGCCGGGCATCCACGTCTTGGATGCTTCAACGTTAAAGACGTGGATGGTCGGGACCCATAGCGAGCGAAGCGACGCCTTCTTCGAACGGCCATGGGCGGGCGAAGCGATGCCGCTCTTCGAACGACTATGCCCGGCCATGACGAGGCAGTTGCGATCGTAGGACCCTACCCGCCGAGCTTCGCTATCAGTGCGTCGGAGACTTCGAAATTGGCGTAGACGTTCTGGACGTCGTCGTGCTCGTTGAGCAGATCCATCAGCTTGAGCAGCTTCTCGCCGGTCTCGTCGTCGACCGCGACCGTGTTTTGCGGCTTCCAGATCAGCGCGGCCTTGCGCGGCTCGCCGAACTTGGCTTCGAGCGCCTTGGCGACGTCGCGATAGCTTTCGGTCGAGGCG
>JBQCHA010000304.1:0-3336 GCA_051955175.1 Sphingomonas sp.
GGGGGGGGCCCCCGGCCCGGTCGCACATGAGGTGAGCCATGAATACTGCTCTTCGGTTCGTCGCCGGCCAGCTGCGCCGTGCCTCCATTGCCCGTGACCCCAACGAGGTGTTCAACGAAGGCCTGACCTTCGGCGAGCGCCTGGCCGACCGCGTCGCCGCGGTAGGCGGCTCGTGGCGTTTCATCATCGGGTTCGGCCTGTTCCTGGTCGCCTGGGCGGCGCTCAACAGCGTCGTGCTGGCCACGCGCCCTATCGACCCGTTTCCCTACGTCTTCCTCAACCTGCTGCTGTCGATGCTCGCCGCCTTGCAGGCGCCGGTGATCATGATGAGCCAGAACCGCCAGGCGGCCAAGGACCGGCTGGAGGCGCGGCTCGATTACGAGACCAACCAGCGCGCCGAGGAGCAGATCGGGCAGTTGCTCGACGAGGTTGCGGCGCTGCGGACCGAACTGCGCGCGGTGTTGCAGGAACGGCCTGTGGTGGCGGTGGCGGGCTGAGGCCGGCTCAGGCTGCGCGCGCGGTCGGGAAGGCGGTGCGGACGCGGTCGCGCCCCGCCGCCTTCGCCTCGAACAGCGCGCGGTCGGCGATGCAATAGAGCAAGGTCCAGTCGGCTTCGCTGAGCAGCGCGCCGGTGCACATGCCGATGCTGGCAGTCACGGTGATCTCGAACGGCATGCGCTCGCCGCGCAGCCGGGCGAGGACGTTCTCGGGCTCCAGCCCCGAAGCAACGCCGGCCAGGATGGCGAACTCCTCGCCACCCAGCCGCGCGACCAGCGCATCGGCGGGCGCCGAACCCTGCAGCGCGCGGGCGACGATGCGCAGCACCTCGTCGCCGCCGTCATGGCCCAGCGTGTCGTTGACGCGCTTGAAATGGTCGAGGTCGACCAGCAGCAGCGTCTGGTCGCCGTGGCGGCCGATCGCATCGCGCAGGAACGCGCGGCGGTTGAGCAGCCCGGTCAGCGGATCGGTATCGGCCAGGATCCGCGCGGCGCCTTCGCGCAGGCGCGCATCGTCATGCTCGCGGCTCAGCAGGTGGATGCGATAGGCGATCGCCAGCGAGGAGACCAACGCCTCGACCGTCATCGACACCAGCGTCGAATTGTCGAGCCAGAAGTTCCACGGCAGCAGGTTCAGCCCGGCGGCGATGCGCGCCGCGGCGAGCACGATCGGCGCCGCCCAGGCGAGCGCGAACATCCAGAGATGATTGCTGCGCAGCCGCCATGCCCGCCACAGCAACGGCAGGACGATCGCCACCAGCCCCATGAAGGTGATCGAATAGAGCCGGTCGATCAGCCAGATCTGCAGCGGCGCGAACAGCGCGAAGGCGACCGCCGGCAGCAGCACCGCCGCCATCGCCAGCCGGCTTGCCGGGCGCAGCCATCCGGCGAACACCCGCTCCTCGAAAAAGGCGCGGGCGAAGGCGACAGCCGAAGCGGCGGCGATCGCCAGCAGCAGGTAATTGATGCGCAGCCGGTCGATGTTGGCGATGGTCGGCACCATCCAGGCGAGCGCGCCCGACGACGACACGGCATAGGCCATCAGCGCGGCGACCATCACGCAATAGGGCGGCTGAAAGCGATAGCGCAGCGCCCCCCACATCGCGAGATTGTAGATCAGCAGCGCCAGCGCGAGGCCGACGAACCCCGAATAGAGCGCCGCCATCGTCAGCGTCTCGCGGTCGGCCTCGGGCAGCCGGGCGATGCGCGCGCCGACCAGGATGCCGCGCAGATTGGCGGCGCCCTCGACGTGCCACATCAATCGGACGAGCGGCGCGGGGCTCGGCGGCAACTGGTGCTGGACGATCGCACCGAGCTGCAGGTGGCGGGTGATGCCGTGGCCGTCGTCGGTGACGCGATAGAGCCGCCCGTCGCCGCGCAGTGCGTAGAGCGTGACCTTGTCCTGCCACAGGCTGGCGATCCGCACCTCCAGCGGCGCGGGCGCGTCGCTGAACGCCAGCGGCACGGAACGCACCCAGAAATCGCCGCCGCCGAAGCGCGTTTGCGGCGTGGTGCAGTCGAACCCGCCCGACTGGCGGATCAGCCTGGCGGCATTCATGCCCGGCGCGGCTGGCAACACGCATACCGGGATCGCACGCCCGAGTTCGCCGATGGCGGCGTGCGCCGGGCGCGCGCCGGCGAGCAGCATCAGCGCCATCACCATCCCCCCGAGGATGTGCCCGAAACGTGTCCCCGCCATGGTTGTTCTTGATAGAAGAAGATGGCGAATAGACCGTAAACGGCCGCCACTTTATTTTCGTTGCTGCGCCGTCACGAGGCCCGAGCATCGCGGGATTTCCGGACCAGGTCGGGATGCCGGCGCGGGAAATCGGCAGGCGGCCCGGCAAAGAAAAAGGGCCGGGATTTCTCCCGGCCCTCATGTCGTTGCGTATCTTTACTTGGCTTCGACCTTCTCGGCCCGCTTGCCGCCGCCCTTCTTGGGCTTGCGCGGCGGGGCGGGGACGATCTCGAAGGAGAGTTCGCCGTCCTTCAGCTTGACGTTGACCTCGCCGCCATGGACCAGCTTGCCGAACAGCAGTTCCTCGGCCAGCGGCTGCTTGATCTTCTCCTGGATCAGCCGGCCCATCGGGCGTGCGCCATAGAGCTTGTCATAGCCCTTCTCGGTCAGCCACGCCTTGGCGGCGTCGTCGAGCTTGATATGCACCTCGCGGTCGGCGAGCTGCAGCTCGAGTTGCAGGATGAACTTGTCGACCACGCGGGCAACCACTTCGGGCGGCAGATAGCCGAACGGCACGACCGCATCGAGGCGGTTGCGGAATTCCGGCGTGAACATGCGCTGCACCGCCTGCTCGTCTTCGCCCTCGCGGGTGAGGTTGCCGAAGCCCACCGTCTCGCGCGCCATGTCGGCGGCGCCGGCATTGGTGGTCATGATCAGGATGGTATTCCTGAAATCGACCGTCTTGCCGTGGTGGTCGGTCAGCTTGCCGTTGTCCATCACCTGCAACAGGATGTTGAACAGGTCCGGATGCGCCTTCTCGATCTCGTCGAGCAGCAGCACCGAATGCGGGTTCTGATCGACCGCATCGGTGAGCAGGCCGCCCTGGTCATAGCCGACATAGCCCGGCGGCGCGCCGATCAGCCGGCTGACCGAATGGCGCTCCATATATTCCGACATGTCGAACCGCTGCAGCGGAATGCCCAGAATCGAGGCGAGTTGCTTGGCGACCTCGGTCTTGCCGACGCCGGTCGGGCCGGTGAACAGATAGTTGCCGATCGGCTTGTCGGGATCGCGCAGGCCGGCGCGGCTCAGCTTGATTGCCGAGCTGAGCTTCTCGATCGCCGCATTCTGGCCGAACACCACCCGCTTCAGGTCGGTCTC
>JBQCHA010000305.1:0-4593 GCA_051955175.1 Sphingomonas sp.
CGAGTTTATCGACATGGTCAGAGTCCGAGCTGCATCAGCGACGTCAACATATCCTTGATCGTCGACATCACGCGGGCGTTGGCGGCGTAGGTGTTCTGCAAGGTCAGCAGGTCCGACATCTCCTGGTCGATGCTGACGCCCGAGCCGGCGTCGAAGCGCGACTGCAGCGAGCTCAGGACGACGTCCTGGCCCTGCTTAAGGCTGTCCGCATTGGCCGCGGTCGCGCCCTGGACGCTGATGATCTGCCGCAGATAGGTCCCGGCGCTGGCGCTGAACGGCGCGCCGGACGTACCGATGCCGGCGGAGGGCGAATAGGTCAGCGTCGCGTTGACCTTCTGGTTGTAGAGGAAGTCCGGCCTCGTGCTGTCGCCGGCGGCGACACCGCTCGTATAGGCGACGAGCTTGGACGGGTCGCTGATCAGGCTCTGGTTCACGGCGATGCGGCCGGCGAGGCCGACGCTCTCGGCGCCGGTTGCCGTGATCGCGCCGGTATAGGGGTTGCTGCCGTCGGTGAAGAACGGCAGCGCGACGCCGCCGGTGAGCCCGGTCGCGGTCGTGGTCGTGCTCACCGCGTTGACGTCGACCGTATTGGCGGCGCCGTCGTCGAGGATGCGCAAGGTCGTGCCGGACGGGTTCGACGCGGTCATTCCGGTCGCCCCGAGCGCGGTGTTGATCTGCGAGATCACGGAGGCCATGCCGCCGGAGAAATCGATACCCACCACCGTGTCGTTCGGATTGTTGGTGGCGCTGTTCGACAGCGGCAGCACCGACGGATCGTCGACGCGCATCAGCGTGATCTGCTTCTGCGTGTTGGTGGCCGTGTCGGTGTAGGTGACCGAGACCGTGTTGCCGGCCTGGAGCGCGCCGACGTCGACGTCGAAGCCGGACTGGGCGCCGGAAGTGGCGGCCGTGCCGGCGGTCGTGGTGTCGGACAGCGCGCTCGACATCGCGGCGGCAAGCTGGTCGAGCTGGCCCTGCGCCTGGACCAAAGTGTTGTCGCGCATGTCCAGGAAGCCGGCGATCTCGCCGGAGCGCAGCGCGCCGTTGGCGACGAGATCGGTCGACGTGCCGTTCGGCGACGTCAGCGTCACCGTGCCGATCGTGCGCTTGGTCGGGTCGGCGCTCCACTGCGCCTGCGGCGTGACCACGCCCTGCGCGTCGAAGCTCAGGGTCGAGGCCTTGGCGCCGCACAGCTCGACGCCCGACGTCGTGAGCACCGTGACCTGGTTGTTGCCGGAATTGATGACGCGGATGTCCATCAGCTTCGACAGCTGGTCGATATAATTGTCGCGCTGGTCGGACAGCGCCGCCGCCGACGGATCCTGGCCGGCCGCGGAGAGCTGCTGGTTGAGCTGGGCGATCTGCTGCAGGCAGTTATTGGCCTGTGTGACGTCGTCCGAAATGGCAAGCTCGGCCTGCTGCCGCAGGCCCTGCACGCCGGCGGACATGGTGTTGAGCTGCTGCGCGAACTGCTGCGCCGCCGCCAGCACCGCCGATTGCGCGGTGGCGTCGTCGGGGCTCGTGCTCAGGCCCTGGAGCGCGGTCGTGAAGGTGTTGAACGAGGATTCCAGCGTGCTGGTCGAGTTCGGCGTGCCGTACACGTCCTGGAGCTGGTCGTAGAGCTTGGCGCGGGCGTCGGTGTAAGCGGCGCCGGCGGACTCGGTGCGCAGCTGCGTCTGCACGAACTGGTCGAGCACCCGGTTGATCGCCGACACCTGCACCGAGGCGCCGGCGGTGCCGACCGAGTTCTGGGTGAGAACGGCGACCTTGCGGACGTAGCCGGGCGTTTGCGCATTGGCGATGTTGCCGGCGACGATCGACACGCTGGTCTGGGCGGCGTTGAGGCCGCTCAGAGCCGTGTTCAGTGCTTGCGTGAGACTCATGCGCCCGGCTTCATGTCATTGCCCGCTGATCACGCGCGTTACCGCAGCATGTTCAGCATGTCCTGCGACATCTGGTTGGCGGTGGTGATGACGCGGGTATTGGCCGAGTAGGCCTGCTGCGTCACGATCAGCTTGGTGAACTGGTCGGCGATGTCGGCGTTCGAGCCTTCCAGCGCCGCACCGACGAGCTGGCCGCTTGCGCCCATCAGCGCCGGACCTGAATCGCCGGTGATGGCGAAAGCGCCGCCGTCGAGGCTCTTCAGGTTGTTCGGCGAGGCGAACGAATAGAGCGGGATCTGCGCCAGATCGACGTTCTTGCCGTTGGTGAAGGAGCCGGAGATGCGGCCTTCCTTGCTGATGGTGATCGCCTGGAGCTGCCCCGGCGGGTAGCCGTCCTGGTTGAGCGAGGTGACGGTGGCGGAGCCGCTCGAGGTGGCGAACTGCGTCAGGCCGTTGAGCTTGATCGCGATGTTGCCGAGCGAGGTGCCGTCGATGGTGACGCCGGTCAGCGGCACGGACGAGACGCTCGGCGAGAGATTGCCGCTCGAGTCGAAGCTGAAATTGACGCCGACGTTCGTCCAGGCGACCTGCGCGCCGGTGGCGGTCGAATCCGACTGGTAGAACAGGTTCCAGGTGTCGGTACCGGCATTGGCGTTGCTGCCGCTGGCGGTCGCCGAGGCGCCGGCCGGATAGCCGAGCAGGCTGGCATCGGGGCTGCCCGAGCCGGTGAAGTTGTTGATCGTCACCGTGTCGGCGGCGCCGGCGGTGCCGGTACTGGTCAGGACGAGATGTCCGGCCGCGTCGGTCGAAGCGCTGGCCGTGACGCCGGGCGTCGCATTGATCGCATTGGCGAGCTCGGTCGGGCTGTATTTGCCGGTGCCGCCGGAGCCGGCGAACAGCGACGACAACGTGACCGTGGTGCCGTTGATGTCGAAGGTGATGTTGCCGCCGCTGGCGTCGACCGTGCCGAGCACCGCCGAGCCGGTGAGCTTCGCGTTCAAGGCCGGCAGATTGCTGCTGTTGATCTTCGCCCATCGCAGCTGCGTGTTCACGGCCTGGCCGGACGTGTTGTAGGCGGTGATCGAACCGCCATCGAGCGACGAATTGAGGAAGTTGGTGACGTCGGAGCCGATCACGGTGCCGGCGCCGCTGGTGGTGGGGTTCACCAGGAAGCCGCTGGGGTCGAGCAGCTCGGAGCCCGGGAACGCGGTGTTCGCCAGCGTCGTCTTCGGATAGGTCGGCAGGTTGACGCCGTAGGTGATGGTCGTCGTCGCCGTCGCCGGCAGGAAGGTGTTGTTGAATTGCAGCGGCGCGACCGCATTGCCGACCGGGTTGCCGGTGGTCGTGTCGATCGGGATGCCTTCGAGGTAATAGCCGGCGCCGTTCACCAGATAGCCGTGCTGGTCCATCTGGAAGTCGCCGCGGCGGGTATAGACGTCGGAGGTGTTGAATTGCGGGCCGCTGCCGTTCGTCGAGCTCGGCAGCTTCACGGCGAAGTAGCCGTTGCCGTTGATCGCCATGTAGGTCGACACGGACGAATTCTGGATGGCGCCCTGCACGTCGTTGGTCGAGACCGAATTGGCGATGACGCCGCCGGCGATCTGCCGGCCCGGCGGCGAATCCGGAATGAGGTCGACGAAGCTGGTGCCGATCGACTTGTAGGCGATCGTCTGCGAGTTGGCGATGTTGCCCGAGATGTTCTGCAAGGCGAAGGACTGGCTCTGCAGTCCGTTCACCGCCGTGTTCATCGCACCGAAAAGACCCATGACCCCTTCTCCGCTGTCGTGCCGCGATACAGCCCATGATTGGGCACGCGCACGAACCCGCGTCCTGTGTGGCAATCCACGTGCCAGACAGAAATAGAGGCTACATCAATGGGTTAGGTCTGACTGCCAGGCGGCAACGCAGATCATTTCTGCCGCGGCTGGAAGTTTTTGCCTAGCGCGGGACGGCTGCGTACGGACCGCAACCGCGCGCTGTGCCCGTGTCACGCGCGCGCAAATTGGACTCGCAATGCGTCGATCGGAAGGGTCAGGCGACGCTCTGGAGAGCGGCCTCGGCGGCGGCGTCGTTCGGCGCCACGGCGAGCGAGAATTGCGTCGACAGGTCGCCGCGGTAGGTCGTCGGCCCGACATGATTCAGGCGGCTTTGCAGATCGCCCCAGATCTCGCCGCCCATGTCGGTCCAGCGCTTGCAGAAGCTGAAGTCTTCGCTGAGGTACATCCGGCTTTCCGGATCGATCATGCATTCGAACAGCGCAAACCGGTTGCTGCTGGCCTTGGCAAATCCCGGCGCCGAAAGATCGAGTTCGAAGCGCAGCTCGGGATGGTTTTCGCACATCTGCTCGAGCACGCGGCGGCGCACCATCAGGAATCCCGTGCCGCCATAGCGGATGCGCGTGAAGCCGTTGCAGACGGTGACGTTGTTCGGATCGTTCAGTTCGAGCACGTAATCGAGCGACGCGGCGGCGATGTCTTTCTTGTTCGCCGACACAGCCTGGCGAACCCTGTTCCAGTCGATCTTCTTGATCGGATAGGCGCCCGCCACCATGTCGTGGCCGCTCGCAAGAAGCCGCAGGACCTCTTCCGGCTCGAAACCGATGTCGGCGTCGATGAAGATGAGATGCGTCGCGGCCGGGTCGTCGAGGAATGACGCGACAATGTTCGCCCGCGCGCGTGTGATCAGCGCGTCACCGTCACGAAGCTGGACC
>JBQCHA010000306.1:0-2825 GCA_051955175.1 Sphingomonas sp.
CTCGCGCGGAGCCCGCAGAACCGAAAGAAGGTCGCGATCGTTAGGTCGGGCAAACGCGCGGTGACGCACTGGCGCAAGATCAAGGCGCTGCACGAGGCCGACCTGGTCGAGTGTAAGCTCGAGACCGGCCGCACGCACCAGGTGCGCGTGCACATGGCGTCGATCGGACACCCCTTGATCGGAGACCCGGTTTATGGTAGAACAAAACAGGTTCATCGGAAGGTTTTGGAAACCCTGAATTTCCGCCGCCAGGCGTTGCACGCGGCGCATCTCGGGTTCATCCACCCCATCACAAGAAACGCTTTGTCGTTCGATAGCGAAATCCCGTCCGACATGCGGGAACTGTTCGATACACTCAGCGATTGAGTTTTGTTGCAGTGCGTCATGTCGCCTCTCGAAGGGGCATGACGGACTGAAGGTAAGGGAGACTAGATCATGGCAAACCGCAGCAACGTCCCCGCGACGATTCCTGCCCTGGGCGGAGAGGCAAGCCTCAACCGCTACCTGGCCGAGATCAAGAAGTATCCGATTCTGACGCCCGAGCAGGAATATATGCTCGCCAAACGCTTCGAAGAGCATGGCGACACCGAAGCCGCGGCGCAGCTCGTGACCTCGCATCTGCGCCTCGTGGCGAAGATCGCGATGGGCTATCGCGGCTATGGCCTGCCCGTGTCGGAGCTGATCAGCGAAGGCAATATCGGCCTGATGCAGGGTGTGAAGAAGTTCGAGGCCGATCGCGGCTTCCGGCTCGCGACCTATGCGATGTGGTGGATTCGAGCCTCGATCCAGGAATTCATCCTGCGCTCGTGGAGCCTGGTGAAGATGGGCACCACCGCCGCGCAGAAGAAGCTGTTCTTCAACCTGCGCCGGATGAAGTCGAAGCTCGACGCGTTCGACGACGGCGACCTCAGCCCGGAGAATCTCGCCAAGATCGCCAAGGATCTGGGCGTGACCGAGGAAGAGGTCACCTCGATGAACCGCCGCATGTCGATGGGCGGCGACACGTCGCTCAACGTCTCCATGCGCGAAGATGGCGAGGGCCAGTGGCAGGATTGGCTGCAGGATGACGCGCCGTTGCAGGACACCGTCGTCGCCGACGCGCAGGAAGCGGATGTCCGCCACGATTTGCTGATGGAAGCGATGGACGGCCTCAACGACCGCGAGAAGCACATCCTGACCGAGCGCCGGCTGACCGACGATCCCAAGACGCTCGAGGAATTGAGCCAGGTCTATGGCGTGTCGCGCGAACGCGTCCGCCAGATCGAGGTCCGCGCCTTCGAGAAACTGCAGAAGGTGATGATGCGGCTGGCCGGCGAAAAGCGGCTGATCGCGGCGTAAATCGCCCTATAGAAAGGCGATGAGCAGCAAGTTCGTCGTCATCGGAGCAGGCGCCGCCGGCATCGCTGCCGCGCGGCGCCTTCGCGATTCCGGAGCCGACGTGCTGTTGCTCGAGGCGAGCGGGCGGATCGGTGGGCGCGCGCATACCGTGCGCGTCGGTCGCGAGGCACTCGATCTCGGCTGCGGCTGGCTGCATTCGGCCGACCGCAATCCCTGGACGCGGATCGCGCTGGCCGAGGGGTTCCAGATCGATCGCACGCCGGCGCATTGGCGCGAGCAATGGCACGATCTCGGCTTTCCCAAACCCGATCAGGAGGCATTCCACGACGCCTATCAGCAATTCAGCGAGCGGGCGCACGGCTATGCGGCGGGCCCCGACCGGCCGCTTGCGGATTTCATCCAACCCGACAATCCGTGGCGGCCGCTGATCGACGCGATCTCGGGCTACGCCAATGGCGCCAATCTCGGCGCGGTCTCGCTGCACGATTGGGCGGCCTATGAGGATGCCGCCGGCGACGACAATTGGCGGCTGATCGAAGGCTATGGCACGCTGATCGCGGCGCACGGCAAGGGCCTGCCGACGCGGCTCAACACGCCCGTATCGCTGATCGACCATCGCGGGCCGCGGATGCGGCTCATCACGCCCGCCGGCCTGGTCGAGGCCGATCGCGTGATCGTCGCGGTGCCGACCCCGATCCTGGCCGATGGCGATCTCAACTTCGACCCGCCCCTGCCCGCCAAGCGGGACGCCGCCGCGGCCTTGCCGCTCGGTCTCGCCGACAAGATCTACCTCGGCATCCGCGGTGGCGATTATCCGCACAACGCGCATCTGGTCGGGAATCCACATTCGTCGGCGACCGCCAGCTATCAGGTCGGCTATCTCGGCCAGCCGGTGGTCGAGGCGTTCTTCGGGGGCGATTGCGCCGAGGCGCTCGAGCGCGAGGACGATCGCGCCGCCGCCGATTTCGCGATCGGCGAGCTTGCCCGGCTGCTCGGCAACGACTGGCGCCTGCGTCTTCAGCCGATCGCGCGGACGCGTTGGCGCGCCGAGCCCTTCATTCGCGGCAGCTATTCGCACGCCCGGATCGGCCACGCCGGCCAGCGCCCGATATTGGCCGCGCCGCACGCTGATCGCATCTTCTTCGCCGGCGAAGCCTGTTCGGCGAGCGACTTCTCTACCGCGCACGGCGCCTATGAGACCGGGGTCGCCGCCGCCGAAGAGGCGCTTGCCGCCGACCGCCGACCGCGGATAGTGGCGACCATGCCGCTGATGACGGCACCCTCGCCCACCGCCCCCGATATTGCGATCCCCCAGCCCGAAACCGAGCCCCTGTCCGAACCGATGCCCGCCAGAGCCAAGCCCCGCCGCCCCTTCCTGCGCCGCCTGTTCGGCTGGATCTGGAAAGGCGCGCTCGCTTTCATCGTGATCAGCGTGCTGTGGGTCGGCGTCTATCGCTTCATCAATCCGCCCTTCACCTTCACCATGC
>JBQCHA010000307.1:0-2909 GCA_051955175.1 Sphingomonas sp.
GGCGCGGTCGAATCGATCTTCTGCATTCTGGCGATGCGCGACCAGATCGTGCCTCCGACGCTCAACCTCGACAATCCGAGCGAGGGCTGCGCGGGTGTCGACCTCGTGCCCCACGAGGCGAAGAAGCGGAAGGTGCGCGCGGTGCTGAACAACAGTTTCGGCTTCGGCGGGACCAACGCCAGCCTCGTGATGCGCGCGATCTGACGCCATCATGCGCAAGGTCGGCTGCGTCGGCTTCCTGATCGCGATCGCGGTCGTCGTCGCCCTGTTCTGGGTTGCCCAGAGCTGGAGCGGCGCCGGTCCGGCGAAGCAGAAGGTCGACGTGCTGATCCACGACGGCGAGACGCTGGCCGACGCGGCGCAGGACCTTGAGAAGGCCGGCGCGATCCACTCGGCGCGGCGCTTCGTCGTGCTGGCGAAGGTGCTCGGGGCGGGCGCGCCGATCAAGGCGGGTGAATATCGCATCCCGGCGCATGCCAGCCAGTCCGACATCCTGAAGATGATGCAGGAGGGCCAGACGCTACGGCATTTCCTGACGGTGCCTGAAGGCATGCCGTCGGTGATGGTGCATGATCGGCTGATGGCGGCAGACATGGTCGGTGCCGTCGGCGTCCCCGCGGAAGGCTCGGTGCTGCCAGACAGCTACAGCTATCAACGCGACGACACGCGCGCGGCGGTGCTGAAGCGCATGCAACAGGCGATGACGCGCTATCTGGCCAAGGCATGGGCAGGGCGCGCGCAGGGCCTGCCGATCAGCACGCCGGAGCAGGCGCTGACGCTCGCCTCGATCGTCGAGAAGGAAACGGGGAAGCCCGCGGAACGGGCGACGGTCGCCGGCGTGTACGAGAACCGCCTGCGGCAGAACATGCCGCTGCAGGCCGATCCGACGGTGATCTATCCGATCACCAAGGGCCGTGCGCTGGGCCGTCGCATCCTCGAATCTGAGCTGCACGACAAGAACGCGTATAATACCTATGAGATGGCCGGCCTGCCGGCGGGTCCGATCTGCAATCCCGGTCGCGCCTCGATCGACGCCGTGCTGCATCCGGCGCAAACGCAGGCGCTGTACTTCGTCGCCGACGGCACTGGCGGCCACGTCTTCGCCGATACGCTGGAGCAGCAGAACGCCAACGTCGCGAAGTGGTACGCGATCCGGCGCTCCCGCGGCGAAATGTAGCCGCCGCCCCACCGGGCGACGGCCAAATGCAGATCTGCTTTCGGATCGCTTATTTCACGGCGGCGATCGTTGTGGTCGATGGTGGAGCTTCTTGTTTTAGCGCCGCCGCCGCCTGGGCCAGCGCCGCTGCCGCCTGCTGAAGCGCAGTCGCGGCATCCTCCGGCGCCGCCTTCGGCGCAGCCGCGGCACTGGGCGCCACCGCGGGCGAGGCCGTCGGGGCAGCCTCGACACTGGTCATCACCGCAGGCGTCGGCTTGACCGCGGGATCGCCTGCCGCGGGGTCATCCGACTCCTGGGGCGGCCCCGAAGCGGCCGCGGCTTCGGACGCGGTCGGCGGATCGGCAGGCGTGGCGGTCTTCCAGACCGGGATCACCATCGTCTTCCTCGGCCCGGCCGCTCCCGCCGGCCGGGGGCAGGACGCGATCAGCGAACTTTTGGCGAAGTTACTCGACAGGATCTGAAGGTCGGGAGCCGACGCCGCCGTCGCCATTCGCGCCAAGGAGCCGATCATCGCGCATCGATCGTAGCTCGCGTTTGGTGAAGATAGTTCGTTGCCGAGCCTCGTCTCGTAATCGGTGAATGCCTGGATGCCCTTATCGGCGCCGTCCTGCTTCACGAAATGCGCCTGGATCGCGTATTTCGCCGAGTTCAGCGCAGGGCGTTTGGCGTCAACGAAGGCATTGTAGCTGTCCACCGTGCTCGGCATCGTGTTGGTGCATCGAAGGGCATCGACCATCAGCAGCATGTGCAGGTTCTCGATGCTGGATGCCGCGGCTTCGTCCGTCGTCCAGCAGTCGCCGCTGTCTGCAGCCGCTGCGCCTTGGCTTACAAACGCCGCGGCCGAGAATGCAAACAAAGCTTTAGTAATCGCATGACAAAACATGAGTCATCTCCGTCAGTTTGGCGGTTGACGGCTGCGATTTGGCCAACGTGCGAGTCGTGGCTGCGAGTATAAACAATATTGGCGAAAATGTGGTAAGTACCGCTCGCCGGAATCGTTAGTATCAGGCGATTGGACGCTCCAGCGGAACGGCCGGTCGAAACGGCATCACTGGTTGGGCATCTGAGCGTCTTGTTCAGCTCTGTTATAGAGTTTCGGCTCGAGTCTTGCCCGTTCCCCGGAGGGCCGGGGAGCGTCACGCGAGCCCCCCGTGACAGCTCTAGCCGAGCAGCCCCGCCGCGGCGCGAGCCTTGGCCTCGACCTCCGCCATCGTGCCGCCGGCGACCCAGCTGCCGCCGACGCAAAGCACGGGATCGAACGCCAGCCACTCGGGTGCGCTCGCCTCGGTAATGCCGCCTGTCGGGCAGAAACGGCACTGATAGAAGGGCGCGGCAAGGCTCTTCAGTGCCTTGAGGCCGCCCGACGTCTCCGCCGGGAAGAACTTGAAGTGGGCAAGGCCGAGATCGAGCCCACGCATGATGTCGCCGGCGTTGGCGATGCCCGGCAGGAAGGGCACGCCCGATTCGATGATCGGCTTGCCCAGCCGTTCGGTCAGGCCGGGGGAGACGATGAATTCGGCGCCTGCCTCCATCACCTGGTCGAACTGGTCGGTGTTGACCACCGTGCCGGCGCCAACGATCGCGCCCTCGACCTGCTTCATTTCGCGGATCGCGTCGAGCGCGGCCGGTGTGCGCATCGTCACTTCGAGTACCTTGAGGCCGCCGGCGACCAGCGCCTCGGCGAGCGGGCGCGCGGTCGCGGCGTCGTCGATCACCAGTACCGGGATGACGG
>JBQCHA010000308.1:0-36844 GCA_051955175.1 Sphingomonas sp.
CTTCGGCAGCCAGCTCGACATTTCGCGCCGCCGCGAGGCCGAGGAGGCGCTGCACCAGGCGCAGAAAATGGAGGCGGTCGGGAAGCTGACCGGCGGCATTGCCCACGACTTCAACAACCTGCTGCAGGTCATCCTCGGCTATGTCGATATCCTGGAGGCGCGGGTCGGCGGCGACAATAGCGGCGCGCAACGCGCGATCGAGGCGATCGGCGCGGCGGCAACGCGCGGGGCGACGCTGACGCAGCAATTGCTCGCCTTCGCCCGCAAGCAGGAATTGTCGGACCGGCTGCTCAACATGAGCTCGCTGATCAGCGACTTCGCCCCGATCATCGACCGCACCATCGGCGAAGGCATCATGCTGGAGCGGCAGCTCGACGACAATCTCTGGAACTGCCGCGTCGATCCGGTGCAGGCGGAGATGGCGCTGATCAACATCCTGACCAACGCGCGCGACGCGCTGAACGGCAGCGGCCGCATCACGGTCTCGACGCGCAACGTCGTGCTGCCGGGCGACGAGCAGCTGCCGGACAAGCTCGACGACGGTGAGTATGTGGTGGTTTCTGTCACCGACAACGGGCCGGGCATCGATTCCGACATCATTGACCGCATCTTCGATCCGTTCTTTTCGACCAAGGAGGTCGGCAAGGGAACGGGCCTTGGCCTTGCGATGGTCTATGGCTTCATGCGGCAATCGGGCGGTGTCGCGATTGCACGCAACAGGCCGGAAGGCGGCGCCGAATTCCTGCTCTATTTTCCGCGCTCGACCGGCGCCGTCGATCGCAAGGCCCCGCATGCTCGTGCCGCCGAACCGGGCGGTGCCGAGCGTATCCTGATGGTGGAGGATCAGGAGGATGTCGCGCAGCTCGCCCGTACGCTGCTGGAGGACCTGGGCTATTCGGTCGTCCATGTCTCCAGTGCCCGCGCTGCGCTCGACCTGCTCGCGCGCGACAGCGATTTCCGGTTGCTGTTCACCGACATCATCATGCCCGGCGGGATGAACGGCGTTGGCCTCGCGCAGCAGGTGCGGCGCGATTATCCGCATATGGCGGTGCTGCTGACCACCGGCTTTGCCGACGATGCGTTTCACGCCGACGGTGCGCAGTCGTTCGAGCTGATCCGCAAGCCCTATCGCCGCGCCGAGCTCGACATGAAGATGCGCGCGGTTCTCGATCGCCCCGGCGCGCGGACCTGATGCTTGGTCAGCGGGCGTTCAGCTATCGTTGAATAGCCTTCACCTCCCCTGAGTCAGCATGAGGGAGATATGTGGATGCGATTGATGTCGAAGGCGATTGTCGCGGGCGTGGCGACGATGGCGCTGGCCGGAACCGCGATGGCCGCGGACCACGCGATCCAGACCCATGTGATGAACGTCGCCCTGCCTGACGGCTCGGTCGCGAAGGTTCATTATGTCGGTGACCAGGCGCCGCGCATCGCGGTAGTGCCGGTGGCAGCGATGGTGCCGGTCGCGATGGTCGATCCGTTCGCCGGTTTCGAGCGGATGTTCGCGGCGATGGACGCGCAGGCCGACGCGATGATGCGCCATGCGGCGATGGTGTCGCAGATGCCCGCCGCCAATGCCCAGCTCAACCAGGCGGCGATCAAGAAGCTGCCGGCGGGTACGGTCAGCTATTCCTACGTGTCGACGACCAGCAGCAACGGCTGCACCCAGACGGTGCGAATGACCTCGACCGGCGGCGACCAGCAGCCGCAGGTGATCCGGACCAGCGCGGGCAAGTGCGACGCCGCCGCCAAGCCGATGCAGGCGGTCGCCACCGACCAGCAGAAGCCGATGCCGGTCACCGCGGCCGAGGTGCGCGCGCCGGCAAAGCCTGCGCCCGACGCGACGATCTGATTTCTAGAGTTGCCGCGCCCGTCCAGAAGCTCCCGGGCGGGCGCGGTGAATGCCGGCGGATAAGGTTGGGCGCCCAGGCCTGTAACGTTGTCGCCTTGAGGCGCCTCGATACCTGCGTAACGCCGGACATGCTGTGGCGGGTAGCGGCGATGGCGCCACCCGCCACTCTTCTTTCGAAGCGCGTCAGCCCTTGGTGACGAAGCTGTCCATCACGCGCTTGCGCCCCGCCTGTTCGAAATCGATCTCCAGCTTGTTGCCCTCGATCTCGGCGATCTCGCCATAGCCGAACTTCTGGTGGAACACGCGCATGCCGACCGACAGGTCGCTGCGGCCCTTGTTGCCGATGCTGACCGCGGAGGCGCGCGCCTCGATCACCCGGGTCGGTTCGCGGGTGAAGGTGCGGCTGGTCCATTCGCCGCCGGGCTTCGCGCCCAACGTGCCGGCGGCGCGTTGCCAGCCGGGCCCGCGGCCGGTGCCGCGCCCGACATTGGCGAATGGGTCGGCACGTTCCGACCAATTGGCGCGCCACAGGCTCTCGCCGCCCGACATGGTGCTTTCGCTCTCGACATGTTCGGTGGGAAGTTCGCCAACGAAGCGGCTGGGGATGCTGGAATTCCACTGGCCATAGATGCGGCGGTTGGCGGCGTGGAGGATCGTCGCGCGACGTCGGGCACGCGTGATCGCGACGTAGGCGAGGCGGCGTTCTTCCTCCAGCGACGCAAGGCCGCCCTCGTCCAGCGCGCGCTGTGAGGGGAACAGGCCTTCTTCCCAGCCAGCCAGGAACACGGTGTCGAATTCCAGTCCCTTGGCGGCATGGATCGTCATGATCGTCACCTTGGCCTCGTCGGCGGTGGCGTCATTGTCCATCACCAGGCTGACATGCTCCAGGAACGCGCCGAGGCTCTCATATTCCTCCATGGCGCGGACGAGTTCGGTGAGGTTTTCCAGCCGCCCTGCCGCTTCGGCACTGCGATCGGCCTGCAGCATCGCGGTGTAGCCCGATTCATCGAGCAGTTGTCGGGCGAGTTCGGGATGGGGCAGGTCCATGTCGCGCCAGCGCGCCACATCGCCGACGAAATTGCCCAGGCTGCGGCGCGCCTGGGGCGTCAATTCGTCGGTATCGAGAATACGGGCGGCGGCAACCAGCAGCGGCACGCCCTCGGCCCGCGCCAGTTGGTGAATCTTGGCGATCGCCTTGTCACCCAGGCCGCGCTTGGGCGTGTTGACGATCCGCTCGAACGCCAGGTCGTCGGCGGGCTGGTGGACGAGGCGCAGATAGGCAAGCGCGTCGCGGATTTCCTGGCGTTCGTAGAAGCGGAAACCGCCGACGATGCGATAGGGCAGGCCGATCGCGATGAAGCGGTCTTCGAACTCGCGCGTCTGGTGCTGCGCGCGGACCAGGATCGCCACATCGTTGAGGCTGGTGCCGCCGCGCGCAGCCCCCTCGATCTCCTCGCCGACGCGCCGCGCTTCCTCGGGGCCGTCCCAAACGCCGAGCACGCGGACTTTCTCGCCCGCGTCGAGCTCGGTCCACAGGGTCTTGCCGAGCCGACCGCTGTTCTGCGCGATCACGCCTGAGGCCGCGCCCAGGATGTGCGGCGTCGACCGGTAATTCTGTTCGAGCCGGATGACAGCAGCACCCGGGAAGTCATTCTCGAACTTCAGGATGTTCTCTACCTGCGCACCGCGCCACGAATAGATCGACTGGTCGTCGTCGCCCACGCAGGCGATGTTCTTGCGATCCTGCGCGAGCAGTCGTAGCCACAGATACTGGACGGCGTTGGTGTCCTGATATTCGTCGACCATGATGTATTTGAAGCGCCGCTGATACTCGGCGAGCACGTCGCGATGCGTCTTCAGGATGACCAGCATGTGGAGCAGCAGGTCGCCGAAATCGCAGGCGTTGAGTGCCTTCAGCCGCTCCTGATATTGTGCATAGAGTTCCCCGCCGCGGCCGTTGGCATAGCGTTCGCTCTCGCCGGCATCGACGTCGGCGGGGGCCAGGCCCTTGTTCTTCCACTGGTCGATCAGTCCGGCGAGGCTGCGTGCGGGAAAGCGCTTCTCGTCGATATCGGCCGCGGTGATCAGCTGTTTCAACAGACGCAGCTGATCGTCGGTATCCAGGATCGTGAAGTTCGAATGCAGCCCGACCAGCTCGGCATGGCGGCGCAGCATCTTGGCGCCGATCGCATGGAAGGTGCCGAGCCACGGCATCCCCTCGACCGCTTCGCCGACCAGCCGCCCGACGCGCTCCTTCATCTCGCGCGCCGCCTTGTTGGTGAAGGTCACCGCCAGGATTTCCGATGGCCATGCCTTGCGCGTGAAGAGCAGATGCGCCAGCCGCGCGGTGAGGCACGCCGTCTTGCCCGTGCCCGCGCCGGCCAGTACCAGCACCGGCCCCTCGGTGGTCAGCACCGCCTCACGCTGCTGCGGATTGAGCGTGCGCAGGTACGGCGGTTCGGGCGATTGCGGTAGGGGTACGGTCATCGGTGAACAGGTAGGGAACGGGCACGCGAGAGGCAACCGTGTTGCGCTGTCTTGCTCCGGTCATGGCGGGCGGGCAGACTGTCGCTCCGAAAAGCGGAGGCGGGGTGATGATTTCACGGCGTGAAGCGGTGGCGGGCTTGGGCGCCTGCATGGTCCTCCCCGGACTGGCGGGCACGGCAGCCGCGGCAAAAGGGCCGTTGATCGTCCCCATCGGGCTGGCGGAACGGCGAGTACTCGTCGCCGTCGCGATCGATGGCACGGGGCCCTACCTCTTCATGATCGACACCGGCGGCACGCTGAGCCTGATCGAGGATGCGCTGGCACATGATCTCAAGCTGCCGGTGGTTGACAGCAGCGCAATCCGGGGCGTCGGCGGAACCGCACGCTCGGCACTCTACCGGGTTGCCGAGCTGTCGATCGGACAAGTGCTGAGCGAGCGGAATCTTGCCTTTCACGGGGTCGGCGGTGGCGGATTTGGCAAGGACGTGCGCGGCACGCTCGCCGCCGGAGCGATCACCAGCTATAGCAGCGTGCTCGATTTCGACGAGGCTCAGTGGCGGGTTTATCCGGAAGGATTGCCCGAGCTGCCCGGTTACGCCGCCGTCGCATCGGAGCTGGCGCACCTGCCGCAATCGCCTCGCGGGTCTCGATATATCTTCGCGACAGTGACCCTTGACGGGCAGCCGTTCAAATGTCTGCTGGACACCGGCCATCCGCACATGCTGACGCTCTATCCGGAGGCGGCTCGACGCACGCGCTACTGGAGGGACCCTGGCGTTCCATATGCACCAGTGCGCGCTTCGGGCGTTGGCGGCACTGGCGCCTTAAGCCGAATGGTGCGCGCGAAAACGCTGGGGATCGGTCCGGCGGAATTTGCAGCGCCGCTCGTCACGCTGGACGGCGGTGCGCGTGGGCAGCGGTTCGCCGATGGTGTCATCGGGCTGTCGGTGCTGCGCCAGCTCAACCTGGCGACGGATACCCGACGAGGTCGATTGCTGATCGCGCGCAACAACCAGCAGCCAGATAAGGAGGACGCCCCGACATCAGGCTTATGGGTCGATGACAAGAACGGCGAACTGGTAGTGACGGACGTCGGCCACGGCAGCCCGGCGGCGACGGCAGGAATTACCCCGGGCGACATCGTCGTCGGGGCGCGCCTGCACGACTTCGTTCAGGCGCTGGCCACCGGCGCCGGTGCAGAGGTAACGATGACGATCAAGCACGACGGCACCCCGCGCAGGGTGACGATCAGGCTGGCTAACTATCTGTAGGCGTTGCCTCGGCGATACCGCGTCATCACGCTGTCACATCCGCGGCCAAGGCAGGGCCATGGCGACCAGCACCCTGACCGGCGACGATTCGCGCCGGCCGCATCGCGGCAGTCCGCAGCTTGATCAGCCGCTGCATCCGGCGGGGCGCTGGGTGTTCCTCGCCGTGCTGGCAGCGGCGATCGCTTGTGCCGGCTTCTCGATCCTGTTCGATACGTCGCGCGTCGGCGAGCGGCTGGAGGTGGGGGTCTTTCTGTTCCTCGGCCTCGCGCTGCTGATCGCGTTGGGGTTCGAGTTCGTCAACGGCTTCCACGACACCGCCAACGCCGTAGCGACCGTGATCTATACGCATTCGCTGCCTGCGCCCGTCGCAGTCGTCTGGTCGGGCGTGTTCAATTTCCTGGGCGTGATCGTCTCTTCGGGCGCGGTCGCTTATTCGATCATCACGTTGCTGCCCGTCGACCTGATCCTGCATGTCGGCAGTGTCGGCGGCTATGCGATGATCTTCGCGCTGCTGCTCGCCGCGGTGATCTGGAACCTGGCGACCTGGTGGGTCGGGTTGCCCAATTCGTCGAGCCATGCGCTGATCGGCTCGATCCTGGGCGTCGGCTTTGCCAACCAGCTGATCTCCACCGGGCGCGGCGGCACCCAGGGCGTCGACTGGGGCCAGGCGGAGAAGGTGCTCGCGTCGCTGGCGTTCAGCCCGCTGGTCGGGTTCATCGGCGCGCTGGTGCTGTTGCTGGCGATGAGGGCGGTGATCCGCAAGCCCGAACTCTACCGCGAGCCCGACGGCGCCAAACCGCCGCCCCGGGGTATCCGCGCGCTGCTGATCTTCACCTGCACCGCCGTCTCGTTCGCGCATGGCGGCAATGACAGGCAGAAGGGCATGGGGCTGATCATGCTGATCCTGATCGGCTGTGCGCCCACCGCTTATGCGTTGAACCGCACCATGCCGCAGAGCGAGACGCCGGCTTTCGTCCAGTCGGCGGGGCAGGCGGCGCAGGTCTGGCGGCGTCATGGCGGCCAGTCGGTCGCGCTCGACGCTGCCCGCGCGGCGCTGTCGCAGGCGCTGGAGCGTCGGCAGGCCGACTCAGCGGGCGTCTATGGCGCCCTGGCCGCCGTGTCGCAGGACGTCAGCCGCCGCATCGCCGATTATGGCTCGCTGAGCCGCGTGCCGGCGGCGGCCACGTCCAACCTGCGCAACGAAATGTATCTGGTGCTGGACACGTCCCGGCTGATCACCGGCGCCAAGGATGCCGACGCGCGTTTCGCCCCGGCAGAGATCACGGCGCTGAAGGGCTATCAATCGCACCTGGAGCACGGCACGCGCTATATCCCGTTCTGGGTGAAGGCGCTCGTCGCGGTGGCGCTGGGTCTCGGTACGATGGTCGGATGGAAGCGGATCGTGATCACCGTCGGCGAGCGGATCGGACGGATGCACCTGACCTATGGCATGGGTGCCTCGGCCGAGTTGGTCGCGGCGGGCACCATCCTGATGGCCGAGTTCTGGGGCATGCCGGTGTCGACGACGCACATCCTGACCAGCGGCGTCGCCGGTGCGTCGGTCGCCAATGGTGCCGGACTGCAGAAGCGTACGGTGCGCAACATGGTGCTCGCCTGGCTGCTGACGTTGCCGGCGGCGATGCTGCTGTCGGGGACGCTCTACTGGCTGCTGCTGACGCTGACGCGCGTCTCCGCCTGAGCCTCGGCGGCGATCCGGCAGCAACCGGCCGCATGCGTCGCGCTGCTGCTCAGCAACACGACATCATGCATCGCGTCCGACAGGCTGTGGCCGATGCGGGGCGCCGGGTTGGCGATCGCCACGGCCAGCCCCGCGGCGAGGGCCGCCAGCGCGGCCCGGATGATGCGGTTTGACCGTGGGGGCACCATCGTCTCCTGCAGTCTGCGTCGCTGCAGCTTTGATGCCTTTCGCTAACTTGCCTCAAGATGAACGCCGCTTAGGCCGCGGATATTTTTGCCTCGAGCGGAATTTTTCTACATCCCGTGTCGGAGGCAGAAGGATGAAAGCGTTCGGCAAGTTCCTCAAAGACAATGGCCTGTCCATCGCGTTCTGGGCGCTGTTCGTGCTATGCCTGCTGGGCGAGTTGTTCAGCGGCTATTTCCTGCAGCAACATGAAAGCCGGGTGGCCGGCCACGCCGCCAGCCCGTGGAGCTACATCGCCTCGCCCGATTTCCTGAAGGGTGTGTTCGGCAACTGGCAGGCGGCGCTGCTGCAGCTGTTCGTGTTGATCGTCTTTGCCGTGTTCCTGCGCCAGCGTGGCGCCTCGCATTCGCGCAAGACCGAGGACGAGCCGAAGAAGGACGATGATGAGCAGCCGCGCGGGTTGTTCCCCAGGACCGCCTCATGGATTTACTGCAATTCCCTGTCGGTCGCGTTCTTTGTCCTGTTCGCGCTGTCGTTCTCGGCATTCCTGCTCGCCGATTTCAAGAATTACGGCAGCCAGCGGCAGCAGCTGGGCGAGCCGCCGCTGACGCTCGGTCAGTTCGCCTTCTCCGCGCACTTCTGGTTCGACGTGCTGCAGACCTGGCAGGCGGAATTCTTCGCGATGGGCACGTTCCTGATCCTGTCGATCTTCCTGCGCCAGGAAAACTCGGCGGAATCGAAGCCGGTGTGGGCGCGCGACGAGGATACCGGCGACACCAACGAGTAGGGGCGTCAGCCGGCGAGCCGCAGCAGGGTGAGCCGTGCCTTGCCATACACCCGTGTCGCCTCGACCGCAAAGCTGCCGCTGCCGATCTCCTCGTGCCGCGCGGTTTCGACGCTGACCCAGGTCGCCGGGCCGATCCAGCCGAGCCTTGCGAGCTTGTCGAGCGCCACGCCGCCGGCGCCGGTGTCGTAGGGCGGGTCCATCATCACCAGGTCGAGCGGCGTGCGCGCAGGGCCCAATGCCAGCACCGATTGCGCGCGAACTTCGGCACCGGTCGGGCGCAGCGTGGCGATGTTGGCGCGCAGCGCCTCGAGCGCGTGGCGGTCCTGCTCGACGAACAGGCAGGATGCGGCGCCGCGCGACAGCGCCTCCAGCCCCAGCGCGCCCGAGCCGGCGAACAGATCGGCGACCGCCAGCCCCTCGAAACTTCCGAGCCGGCTGGCGAGCATCGAGAACAGCGCCTCGCGCGTGCGGTCCGCGGTCGGGCGCGTGGCGTCGCCCTTCGGCGCGGTCAGCGGGCGACCGCGCCATTCGCCGGCGATGATCCTCATGGCCGCTTCGGCCGGCGCGGCTTGCCGGGCGGCTTCGGCCGCGGCTTGGGCTTGGCCCAGCCGGCGCCGCGCTTTGGCTTGGATTTCGGCTCTGGTGCTGCCCCCGCGTCGGCCGAGCGATGGCGCGGGCGGCGCGTATCCGTCGGCTGCGCCCCGGCATCGGCAGAACTGCGGCTCGATGGCCGCTGTCGCTGCGCACGCGTCGGGCGTTCACGATCGGCTGCCGGGGCGTCGACCCGTTTCGCTCCGGGCTTGGCGCGGCCGCCGGGACGAGCGACTGTACGCGGCGGCGCGGCGGGCGCCGCCATCCGCGGCTCGACCGCCACCGCCATGTCGGCCTTCTTCCCCGCATCCAGTGCCTGGCGGAACAGGACGAGGTCGTGACGCCGCACTTCGCCGACCGCGCCGGCGGGCAGGTCGCCCAGCACGAAGGGGCCATAACGGGTGCGGATCAAGCGACTGACCTGCAGCCCGAGATGCTCCAGCACGCGGCGCACTTCGCGGTTCTTGCCCTCGGTCAGCGTCAGTTCGATCCAGACGTTGGCGCCGGTGCGGCGCTCCAGATTGGCGTCGATCGCGCCGTAGTGCACGCCGTCGATCTCGACTCCGTCGATCAGCGCCTCGAGCTGGTCCTGGCTCACCTCGCCATAGGCGCGCGCGCGATAGGTCCGCTCGACCCCGCTCGCCGGCAGCTCCAGCTGCCGCTTCAAGGCGCCGTCGGTGGTCAGCAGCAACAGCCCCTCGGTATTGAGGTCGAGCCGCCCGACCGGCACTACGCGCGGCAGATCGCGCGGCAAGCGATCGTAGATCGTCGGCCGCCCCTTCGGATCACGCTCGGTGACGAGCAGGCCGGTCGGTTTGTGGAAGACGAACAGGCGCGCCGGACGGGGCGCCTCGACCGGCTGGCCGTCGACGGTGACGCCGTGCAGCGACGCGAGCAGCGTGGCCGGCGTGTCGATCGCCTGGCCGTCGATCGCGATGCGGCCCTCCGCGATCATGCGCTCGACTTCACGGCGCGAGGCGATGCCGGCGCGGGCCAGCAGCTTGGCGATCCGTTGCGGTTCCTTGGCGGGGGACTGTGACACGGGCGCGCTGATACATCGATTTGGCGCAGATGCTCAAAAAGATTTGCGCCCGATCGCCACTTCGGGCGTTAGGGTTCGAAGGCGTAATGAAGGCCGCGCGTCACCGCGGCCGTAGAGGGCAAGTGCAAGGGACATGTTGTTCGGGAAGAAGTCGCGTCGCCTGCAAACAGTTCTGATCGTGGAAGACGAGCCGCTGGTCGCCTTCGACACCGAGCATTTTCTGTCAGCTGAAGGCTTCACGATCCATGGCACGATGGACCGGGTGGCGGATGCCATCGAGCATCTCGACGCGAATGGCGAGGCCATCGACATCGTGCTGGTCGACGTCCAACTCGCCGATGGCAGCGGGATCGACGTGGCGCAGGCGGCGCACCGCAATGGCGTTTACGCGTTGTTCGTCACCGGCAATTGCCCTGGGGAAGCGCGCGGCGTCGCCGCCGGCTGCCTGGCCAAGCCTTATGCCAAGCGTGACCTGCTGACCGCGATCTGCGCGATCGAGGACGTGCTGGAGGGGCGCAAGCTGCGCAAGCTGCCCGGCGGCTTCAGCCTCTTCATGGAGGCCCCGGCGAAGGGGGCCTAGCCGCTACAGCCGCGCCTCGACGGTGTCGTGGAACTGGCGAATGCCGCTTTCCAGCCGTCCCAGCGTGACGCGGTCGACCGCGCCAGAAGCCAGCCCCTGCTGCCCCAGCGCGCAGGCCCGGAAATCCTCGCTGCCGAACACGCCGCCGTCGAGCAGCGCCCAGCTCTTCTCCCAATGCGCGCGGGCCTTGTCGGTGACCGGCGCCTCCGGGATCAGCACGAAATCCTCGACCAGGACGCGGTCGGTCGCCTGGGGCATCAACGTCATCAGGTTCATATAGTCGGGGCTGACCACCAGCACGGTGCCCGGAAACAGCTGATAGGTATAGGTGATCGCGCGGCGCAGCGTCGGCCAGTCGCCGGCGGCAAGCGCCTCCGGCTCGATCTCGCGGCCGACCGCCGAGCGGTGGTGCGGGCCGATCGTATCGGCGGCAGTAACGCCGTCCTTGAAGAAGGCGCCGATCGTCGCGGCGTGCAGGCGCGCGACGTGATAGCTTTCCAGGAAGGCGTCCATGATCAGCTTCCAGTTCGCCGGGACATCGTGGATGCGGCGGCGGAACAGGTGCTGGGCGGCGAGATCGAACGCGGCGAAGTCATCTGCCAGCATCTCGGCATCGGAAAAGTCGGCATCGGCGTCGAACGCGAACCAGATGAGGCCGCCGATCTCGCGGCAAGGCAGTGCCTTCAGGCCGTAGGCCGCGTGGTCGAGGCCGGGAAAGGTATCGGCGCGCGGCATGGCGGCGAGCGCCCCGTCGAGCGCGTAGCTCCAGGCATGATAGGGACAGACCAGCCGTGGCGCCTGGATCGGGTCGCTCCCCTCCACCAGCCGCGTGCCGCGATGCCGGCACACGTTGAGGAAGACGTGCGCCTCACCCGATTTGTCGCGGGTGATCAGCAGCGGCTTGCCGAAGCCGTCGTGCGGCACCGCCATGCCCGCCCGGGGCAGCAGCGCCGACGGCGCGATGACCAGCGGCAGGCGCTCGAACAACTGTGCCCATTCAGCAGTATAGCGCGCCGGATCGGTGTAGGCGGTGGCCTCGACATAAGCGATGCCGGCGCCGGTTCGCGGGCCGCCCTCGGCCAGCGCACGCGCCAGGGCGAGTTGCCCGGCGGTCGGTCGACATGCGGTCATGGCTTCCTTCTCCCGCTTTTTCCCCTAGTGTCTGCCGCAACGAGAGCGGGAGCAAGATCCAAGAATGCATGGGGCGGTAGAGGTGCGTGAGGGCGGAAGCTGGTGGGACGGCGTCAGGCCCTATCTCGAGAAGGCGCCGCTGGCCGCGCTCGCGTTGGGCATCTCGTCGGGCTTTCCCTACGCGATGATCGGCGCCACGCTGACGACGCGGCTGGCGCAGGACAACATCACCAAGTCGACCATCACGGCCTTCAGCCTGGCGTTCCTGGTGTACAACCTGAAGCCGCTATGGGCCTGGATTGTCGATGGTGTACGGATTCCGGTGCTGGGACGGCTGGGGCAGCGCGTCTCCTGGCTGATCGTCGCCGGACTGCTGGTGATGGCGGCGGTGACCAACCTGGCGCTGGTCGATCCGGCCAAGGACATCGCAAGTGCTGCGCTTGCGGCGATCCTGGTCGGCGTGGCGGGCGCCACGTTCGACATCGTCATCGATGCCTATCGCATCGAGATATTGGAGCCGCGACAACTCGGCGTCGGATCGGGAATGAGCCAGTACGGCTGGCGGATCGGTTCGGCGGGCGCCGGAGCGATTGCGCTGGTCGTCGCCGCCCGCGGCGGTTGGCAGGCGGGGTATCTCGTTTGCGCGTTGCTGGCCTTGCCCGCGATGCTGACCGGCCTGGTGGTAGGTGAGCCACGACGCCACCGTCCGATTGCTGAGCGGCGCAGCGTGGCAGCGGTGCTCAAGTCGATCTGGGGGCCGTTCGTGCAGTTCTTCGAACGTCAGGGGGCCTGGGTCGTGCTGGCGTTCATCCTGATCCACAAGATCGGCGACACGCTCGCCAACCTGACGTTCCGACTGCTGTTCGACAGCCTTGGATTCTCGAATGACGAAATTGCGTTCTTCGACGTGGGGCTTGGCTTCTGGGCCTACCTGATCGGCATTTTCGCCGGTGGCGCGTTTTACGCTCGGTTGGGCATGAAGCGGTCGGTGCTGCTGGCACTGGTGCTGATGATGGTGTCCAATCTCTCCTTCGCCTTGCTCGCCGCCGCGGGGCATTCAGACTGGGGCATGGCCGGCGCGATCGGTTTCGAGAATTTCTCGAGCGGCTTCGGCGGCGTGGCGGTGGTCGCCTATTTCTCCGCGCTGACCGACCTGCGCTTCACGGCAGCGCAATATGCCTTGATCTCGGCGGCGGCGAGCATCGTCGGGCGCCTGCTGACCGGCACGACAGCCGGCGCGCTGATCGAGTGGATGGGCTATGTCGACTTCTACCTGCTGACCACCGTCGCCGCTCTGCCGGGCGTCGTGCTGTTCTGGTGGATGGCGAGGAGCGGGCTGGTCGATCGCTCGATCGGCAGCGCCGGGGTCGTCGGCGAAGGAGACGCGCGGCGTGGTGAGGAGCCTTGAGGCCGTCTAGCCGCTGATCGGCCGCGCCGCGTCGGCGAAGGCGGCGGCGACCGCGGCGGCGCAGGCGAGCGGGCCCTCGACATCACGTGCGCCGAGCTGGTCGGCGAGCAGCAGCCGGGCGCTGGCCGGCGCGGTTTCGGCCCGGGCGATCACCGCGAGCAGCGCCATTTCCGACGGTGTCGCGCGCGCGCAGCAACACGGCGCCACGGCGACCGGCTGTGTCGCGACGCTCGCGAGTTCCTGCATGAAGGCGCGGATCAGCACGAGCGGACGACGGAACCCCTGCCCGAAAGCGGCCATGAACGCTTGCGCGACATGGGCGTCGTGAAGGCCATGCGCGCCGAGCCGGCGCACCGCAAACAGCAGCAGGCGCGCGTTGCGATCGTCCGGCAGGAGATGGGGCAGGGGATGAGCGAGGGCGGCGACACCGGTCATGGCAGGACTCCGATCAGGCATGGCGCCATGGTCGCGACTTCGTTATTGCAAGTCAATAGCAACAAACGGAGTCAGTCGGGCAGCTCGCCGTTGACCGCCAACACTTCACCGGCAAGGTAGAGCGAGCCGACGATCAGCACTACCGGCGCTTCGGTGCGGTTCGCGAGGTAGCGCAGCGCGTCGGGGACGTCGGGTGCAACCGCAGTACGGCCGATGCCGAGCCGACGCGCGACGTCTTCGAGCTCGGCCGGGGCGTGGTGCTGGTGGCCGGGGATCGGGACGGCGACAAGGCTGTCCGCCATCGAGGCGAGCGGTTCGAGCAGGCCAGCCGCGTCCTTGTTGGCAAGCATCCCGCAGACCAGGTGGAGCGGCCGCCGGTCGAGCCGCTCGGCGATGGCGGCGCCGATCGCGGCGGCGGCGGGGGCATTGTGGCCGCCGTCGAGCCACAGCTCGCTCCCCGCAGGGAGCAGGTCGGTGAGCGGCCCCGGCGCGAGGCGCTGCATCCGCGCCGGCCAGCGGGCCTCGCGCGCCGCGGCGGCGAACGCCTCATCGGGAATGGCGAGTTTCTCCTGGTGACGCAGCAACGCCACCGCCAGCGCCAGATTGCCGGGCTGGTGCGGCCCCGGCAGCGTCGGGCGGGGCAGGGTCATCGTCCCGGCCGCATCGCGATAGACCAAAGTGTCGCCCTCGACATGAGCGTGCCAGTCGGCGTCGCGCGCGACGATGGGAGCGCCGACCCGCGCGGCAATCTCGGCGATGCGCTGTGCAACGGTAGGTGGATAATGCATCGTCACCAGCGGCACGCCCGGCTTGGCAATGCCCGCCTTCTCGCCGGCGATCGCCTCGGCGGTGTCGCCGAGGAACGCCTGGTGGTCGATGCCGAGCTGCGCGATGCCGGTGACCAGCGGATGGGCGATGACGTTGGTCGCGTCGAGCCGGCCGCCGAGCCCGACCTCAACGATGCAGGCGTCGGCCGGCGTGCGCGAAAAGGCGAGGAAGGCGGCGGCGGTCGTCACCTCGAAGAAGCTGGCACCGACGCCGTCGGCATGGTCGAGCACCTCGGCCAGCAAGGCGGCGAGACGGTCATCGGCGATCAATTGTCCGGCGAGCCGGATCCGCTCGTTGAAGCGGACCAGATGGGGGCTCGAATAAACGTGCGCGGTCAGCCCCGCCGCCTCGATCGCCGCGCGCAAGAAGGCGCAGGTCGAACCCTTGCCGTTGGTGCCGGCGACGTGGAGCACCGGCGGCAGCGACCGGTGCGGGTTGCCGATCCGGTCGAGCAGCTGCGTGATGCGCTCCAGCCCCAGCGTGTCGGCGCCGGGCGATAGCGACCACAGCCGATCGAGCTGTGCCTGGACCGCGGGATTGGAGGAAACTGCCTTATCCATCAACGCCACCCCGGCGGAGGCCTGGGTCCAGATGCGACCGGCCCGATGCTGGCCCCGGCCTGCGCCGGGGCGGTGCAACACGCGTTACGCAGCCGCCCTGGCGCCGCCGCACAGATAGTCGATCAGCTCTGCCAGGGTATGGCGCAGTTCCTTGCGGTGCTTCACCATGTCGAGCATGCCGTGATCGAGCAGATATTCGGCGCGTTGGAAGCCTTCGGGCAGCTTCTCGCGGATGGTCTGTTCGATCACGCGCTGGCCGGCGAAGCCGATCAGCGCCTTGGGTTCGGCGATCTGCACGTCGCCCAGCATCGCATAGCTTGCGGTGACGCCGCCCGTCGTGGGGTCGGTCAGCACGACGATATAGGGCAGGCCGGCATCGTGCAGCATCTGGATCGCGACCGTCGCGCGCGGCATCTGCATCAGGCTGAACAGCCCTTCCTGCATGCGCGCACCGCCGGCAGCGGTGAAGATGATGTACGGGCATTTGTCGGCGATCGCCGCCTCTACCCCGGCAACGAACGCCTGGCCGACCGCCTGGCCCATCGAGCCGCCCATGAACGCGAAGTCTTGCACGCCGACCACCGCCCTGCGGCCCTCGATCGTACCGCGCGCGTTGATCAGCGCGTCGCTCTCGCCGGTCGAGGTGCGTGCCGCCTTGATACGATCGGTGTAGCGCTTGGTATCGCGGAATTTCAGCGGATCGTCGGCCACCTCGGGCGCGGCGAGCTCGCTGTAGCTGCCGTCGTCGAACGTGTATTGGAAGCGCAGCGCCGGCCCGATGCGTTCATGAAAGTCGCAGTTGGGGCAGACGTAGAGGTTTTCCTCCAGCTCCTTGGTGAACACCATCTGCCCGCACCCTTTGCACTTGTGCCAAAGGTTGTCGGGCGTCTCGCGCTTGGCGACGAACGGGATCGCGTTGCGGACGCGGGTGAGCCAACTCATGCTTCTTCCTTGATTGCGTTGCGGACGGCGGCGGCCAGGCTCGCAACATAGTCACGAACCGGACCGGGCGCATCCGCGCCGTGCGTGCCGACCAGCTCGACGATCGCCGAGCCGACCACCACGCCATCGGCGACGCGCGCGATGGCGCCGGCCTGTTCCGGCGTGCGGACGCCGAAGCCGACCGCGACGGGCAGGTCGGTCGCGGCCTTCAGCCGCGCGACGGCGCTTTCGATCGAGGCCTGGGCGGCCTGTTGCTTGCCGGTGATGCCGGCGACGGAGACGTAATAGAGAAACCCGTCGGCACCTTCGAGCACGGCGGGCAGCCGCGCGATGTCGGTGGTCGGGGTGGCGAGGCGGATCGGGGCGACGCCGGCGGCGCGCAGCGCAACGCCGAGCTCGTCATCTTCCTCCGGCGGCGTATCGACGCAGATCACGCCGTCGACGCCTGCCGCGGCGCATTGGCTGGCGAACCATTCGCCGCCGCGGATCGTCATCGGATTGGCATAGCCCATCAACACCAACGGCGTATCGGGATGGCGCTCGCGAAACGCCTTGGCGATCGCCAGCACGTCGGCTGTCTTCGTGCCCGCCGCAAGGCTGCGCAGGTCGGCGGCCTGGATCGCGGGGCCGTCGGCCATCGGATCGGTGAACGGCATGCCGAGCTCGATCACATCGGCACCGCCGGCCACCAGCGCGTCGAGGATTGCGGGAGTGGCCGCGGGCGACGGGTCGCCGGCGGTGACGAAGGTGACGAGCGCGGCGTGCGGCTTGGCAAAAGCGGCGGCAAGGCGGGTCATCGACGTCCTCCCGTTCGACCGATCAGCTGGATGATCGCGCCGACCAGCCCGCCGATGATCAGCGCCTCGCCGCCGCGCGGCACGCCCAGGCTCCATTGCCGGATCGCCAGCCCGCATTGCATGAACTCGCGTACGACGAGCGCCACGATCGCGCCGATCGCCGCGCTGGTCAAAATCCCCCTGACGTCCATCAGATTTCCGCCCCCAGTGCTTCGGCGACGGTGTAGATGTCCTTGTCACCGCGGCCCGAGACGTTGACGATGATGATCTGGTCCTGGCCCATCTCGACCGCCTTGCTCTCCAGCGCGGCGAGCGCGTGCGAGCTTTCCAGCGCCGGGATGATGCCCTCGGCGCGGCAGCACAGCTGGAAAGCGGCGAGCGCCTGTTCGTCGGTGACCGGCAGATAGCGCACGCGGCCGCTTTCGTGCAGCCAGCTATGTTCCGGCCCGATGCCGGGATAATCGAGCCCGGCGCTGATCGAATGCGCCTCGGTGATCTGGCCGTCCTCGTCCTGCAGCAGATACGTCTTGTTGCCGTGGAGGATGCCGGGCCCGCCACCTGTCAGGCTGGCGGCATGTTCGCCGGTATCGATGCCACGGCCGGCGGCCTCGGCACCGAGCATCGCGACATCGGGATCATCGAGGAACGGGTGGAACATGCCGATCGCGTTGGAGCCGCCGCCGACGGCCGCGATCAGCAGGTCGGGCAGGCGCCCTTCCGCCTGCTGGATCTGCGCACGCGCTTCGATGCCGATCACCGACTGGAAATCGCGGACCAGCTCCGGATAGGGATGCGGGCCGGCGGCGGTCCCGATGATGTAGAAGGTGTCGTCGACCGTCGCGACCCAGTCGCGCAGTGCCTCGTTCATCGCGTCCTTCAGCGTCTGCGCGCCGCTGGTCACCGGCCGCACTTCGGCGCCGAGCAGCTTCATGCGGAACACGTTGGGCTGCTGCCGCTCGACGTCCTTGGTGCCCATGAAGATGGTGCAGGGCAGGCCGAAGCGCGCGCATACCGTCGCGGTGGCGACGCCGTGCTGGCCGGCGCCGGTCTCGGCGATGATCCGCGTCTTGCCCATGCGGCTCGCGAGCAGGATCTGGCCGATGCAATTGTTGATCTTGTGCGCGCCGGTGTGGTTCAGTTCCTCGCGCTTGAAATAGATTTTGGCGCCCATGCCCTCGGCGGCGCGCGCGCGATAATGCGCGGTGAGCCGCTCGGCAAAGTAGAGCGGGCTGGGGCGGCCGACATAATGCGTCATCAGGTCGTCGAACTCGGCCTGGAACGCCGGGTCGGCCTTTGCCTCGCGGTAATGACGCTCCAGGTCGAGGATCAGCGGCATCAGCGTCTCGGCGACGTAGCGCCCGCCGAAAGCCCCGAAATGCCCGCGCTCGTCAGGCTGGTTGCGATACGAATTTGCGCTCATGGGTCCCATCTGCCGTTCGCTTCGAACGAAGTCGAGAGGCCTGTCCGCGGATCAGGCCGCGGCGGCCGCTTTAAGGAATGCGGCGATCTTGTCCACCGCCTTGACGCCGGGCGCGGTCTCGACGCCCGAGGACACGTCGACCAGCCGCGCCCCGGTGCGGGCGATCGCCTCGGCGACATTGGCGGCGTCGAGCCCGCCCGACAGCGCCCAGGGCAGCGGGTGACGGAAGCCGTCGAGCAGCCGCCAGTCGAAGCGTAGCCCCATGCCGCCGGGCAGCGCCGCATCGTCGGGCGTCTTGGCATCGTAGAGGATGCGGTCGGCGGCCTGGCCGTAGTCGCGCGCGGCATCGAGGTCGGCGCGCGTCTTGACCGGCACCGCCGCCCAGGTCTCGCGACCGACACGCTGGCGGATCGCGGCGACGCGCGCTGGCGCGGTCTTGTGGAGCTGGATCGCATCAAGCCGCGCGGCGGCAACTGCGGCGTCGAGCAGCGCATCATCGGGATCGACGAACACGCCGACGCGCGCGACCTGGCTCGGCACCCGCTGGGCGAGGGCGGCGGCGGCGTCGGCCGTGAGGTTGCGCGGGCTCGGCGGGAAGAAGACGAAGCCGACGTGGCTCGCCCCTCCGGCAATGGCGGCGGCGAGCGTGTCGGGCGTCGAAAGGCCGCAGATCTTGGCGGTGGCAGGCATGGCTGGGCACATCGGCGCGCCGGGTAGGAATGGCAAGACCCTGAGCGACCGGATCAGCCGGCTCTCGCCTTCCGCGCGCGATTGGGCTAGCGGACATCGCCATGCGTAGCGTTTTTCTGTTCCTGCTGGCGCTGCTGCTCGCGCCAGCGGCCATGGCCGCCCCGCCGGCCGAACCCGCCATCGTCCACGTCAAGCTGATCACCTCGGCCGGGCCGATCGTGGTAGCGCTCGACCGCCGCCACGCGCCCAAGACGGTCGCCAACTTCATGAACTATGTCGACGACGGGCGGTTCGACGGCACGCAATTCTATCGCGCGTCGCGGCGCAAGGGCGATCCGAAGCGTGGTTTCGTCCAGGGCGGGATCGCCATGGACGCCCGGCGCATCCTGCCCTCGGTGCCGATCGAGCCGACCAGCAAGACGGGCATCCATCACCTCGACGGCACGCTGTCGATGGCACACGGACCCGATCCCAATTCGGCCGCCGGCAATTTCTCGATCATGGTTGGGCCGAACCCGTCGCTCGATGCCAAGGGCTCGTTCCTCGGCTTCGCGGCGTTCGGGCACGTCGTTTCGGGCATGGACATCGTCAAGCGCATCCTGGCGCAGCCGACCAGCGGCGGGGACGGCGCGATGAAGGGGCAGATGCTCGATCGGCCGATCAGGATCATCCGCGCGGTGCGGATGGACGGCACGCCGCACCCGACCGGGCGGCCGAAGCCGTGGCAGCTGGGGCTGCGCTACTGACCCGCCGCGGTTGCAACCTGGGCTGCAACCGGCGGCGCGCTTGCTGCGTTGCTGTGGCGGAATGATCAAGGTCGCCAGCTACAACATGCGCAAGGGGATCGGCACCGACCGGCGCCGCCGGCCGGACCGCATCCTGGAGGTCCTGCGCGAGATCGATGCCGACGTGGTCTGCCTGCAGGAGGCGGATCGGCGTTTCGGCGCTCGGGCGCAGGTCATCACGCATCACCTGCTCGCCGAACACAGCTCGTACAAGGCGGTGCCGTTCGGCACCAAGGCGGCGTCGATGGGCTGGCACGGCAACGCCATGCTGGTCCGCAAGGAGGCCGAGATCGTCGATCGCGAGCCGATCCATTTGCCCGCGCTTGAGCCGCGTGGCGCGGTAATGGCCGACATCCGCTTGAACGGCGAGATGCTGCGGGTGGTCGGGATGCACCTCGACCTGTCGGGGCTGTGGCGGCGGCGGCAGGCGGCGGCAATCCTGGCGCATGTCGCGGCGTCGACCGAGCCGCTGCCGACGGTGATGATGGGCGACCTCAACGAATGGAGCGCCACCGTCGGAGCAATGCGCGACTTCGCGCGCGGGTTCGAGGTGGCCGATACCGGCCCCAGCTTCCACGCCCGGCGCCCGGTGGCGCGGCTCGACAAGATCATGGTGTCGCCGCAGCTGCGCATCGTCGAGTGCGGCGTGCACGAGAGCATGGTGGCGCGCACCGCGTCCGACCATCTGCCGATCTGGGCGACGCTGGAGACGGCTTGAGCTTGCCGGGAGGGGCACCCAGCCCCTACCATCACCCGCGATAAGCAGAAGACGGGCGGGGACGGCGGTGCGTGAGAAGGAAATCCGGCTGGCGCTGGTCTGCTACGGCGGGATCAGCCTTGCCGTCTACATGCACGGGATCAGCAAGGAAATCTGGCGCTTCGCTCGCGCCAGCCGCGCCTTTCACGACGGCGATCGCGCCGCGACGGGCAGCCAGGGCATCTATCGCGCGATGTTCGAGGAGATCGAACAGGTCGCCGGGCTGAAGCTCAGGCTGCTGGTCGATGTCATCGCCGGGGCGAGTGCCGGCGGCATCAACGGCGTGTTCCTGGCGCAGGCGATTTCTTCGGGCCAGTCGCTCGAGCCGCTGACCGACCTGTGGCTGGAGGGCGCCGACGTCGAGGCGCTGATCGATCCGGTCGCCGCGCCGCCCTCGCGCTACAGCAAGCTGTGGGCGATGCCGATCGCCTGGATGGCGGCGCGGCGCAACGGCAGTGACATCGACGAGCTGGTCGAGCCCACCGCGCGCGACGAGGTGAAGGCGAAGCTGTCCCATTTCGTCCGCTCGCGCTGGTTCGAGCCGCCGTTCGGCGGGGCGCGCTTCACCGGCATGTTGCTCGATGCCATCGAGGCGATGGCGGCGGCCCCCTGCGGCCCGCGCCTGTTGCCCGACGGCCAGCCGCTCGACCTCTACGTCACCGTCACCGACTTTCGCGGCCATCCGGAGCGGCTGCGGCTCAATTCGCCGCCCGAGGTGGTGGAGACCGAGCATCGGCTGGTGTTCCCGTTCAGCGATCATGGCGAGCCGGAGGCGACGCTGGGCCATGCCGCCGAGCTCGCCTTCGCGGCGCGGGCGACCTCCAGCTTTCCCGGGGCATTTCCGCCGTTCATGGTCGGCGAGCTCGACGCCTTGCTGGCCGAGCGCGGCGACACGTGGCCGAGCCGGGAGGCGTTCCTCGCGCGCGTGCTGCCGCGTCAGGCCGCCGCCAACGCCGCCGACAAGGCGGTGCTGATCGACGGATCGGTGCTCGCCAACGCGCCGTTCCGTCCGGCGATCGACGCGCTCAGGGAGCGCCCAGCGCACCGCGAGATCGATCGCCGCTTCATCTATATCGATCCCTCGCCGGGGCTGAAGATCCACTTCGGCGGAGAGGTCGGCGAGGCGCCCGGTTTCTTCCAGACGATCATCGGAGCGGCGGCGGAACTGCCGCGCCAGCAGCCGATCCGCGACAATCTGGAGGATATTGCCGCGCGTTCGGCGCGGATCGAGCGAATGCGCGCGATCGTGGCCGACATCCGGCCGGAAGTGGAGGCGGAGGTCGAGGCGCTGTTCGGCCACACCTTGTTCCTGGATCGCCCGACCGCGGCGCGGCTCGCCGGCTGGCGGCGGCGCGCGCAGGCGGCAGCGGCGGCCAAGGCCGGGTACAGCTATGCCGCTTACGGGCATCTGAAGGTCGACGGCGTGGTCGATTTCCTCGCCTCGCTGCTCTACCAGGTCGGCGGCGAGCATGGACCGCTCCGGCGCCGGCACATCCACCAGGCGGTTGCCGAGACGATCCGGCGGCGGACGTTCCACGACGAGACCGCCACCTTCGCCGGCGGCGCCAGCGACGCGGCGATCGATTTCCTCCGGCGCTATGACCTCGGCTTTCGCATTCGTCGGCTGCGGTTGCTTGCCCGGCACCTGACCGACATCGAGACGGCGCATGAGGATGCCGAGCTCGCGCCGATCCGCGAGGCGATCTACGAATCGCTGGCGCTCTATCTCGACTGCAAGCGCACCGACACGCACATCCGGCTGCGTCGCGAGGTACGCCGGTTGGGCAGCGACGCCGGCGTGCTGCTCGACAGGCTGGACGAGTCGATGGACCTGACCCGACTCGACGCGCGCACCGACGATTCTATCGCCGCCGCGCTCGCGCAGCTGTCGCGTCCGGTACGCCGGACGATGCTGCTCAGCTATCTCGGCTTCCCCTATTTCGACGTGGCGACGCTGCCGATGCTGCAGGGGGAGGGACTGGACGAGTTCGATCCGATCAAGGTCGATCGCATCGCCCCCGACGATGCCCGATCGATCCGCGCCGGCGGCGCCGAGGCAACGCTGAAGGGCATCCAATTCAACAGCTTCGGCGCCTTCTTCAGTCGCGCTTACCGGGAGAACGATTATCTCTGGGGGCGCCTCCACGGTGCCGAGCGGATGATCGACATCGTGCTGTCGACGCTGCCCGAAACGGTGCGACTGAAACCGGGTCGCGTCGCCGGCATCAAGCGCGCGGCGTTCCTGGCGATCCTGGACGAGGAAGCGCCGCGGCTGACCGCGATCCAGCCGCTGATCGCGTCGTTGCGCGGGGAGGTGGGGGAGCCCTGAACCGTTTCGCTGGCAAATCGTGCGCGGCCGCTCTAGGCTCCCGGTCCATGCGAACACGATCCCCACGAGCCGCCTGATGCAATTCCTCAAGGTCCTGTTCTGGGTGCTGCTGACGGTGCTGGTCATCGTCTTCGCGCTCGCCAACTGGACGACGGTGCCGGTCCGCCTGTGGGGTGGGCTGGTCGCCGACGTGAACCTGCCGATGCTGATGCTGATCATGTTCCTGATCGGCCTCCTGCCGACACTGCTCTATCACCATGCGGTGCGCTGGCGGCTGCGCAGTCGGCTGAGCCAGTCGGAGCGGACCATCGCCGACCTGCGCAATGCCGCGATGGCGATCGCCACGCCGCCCGCCACCATCGTAGAGCCGGATGCGGAGCCCGCCGCCATGCCACCGGGGTCGGCATGACGACGCGCATCTTCGTTGCGATCGACACGCCGTCGCTCGACCGCGCCAAGGCGCTGGCGATGCGCGTCCGCCATCATGTCGGCGGGTTGAAGCTCGGGCTGGAGTTCTTCGTCGCCAACGGCCGTCACGGCGTGCACGAGATGGCGGAGCTCGGGCTGCCGATCTTCCTCGACCTCAAGTTCCACGATATCCCCAACACCGTCGCCAAGGCGATCCAGGCGCTGCGCCCGCTGGAGCCGGCGATCCTGACGGTCCACGCCGCCGGCGGCCGCGCGATGCTGGAAGATGCCAAGGCCGCGGCGCCCGCCGGCACCAAAGTGGTCGCGGTGACCACGCTCACCAGCCTGGACGGCAACGACCTGCGGTCGATCGGCGTCGAGCGCGATCCGATCGATCAGGTGCTCCATCTTGCCGATCTGGCGCAGTCGGCCGGTGTCGACGGCCTCGTCTGTTCGGGGGCGGAGGTGAGGGCGGTCCACCAGGCGTGGCCCAAGGGGTTCTTCGTCGTGCCGGGCGTCCGGCCGAGCAATGGTGCGGTGGGCGACCAGAAGCGCGTGGTGACGCCGCGCCAGGCGATCGACGGCGGCGCCTCGATCATCGTCGTCGGCCGGCCGATCACCCAGGCCGAAAATCCCGACGAAGCCGCCCGCGCGATCGAGGCGACGCTCTAGCGCGCCAGCCGGCGACGGGCGGCGAGATCGTTGCGAATGGTCGTCGCGGCGACGCCGGCCTCGCCCATCGCGTGGCTGATCTGGTCCAGGCCCTTGGCAACATCGCCGGCGGCATAGAGGCCGGGAATGCTGGTGCGTTGATGATCGTCGATCGCCAGGCAGCCGTCGCCGCTGGTCTCCGCGCCGACATCGACCGCGAGTTCGGAGCGGATCACGGAGCCCAGTGCGGGATAGACGCTGTCGAACGACAGCTTGCCGTCGGGCGTCGGAACGATGATCCGTTGCCCGTCGATATGAAGCGGCTGGCACGGCCCCTCCGTCATGGCGACGCCGAGTTCTTCCAGCCGCGCGCGGTCCTCTTCCGAAAGGTCGTGCGGGCCATCCGGCGAGATCAGCGTGACGTCCGCCGTGTACATCCGGATGAAGGCCGCCTCGTTGGCGCCGTGGTTGTGCGTGCCGATCACCCCGACCGCGCGATCGGTTACCTCGAACCCGTCGCAGATCGGGCAATAGCGCAGCAGGCCGCGCCGGACCGCTTCGTCATGGATGTCCGGCGAGATTTTCGGCCGGTTGTTGACCACGCCGGTTGCCAGCAGGACGGTGCGGGCGACGATATTCTCCCCGCCGAAATGGGCGACGAACAGATCGTCCTGCCGCTCCAGCCGCTCGACCAGGCCGTGCGTGACATTCGCGCCGAACTCGCCGGCCTGCTCCCGCATGCGTTCGAGCAATTCGGTGCCCGGAATGCCGCCGGGATAGCCGGCGTGATTGTGCGTGCGCGGGATCATCGCCGCGCGGCTGTTGCCGGCATCGATCAGCCGGGTCTTCAGATAGAATCGGGAGAGATAGATGGCGGCGGTCAATCCTGCCGGCCCCGCGCCCACCACCAGGCAGTCGATCGTGTCCTCGCTCATCGTCGGCACAGCGCGTCGGGCAGCGATTCGTTCCTTGCGGCCCCACGGCGATGATGTATATACATCGAGTATATACGGAGACGCGCGATGGCTGCCGAATATCGGGCGAAGGTGTTCAAGTCGGGCAATTCGGTGGCGCTGCGGCTGCCCAAGGCGCTGGGCCTGCATGCCGGCGACGAGATGGTGCTGCGCGAGGAGGGGGGCAAGTTCGCCTTCGAACCAGCACCGGACGAGAGCGATCGGATCGACCTGACGGGCATCTATGGCTCTTGCCCGGGGCTCAAGCCGTTGAGTCCCGAGGAACGGCTGACGGAACCCCGCGAATTGGACTGGGAAGGAAAGTTGCTGCGGCGTGGCTGAGCCTCGATTTCTGCTCGACTCCAACGTGTGCATCTATCTTCTCGAGGGATTGTCGGACGAAGCGCGCGTCCGCTCTGAGCGATGCCGTCCCGGCGAGCTGGTCACGTCCTCGATCGCCTATGCCGAGGTGATCAGGGGCTTGCCTGCGTGGAGCGATGCGGCAGAAGGGGCGATCGCAGCCTTCTTCGACATTGTCGCGATCGAGCCCTTCGATGCAGCAGCGGCGCGCCACTGTCGGCAGGTGCCGTTTCGACGCGGCAAATTCGATCGCCTGATCGCGGCGCATGCGATGGCGCTCGATCTCACGCTGGTCACCAACAACGAGCGCGATTTGGCCGATGTGCCGGGATTGCGCGTCGAGGACTGGACCCTGCCGCTATGACCTGGCGCGCCACCGTGCTGACGCTCTATCCGGACATGTTTCCCGGGCCGCTCGGGCAGTCGCTTGCCGGCCGGGCGCTTGCCGAGGGGCGTTGGGCACTGGAAACGGTGCAGATCCGCGACTTCGCCACCGACAAGCATCGCACCGTCGACGACACGCCGGCAGGCGGCGGTGCCGGCATGGTGCTGAAGGCCGACGTCGTCGCTGCGGCGGTCGACAGCGTGACCAGCGGCGCGCCGATCCTGGCGATGACGCCGCGGGGGCGGCCGCTGACCCAGGCGCGCGTTCGCGAGCTGGCGGCGGGGCCGGGCGCCACTATCCTATGCGGCCGGTTCGAGGGCTTCGACGAGCGGTTGTTCGAGGCGCGCGACATCGAGCCGGCGTCGATCGGCGACTATATTCTGTCGGGCGGCGAGATGGGTGCGCTGGTGCTGCTCGACGCTTGCATTCGCCTCATTCCCGGCGTAATGGGCGCGCCTTCGAGCGGTGACGAGGAAAGCTTCGAAAGCGGACTCCTCGAATACCCTCACTACACCCGACCTGTTGAATGGGAAGGGCGCACGATCCCCGAAGTGCTGCGATCGGGGGATCATGCGAAGATCGCCGCCTGGCGCAAGTCGATGGCGGAGAGAGATACACGGCTACGGCGGCCGGACTTATGGGAGCGCCATGGGGGCGATCCGGTCCAGTCGCCCTCTGGCGCGCGGCGAAAAGACAAGGACGAATGAGATGAACCTCATCCAGACGATCGAGGCCGAGCAGATCGCCAAGTTCAACGAGGCGAAGAAGATTCCGGAATTCCGCCCGGGCGACACGCTGCGCGTCGGCGTGAAGGTGGTCGAAGGCGACCGCACCCGCGTGCAGAATTACGAGGGCGTGTGCATCGCCCGCGCCAACAAGGGCATGGGTTCCTCGTTCACCGTGCGCAAGATCTCGTTCGGCGAGGGCGTCGAGCGCGTCTTCCCGCTCTATTCCCCCAACATCGATTCGATCGAGGTGGTCCGCAAGGGCGCCGTGCGTCGCGCCAAGCTCTATTATCTGCGCGGCCGCCGCGGCAAGTCGGCGCGTATCGCCGAGCGTCGCGACAATCGCGAGACCGCCGCGTAAGCGACGCACGCGATCATCATCGTGTCCGAAAGGGGCGCGGCGGGTAGGCCGGCCGCGCCCTTTTCCGTGGCGATCAGACCACCGACGTGCGCGTCAGGTCGGTAATGTCGACGTTGCCGGCGACCAGCTTCTCTTCCAGCGTGGCGGCACCATTGGCCTCGGCATAGGCGCGCTCCGCCTCGGCGATGGGGATCGCCTGCAGCCACTCGACCTTCTGCTCGCCCACGCTCAGTGCGCCGGGGCCACCGCGCCAGGAGAAGGGTGGCACGAAATAGAGGTGCGGCAGCGTTTCCGACAGGCCATAGACAGTCAGCAGGTCGGGGTGGCACGCGCCCCAGCGCAGCGGCCAGCCCAACTCGACCACGGCAAGCGCGGAGCCGCCGATCAGGCCGGAAAACCCTTCTGCTGCCTTCCGAAACAGCGCGATGATCTGCAGGCGCGTGTCGCCGAACCCGAGATCATGATCCGCCAGCGTCACCGTGCCGACCGAGCCCAAGCCCGGGCCGGGCGCATCCTCGCCGATGCCGATGTCGATCTTCACCGTGCCGTTGTTGTGGCAGCGGACGAACCGCGGGGGCGCAGCGAACGTATCGGCAAGCTCCTGCGCAGAGGCCCGGGCGAGGTCGGATATGGTCATCGTGGCGCTCCTTTATTCTCCCCATGCCCGATCCGTCCGGCCGGCGCCACTTTACCTCGCCGGCCTGCGCCGCAATAAGCGGGCCGTTGCCGGCGCCTGCCGGATCAGATGACGGGAGCGGGGACAATAATGCGGAAGACTTTGCTTTTGGCCGGCCTGGCGGCGACGGCCCTGGCGACCGGTGCAATCGTGACGGCGCCCGTCGAGGCCGCGCAGCCGACCGCGAAGAAGCTGACCCTCGATGCCCTGTTCGCCAGCCCCAGCCTGTCCGGCCCGACGCTGCGCGACCTCAAGCTGTCACCCGACGGCACGCTGGTCACTTTCCTGAAGGCGCGGCCGAGCGAGACGGAGCGGTTCGACCTCTGGGCGATCGACACCGCCACCGGCAAGCAGCGCATGCTGGTCGATTCCACCCGCTTCGGCACCGGCGCAGCGCTGACCGAAGAAGAGAAGATGCAGCGCGAGCGCCAGCGGATCGGCGGCGAGAAGGGCATCGTCCATTATGACTGGGCGCCCGACGGCAAGCACATCCTGGTGCCGCTCGACGGGCAGCTCTACCTCGCCGCGATCGACGGCAGCGTGACCAAGCTGACCGACGTGAAGGGCGGCGAGCTCAACCCGGTGGTCAGCCCCGACGGCGGCTATGTCAGCTATGTCCATGACGATGAGCTGGTCGTCGAGCCGCTCGCCACGCGGCAGCCGCATCAGGTTACCGAGGGCGCCAGCGATACCGTCAGCTGGGGTACCGCCGAGTTCGTCGCGCAGGAGGAAATGGATCGCGACACCGGCTATTGGTGGTCGCCCAATGACAAGTACATCGCCGTGCAGCGCACCGACGTCACGCCGGTCAAGATCGTCACGCGCACCGCGATCGGCACCGACGGCGCCCAGGTCTACAACCAGCGCTATCCGGCGGCGGGGACGCCCAATGCGCTGGTCGACCTCTATGTCATGAAGCCCGACGGCACCGGGCGCGTGAAGGTCGACATGGGGAGCAATCCCGACATCTACCTCGCCCGCGTCTATTGGTCCGCGGATGGCGATACTCTCTATGTCGAGCGTGAATCGCGCGATCAGCAGACGCTCGACATGCTGAAGGTCAATCCGCGCACCGGCCAATCCTCGGTGCTGTTCAGCGAACATTCGGGGCCGAACAGCTGGATCAACCTGTCGAGCAACTTCCACGCGATGAAGGACGGCAGCCTGATCTGGTGGTCCGAGCGGTCGGGCCACGGCCATCTCTATCATTATGTCGACGGCAAGTTCGTGCCGCTGACCAGCGGGCCGTGGGAAGTGAAGAGCCTGGTCGGCGTCGACGAGGCGAAGGGCCGCCTCTACTTCACCGCCAACAAGAACACGCCGATCGAGGAACAGCTTTATTCGGTCGATCTCGACCGGCCCGGCAAGCTGACCCAGCTGACCGAGAACGGCTGGAACAACGACGCGTCGATGAACGACACCGCCACCAAGGTGATCGTCGGCCGGTCCAATACCCAGCATCCGCCGCAGGTCTATCTCGCCGACGCCACGGGAAAGCGGCTGATGTGGCTGGAGCAGAACGACATCGACGCGAACCACCCTTACGCGCCGTATGTCGCCAGCCTGCGGCCGACCACGTTCGGCACGATCGAGGCGGCCGACGGCACCGTCCTGCACTACGACATGATCACGCCGAAGCTGGTGCCCGGCAAGAAATATCCGGTGTTCATGCAGCATTACGGCGGCCCCGACGTGGGGCAGGAGGTGACCAACACCTGGAACGGCGCCTCGCTGAAGCAATATGTCGTCGACAAGGGCTATGTGTTCTTCGAACTCGATAATCGCGGCTCACCCAACCGCGGCAAGGCGTTCGAGGATCACATCTACCACGCGATGGGCACGGTCGAGGTCGCCGACCAGTTGAAGGGCGTCGACTTCCTGAAGAGCCAGCCGTTCGTCGATCCGGACAAGATCACCACCTTCGGCTGGTCCTATGGCGGCTACATGACGCTGAAGCTCCTGGAGAAGGCGCCGGGCACGTTCGCCGCCGGCGTCGCGGTGGCGCCGGTCACCGACTGGAAGCTGTACGACACGCACTACACCGAGCGCTACATGGGCAATCCCAACCAGGATCCGCAGGCCTATACCGCGTCGGGCGCGCTCGCGGATTCGGTGAAGATCAGCGATCCGTTGCTGCTCGTCCACGGCCTGTCCGACGACAATGTCGTGTTCGACAATTCATCGCGGCTGATGGCCAAGTTGCAGGCCAACAATCAGCCGTTCGAGACGATGCTCTACCCCGGCAAGACGCACGCCATGTCGGGCGTCGTCGAGCATGTCTATCTGACGATGATGAACTTCCTCGATCGCCATGTCGGGCTGCCGCCCGTCACACCCGGCGAATGAGGCTTCAGGCGCGCGAGCTTCGCTCGCGCGCCCACGGCGCCATGCGCACCAGCACGCGGTCGCGCACGTGGTAATGGTGGTACAGCGCCGCCAGCGCATGGCAGACTGCCAGGATCACGATCGCCCAGCCGATATATTCGTGGAACTCGCCGACCTGATGGTGGGCGGGTCGCGAGAAGGGAGCGAAGGGCGGCGCGATCTGCAGGCCGAAGAAGCTCATCGCCTCATTGCCTGACCAGCGCAGTACGAAACCGAGTACCGCCTCGGTGGCGAGCAGCGCGTAGAGAACATAGTGCACGATCCGCGACGCAGTTTCCTGCCAGCCGAGGGCAATCGGCTCCATCGCGTGGGACGGCATCAGGCGCCAGACGAGACGGGTGACGATCACCGCCGCCAGCAGGATGCCGAACGACATGTGCAGCACCACCATGACGTGGTGCGTCGGGCGGCCGAACCATCCCCAGGTCTGCGACAGGACGAACTGGACCAGCACCAGCAGCGCGGTCGTCCAGTGCAGGAAGATCGAGAAGCCGTCGTAACGGGTCTTGTCGTCGCCTGCGGCGATGCGGGTGGCGGTGTCGAATGCGGTTTCGGCGTCGGTCATGCAGGCTCTGTTCTTCCTTGTGATGCGTGATAACAACGTCACGGCCGGCATCGTTCCGCAGCTCGCGCGGACTCGCGTCAAAGCAAAACTATCTTTCAATCTGCGCTGCGCATCCTAAGTAGCGGGCCTGCCCGCTGCCGGGCAGCATCAGCAGGATTGGAGATCATGGGGTATCGGGTGGTGGTCGCAGGCGCGACCGGTAATGTCGGGCGCGAGATGCTCAACATCCTCGCCGAACGCGAGTTTCCGGCGGACGAGATCGCGGCGGTCGCGTCGTCGCGGTCGACCGGGGACGAGATCGAGTTCGGAGAGACCGGCCGAAAACTCAAGGTCAAGAATATCGAGCATTTCGATCCGACCGGCTGGGACATCGCGCTGTTCGCGATCGGATCGGAAGCGACCAAGGTCTATGCGCCGAAGTTCGCCGCCGCCGGCTGCACGGTGATCGACAATTCGTCGCTCTATCGCATGGACCCGGACGTGCCCCTGATCGTGCCCGAGGTGAACCCGGAGGCGATCGACGGCTATGCCAAGCGCAACATCATCGCCAATCCGAACTGCTCGACCGCGCAGATGGTGGTGGCGTTGAAGCCGCTGCACGATGCCGCGACGATCAGGCGCGTGGTCGTGTCGACCTATCAGTCGGTCTCCGGTGCCGGCAAGGCAGGCATGGACGAGCTGTTCGAGCAGAGCCGCAACATCTTCGTCGGTGACCAGGCCGAGCCGCAGAAGTTCACCAAGCAGATCGCCTTCAACGTCATTCCCCATATCGACAGCTTCCTTGAGGACGGTTCGACCAAGGAGGAATGGAAGATGGTGGTCGAGACCAAGAAGATCCTCGATCCCAAGGTGAAGGTGACCGCGACGTGCGTACGCGTGCCGGTGTTCGTCGGCCATTCCGAGGCCATCAACATCGAGTTCGAGAAGGAAATCTCCGCCGAGGAGGCGCAGAACGTCCTGCGCGAGGCGCCCGGCGTGATGCTCGTCGATAAGCGCGAGGACGGGGGCTACGTGACGCCGGTCGAGTGCGTCGGCGAATATGCTACCTTCGTCAGCCGTGTGCGCGAGGATCCGACGGTCGACAACGGCCTGATGCTGTGGTGCGTCAGCGACAACCTGCGCAAGGGCGCCGCGCTCAACGCGGTGCAGATCGCCGAACTGCTCGGCCGGCGGCACCTCAAGAAGGCTGCCTAACGTGGCAATCGAGGGCGGCTGCAATTGCGGCGCCGTGCGCTACACGCTCGCCCTCGACAGCCTGCCCGCGACCTACGCGTGCCACTGTCACCAGTGCCAGCGCTGGTCGGGCAGCGCCTTCAGCCAACAGGCGCTCGTGCCGGAGAGCTGTTTGACCGTCTCGGGACCGGTGGTGGTCTATGAGAAGGTGATTGAGGACCGGACTTCGGTCCAACGCATGTGCGGCACGTGCCACGCCCGCGTCTACAACACCAACACGCGGCGTCCCGGGATTGCGGTCGTTCGCGCCGGGACGCTTGATCGCTCCGAAGAACTGGTTTGCGTCGCGCATATCTACACGGCGTATAAGCAGTGCTGGGTTGATATCCCGGCCGGCGTGTCCTCCTGGCAGGAGGCCGCGCCGCCGGAAGATTTTATGCGCGCGCTGGGAGGGGCTTAGGATGAGCGAGACGATGACCGGCGGCTGCCAGTGCGGCCGCATCCGCTACACGATCGAGGTGCATGACGACGAGGCGTACCTCTGCCATTGCCGGATGTGCCAGCGTGCCACCGGCGGGGTGTCGATCGCATTCAAAAGCGTGAAGCAGGCCGATGTCACCTGGGAGCGCCAGCCCGATACCTATGCCTCGTCACCATTCGCCAGCCGCGGATTCTGCTCGGCCTGCGGAACGCCGCTGACGTTCGCGTTCAACGAAGGGACCGACAAGATGGACCTGACGATCGGCAGCTTCGACGATCCGTCGCGATTCCGTCCGCACCACCATTTCGGCGCCGAGAACATCCATGAGGCATGGCTCGACACGCGCGAGCTGCCCCGATATCGCACCGACCAGCACCAACCTTTGGTCGAACGCTGGATGGCAACAATTGGCAAACTCCCCGACTGAGACGCACTTTTTCGATAGTTTCGACGGCGCCCGCCTGGCCTGGCACGAAATGGGCGAGGGGCGACCGGTCGTCCTAATTCACGGCTATTTCTCGAACGCTCAGGTCAATTGGCAGCGCTACGGCCATGCCGAGCGGATCGCTGCCGAGGGCTTTCGCGTGATCATGCCGGACCTGCGGGCACATGGTGACAGCGCCAAGCCACACGATGCCGCCGCCTATCCCCCCGACGTGCTGATGCACGACGGCATGGCGCTGATCGAACATCTGGGGCTCACCGATTACGACCTCGGCGGCTATTCGCTCGGCGCGCGGACGACGGTGCGGATGCTCGCCAAGGGGGCGCGGCCGCGGCGGGTGGTGATCAGCGGCATGGGGCTGCAGGGGCTGATCGATACGCAGGGCCGCGGCAGCTACTTCCGACGCGTGCTATCCAACCTCGGCAGCTTCGAGCGCGGGACGCCCGAATGGCTGACCGAGGCGTTCCTGAAGACCACGCAGGGCGATCCGGTCGCGCTGATGCGCATCCTCGATACGTTCGTCGATACGCCCGAAGCGGCGATTCGCGCGATCATTCAGCCGACGCTGGTTGCCGCCGGCGCGGAGGACCAGGACAACGGCTCTTCGGAGGAACTGGCCTCGCTCCTGCCCGACGGCCGCTTCGTCCAGGTGCCGGGCAATCACATGAGCGCGGTGACCAAGCCGGAACTCGGCGAAGCCATCGCGGCGTTTCTCTCGGCCTGACGACTGGCGGCCAGCGCGCCAGTCAGGGGGGCGGCATCTCGTCGGGAATGGTGCCTTCGTCGGCGATGCCGGCTTCGAACGATTTCGACGAGTCGGTGCCGTCCGCCTGGTGCGCCTTGCGCCGGCTGCTGCCGCGCAGCGAGAGCAGCGCGGCGCCCGCAGCGACGAGCGCGCCGACGCTCGCCAGTGCTGGTATCCAGCGTCGGCGGGAAGGCGCCGTGTCATCGTGCGCGGGCAGCCCTGCCGGCTTCGCACCCTCCACGGTCACCGCACCAGCCTTTGCGGCACGCGGCCGCCTCGGCGCGACCGGCTTCGGTCGAGCGGCGCGGCGCGGCGTCGGCGGTTTGGGAGCGGCGGGAGGTTTTCCGCCCGCGACCTTTTCACGCGGCGGTTCGGGGCTGTTCACATCGCTCTCGCGCTGCGTCGTGCGGCCGGGCACCGGCTCGACCGCGGGTGGCGGCACGTGGGCGGGATTGCCCCCGTCGGGCGTGCCTGTCCCCTCGGGCGGCGAAGGTGGGGCGGGCGGTGTCGGCTCGGCCATGGTCCATCTTCCTGCTGCGTAACAAGACTAGACAACGCGTCAGCGCGACGTGCGTTGCGACAGGCCTCAGCGGAACGGCGGCTCGTCGAACGCGCGCAGCTTGCGACTATGCAGCTTCGGCCCCTCGCGACGCAACTCCTCGCACGTCTCGATGCCGATCCGCATATGCTCGTTGATCGCGCGCTCGTAGAAGCGATTGGCCTGGCCTGGCAGCTTGAGTTCGCCGTGCAGCGGCTTGTCGGACACGCACAGCAACGTCCCGTAGGGAACGCGGAAGCGGTAGCCCTGCGCCGCGATGGTCGCCGATTCCATGTCGACGCCGACCGCGCGGCTGAGCGAGAAGCGCAACGCCGAGCGCGAGAAGCGCAGCTCCCAATTGCGGTCGTCGGTGGTGACGATCGTGCCGGTGCGCAGCCGCCGCTTGAGCTTGTCGCCCGACTGGCCTGAGACCGTCTCGGCAGCGCGGGCGAGCGCCTGCTGCACTTCGGCGATCGCCGGCACCGGGATTTCGGGCGGCAGCACCTCATCGAGCACGTGATCGTCGCGCAGATAGGCATGCGCCAGGACATAGTCGCCGATGCGCTGGCTGGGGCGCAGGCCACCGCAATGGCCGATCATCAGCCATGCCTCGGGACGCAGCACGGCGAGGTGGTCGCAGATCGTCTTGGCGTTGGACGGGCCGACGCCGATGTTGACGAGCGTGATGCCAGACCGATCCGGCGCGATCAGGTGATAGGCCGGCATCTGGTGGCGCCGCCACGCGCTGTCGCTCACTACCCGCTCCGGATCGTCGCCGGCGTGGATCATCAGCCCGCCGGCGCCCGACAGCGCGGTGTAGCGGCTGCCCTCCTCGGTCAGCTGTCCGCACGCCCAGCGGACGAACTCGTCGACATAGCGGTGATAGTTGGTGAACAGCACATAGCGCTGCACATGCTCGGGCGGCGTGCCGGTGTAGTGCCGCAGCCGCGCGAGCGAGAAGTCGGTGCGCAGCCCGTCGAACAGCGCCAGCGGGCGATGCTCGTCGACCGGCTGCCACAGGCCGTCGGCGATCTCGTCGCCGATCTGGGCGAGCTCGGTAGCCGGGAAGTGCCGCGCCAGCTCGGCGGCCGACACCTCGTCCAGGCTCAGCGCATGGCCGGGGTCGAGCACATAGGGGAAGGGGATTTCCTGTCGGCCGGTGACCGCCTCCACCTCGACCTCATAATCCTCCATCAGCAGCGTGAGCTGCTCGACGAGGTAATCGGCGAAGATCGCCGGCTTGGTGACGCTGATGCGATATTCGCCGGGCGTCACCAGGCGGCCGTACGACCGCATCGGCGTCGGCCGGTCCTCATCGCCGCCGCGGAACACCAGGCGGATTTCGGGATAGGCGAACGAGCCGTCGCGGCGCGCCTGCGGATCGGGTGCAGTGCCGTCGACCAGATAAGCGCTCAACGCTGCCTGCAGGCGTCCGACGGAGGCGGTGTAAAGCCGATCGAGCTCGGCGACGATGGTCGATGCGGTTGTCATCCGCTGCGGCTAATGGCTGGGCGGCACGCTGGCAAGGGGGCGTGCCGCCCGGCCGTAGCTCAGAGCTGTTCGAGCATGTGCTCGGCGGAGCTCACCTTGAATTCACCCGGCGCTTCGACGTTGAGTTGCTCGACGACGCCGTCGTTGACCAGCATCGAATAGCGCTGGCCGCGGGTGCCCAGGCCGAACTTCGATCCGTCCATCTCCAGCCCCACGGCGCGCGCGAAGGCGCCGTTGCCGTCGGCCAGCATCGTCACCGTGTCGCCGGCGTCGTTCGCCTGGCTCCACGCGCCCATCACGAACGCGTCGTTGACCGCGGTGCAGGCGATCTCGTCGACGCCCTTCGCCTTCAGTTCGTCCGCCTTGCCGATGAAGCCGGGCAGGTGCTTGGCCGAGCAGGTCGGGGTGAAGGCACCCGGGACCGAGAACAGCGCGACCTTGCGGCCCTTGAAGAACTCCTCGGAATCGACCTGCTCCGGGCCGTTGTCGGTCGCCTTAACAAAGGTCGTCTTGGGCAAGCGGTCGCCAACGCTGATCGTCATCGAAAAGTCTCCTGTGGGTGATGCTGCGCTACAATGGGCAGGGCGCGGCGATTTTCAAGCGTGGCGATCACCGGTCCCGTTCGCTATATCCGGGCGATGGAGTCCGTCGCGTATCTCACCGGACAGTTCCTGCTGGCCATGCCCGGTATCGGCGATCCCCGCTTCGATCGTGCGGTGATCGCGATATGCGCGCATGACGAGCAGGGGGCCTTGGGCATCGGTATCGGCGCCACCATTGCGGGGCTGCGCCTGCACGAATTGCTCGCCCAATTCGAGATCGAGCCTGGCGTCGCCGCCGACGCGCCGGTCCATTTCGGCGGGCCTGTCGAGCCGCGGCGCGGTTTCGTGCTGCATTCGCTCGACTGGGGCGGGCAGGACACCGTCGAGGTCGCCGGCCGCTGGGGTCTGTCGGGCACGATCGACGTGCTGCGGGCGATCGCCGCGGGCAACGGGCCGACGCGGTGGCTGGTCGCGTTGGGCTATGCCGGCTGGACTGCCGGGCAGCTCGACGAGGAGATGACGCGTCACGGCTGGTTCACCACCGCCGCCGAGCCGGACCTGATCTATGACGTGCCGGCCGACGAACGCTGGGAACGCGGCTTCGCCGGTGCCGGAATCGATCCGCGGCTGTTGTCCAACAGCACCGGCACCGCCTGACCGCGAGGACGCGTCACTGCAGCGTCAGGTGACCAAGCTTGTCGGGGTTGCGCATGACGTAGATCGCGACGATCCGCCCGTTCTCGATCGCCAGCGCCGTGGTCTGCGGCAGGCCGTCATGTTCCATGCTGATGATGCCCGGCAGGCCGCTGATCGCCGCGAAGCGCGCCCAGCGGGCAGGGCGGGCGGAGAGCAGCCGCGCGATCGCCGCCTGCGCGCGCAGCACCTCGGCACGCCCAACCATCGGCCGGCCCGCCGCGGGCCGCTTCCCGCCGCCGTCCGAATAGAGCACCACGTCATCGGCCAGCAGCGCGCCGAGTTGCGACACGTCGCCGGCCCGCGACGCTGCGAAGAACGCCTCGGCGATCGCGCGGCCCTGCTGCGGCGGCACGGCGTAACGCGGCCGCTCCGACCGCACGTTGCTCCGCGCTCGCGACGCGAGTTGGCGGCAGGCGGTCGGCTCGCGCCCGATCGTGGCTGCGACCTCCTCGAAGCTCTGGCCGAACACGTCGTGCAGCAGGAAGGCGGCACGCTCCAGCGGTGACAGGCGTTCGAGCGCGAGCATCAACGGCAGGGTGACATCGTCCTGTTCGACCGGCTCCTCGGCTTCGACGAGCGGATCGGGCAGCCACGGACCGAAATAGCTCTCGCGGGTCGCGCGCGCCGATTTCAGCTGGTCGAGGCACAGCCGGGTGACGATCCGCCGCAGGAAGCCGGGCGGGTTGTCGA
>JBQCHA010000309.1:0-4401 GCA_051955175.1 Sphingomonas sp.
GGAAGGGGCCCGCCGCCGAAGGCGGTGGGAAGGGTGAGGGCATGTTTCCTTCCTCGAAATGAAACTGGCACCGCGCTTGCAGAGCATCGCGCATATGACGACGGATCCCATCACGCTCGGCGCTTTCCTCGATCCCGCCGCGATCGCCATCGTGGCCGGCGGTACCATGTTCGCGACCCTGCTTCGCACGTCGTTCCGCGACGTCGGGCACGGCATCGCGGCGTTTGGCACGCTGGCGCGCAAGCCGTTCGACGCCACGCCGCTGGTCGACCAGGTCGCCGCGCTCGGTCGCATCGCGCGCCGGCATGGCGTGCACATGCTCGATCGCTCGGTGATCGCCGACAAGGATGTCGCGGCCGCGGTCGCCGATATCGTCGACGGCGCGACGGCGACCGAGATCACGCGCCTGCTCGACGAACGCCGCCGCGCGCGAGTCCTGCGCCATGCCGCGGCGGCCGACATGTGGGCCGGTGCCGCGGAGGCCGCGCCGGCGATGGGCATGGTCGGCACGCTGGTCGGGCTGGTGAAGATGTTCTGGGCGATGAGCGACCCGAGCGCGATCGGCACGGGGATGGCGGTCGCCCTGCTCGCGACGCTCTACGGCGCGCTGATCGCCAATCTCGTCGCGATGCCGATCGCGGTGCGCCTGCGCCGTCGCGCGCGGGCCGAGGCGGAAGAGCGGACGCGGTTGGTCGCGCCGCTCGCCGCGCTCGCTGACAAGAGTCGCGTCAAGACTCCGACCAGCTTCGTTCCGGCCTCGGCATGAACGAGACCGATCTCCTCGACCCCGCACCGGCCCGGCCGCTCTGGCTATGGACGCTGGCCGATCTCGCCTTGTTGCTGGTCGGTTTCTTCGTGCTGATCCAGGCGACCGATCGCCAGGCGCTGGCCAAGGGGTTGCGCCAGGGATTCGGTGGCAAGCCGACGGTGACGGCCGCGGCCGATCCGATCCCGCTCGCCACCCCCGGCGCCCGCTTCGTGCGCGGCTCGGCGACGATCGCCTCGGCCGATGGCCTGCTCGAGTTCGCCACCGAGAGCCTGCGCGATCCGCGCGTGACCTTGCGCGTCGCGGGCAGCACCGACGGCACGCCGGCGGACATCGATCCCACCTCGGGCAGCGCCCAGATCCTCGCCAGCGACCGCGCCCGCGCGACCGTCGCCTGGCTGATCGATCATGGCATCGCCGCCAACCGCATCATGATATCAACGCCGGGGACGGGCCGTCGCATGGCGCTCGTCACCATGAGTTTCACCGGCGATCCCGACAGGAAACAGCCATGATCCGTTCGACCTTCCTCCTCGCGCTCGCAATCGCGGCCAGTCCGGCCGCGGCGCAGACCTTCCAGAGCACCACGCTGATCGACAAGGCGGTGGCGGGCTTCACCGGCCGCGGGGTCGGCGAGGTCGGCGGCGCGCGCACCGAGGTCGATACGCGGCTCAAGCTGGCGACCTGCCCTATGGTGTCGCTCGCCTGGCGCACCGATATGCACGATTCGGTGGTGGTGACTTGCCCCGATCCGCAATGGCGCATCTTCGTGCCGGTGCTCACGCCGACGGCGACGCCGTCACCGGCGGTAGTGGTCGCGCCGGCCACGGCCCCGGCCGCGAAGGCGGTGATCGTGATCAAACGGGGCGACCCGGTGACGGTGGTGGCCGGCGAGGGCGGGTTCTCGGTCACGCGCGACGGCGTCGCGACGACCGACGCCGCCGCCGGCGCGCGCGTGCTGGTCCGCGTCGAGGACGGCAGGCCGCCGATCCAGGCGATCGCGGTAGAGCCGGGTAAAGCCATGATTCCGGGCTCGGAATAATTTTTCTTAAAGAATTTGGGCAGGCGGTCGTTCGATGATCCAGACAGGCTACAACAGGCTGGACAATGGTGGACTCGATCGGACCGAAGGGCTCAACGCCCAATGCCCGCATCGCTCCGGTGCTCGGAGCGGCGGCGGCCGCGAAGATCGCGTCGGCCATCGCCACGCCGGAGCAGCAGATGCAGGCGTCGCACCCAGTCGGGCAGCTGGCGCAGGAACTCGCCGCCAAGCCGCCGGTGGACGCCAGCCGCGTCGACCGGTTCCGCAAGGCGATCGCCGACGGCAGCTTCCAGCCCGACCCGCAGAAGGTCGCGGACAAGCTGTTGTCGCTAAGGGGGGAATGGATCGATGACGCGGCGTGATGGCCTGATCAAGGTGATCGACCTGCTTCATGCCGAGATCGCGGCGATGAAGTCCAACGATGTCGAGGCGCTCGACAAGGCGACCAGCGCGAAGCTGACCGCACTCGAGGCGCTGGGCGCGATCGACACGCCGACGCTCGAGCCCGGCGTGCGCGAGCTCGCCGAGGAAGCGCACCGGCTCAACGAGACCGCGCGGATCTATTGCAACCTGTTGGCGGCAAATGTCCGTCGCCGCCTGCAAATTCTTGCCGGTGACGCTGCCGGTGGCTACCGCGCCAGCGGCAATCTGGCGGCTTACGCCTGATTTTTCATCCTATTCCCCTCCCGCTCGCGGGAGGGGTTAGGGGAGGGCATGTCCCTCCTGGGGAAGGCGCTGATGTGACACGCCCTCCCCCAGCCCCTCCCACAAGCGGGAGGGGAGTTTCCTCGGCAAAACGTCCCGTTAACCAAAACTGGCACGCGCCTTGCTGAGTGTCCCCCGTAACAGGGGGTAACCAGCCAGGGCCTATGGGCGGCGTCGTAGCACTTACCGGGAATGTCGAGCGCGTCAGGACGGCGATCGCGAACGCGAGCCGCTCGACCGGCATGGATTTCGATTATCTGCTGGGCCAGGCGCAACTCGAAAGCGGGCTCAACCCCGCGGCGCGCGCCGGCACCTCGTCGGCGACCGGGCTTTACCAGTTCATCGACCAGTCGTGGCTGGGCATCATCAAGCAGCACGGGGCCGAAAACGGACTCGGCTGGGCGTCGAACGCGATCACCCGCGCGGGCAACCGCTGGGTGGTGAGCGATCCGCAGATGAAGAGCGCGATCCTCAACCTCAGGAACAATCCCGACGTCTCCGCGACGATGGCCGCCAATTTCGCTTCGGACAACCAGGCGTCGCTGGAAAGCGCGCTGGGTCGCGGCGCCACCGGCACCGATCTCTACATGGCGCACTTCCTGGGGCTGGGCGGCGCCAAGTCGTTCCTCCGGACGATGCAGTCGAACCCCGGCGCCTCCGGCGCGGCGATGTTCCCGGCGGCGGCGCGCGCCAACCGCTCGATCTTCTTCGACGCCAACGGCAACGCCCGCAGTCTGGGCGACATCTACCAGCGCTTCGCCGCCAAGCTCGACAAGGGCGCGGCCAAGGTCGGCGCCACCAGCCTCGCGTCCGACGCGCTCGACGGCAAGGGCGCGACCGCGTTCGCGACGACCTACGGCACCAGCGCGTTCGAGACCGCCAAGGCCAATTTCGCCTCGCTCGCCGCCTCGACCGGTCTTGCCGGCGCCGAGGTGATCCCCGGCAACGGCGAAACCGGCCGTACCGCGGCCGACTGGGCCAAGGCGGCGCTGGCGCGGGTCAATGCCGGCCAGCCCGGCGCCGCCACGCCGCCGGCCGATGCCAGCGCGGTCAACCTTCTCCGGCCGACGCCCGACAATGCGCGGCTGGCCTATCTGATGCTTGCGAGCCTGGGAGCGTAACGCGTGCCGCCTGTTCTGAAGAATCTGCTCGGCGGCAACGTCCGCAACGCGGCGCTCCCGATGGCGATCCTGCTGCTGGTGGTGCTGATGGTGGTGCCGATCCCGGCCGCCATGCTCGACATCTTCTTCGTCACCAACATCGCGATCAGCCTCGCGGTGCTGATGGTGTCGCTGAACGCGCAGAAGCCGCTCGATTTCTCGGCCTTTCCGACCGTATTGCTGTTCGCCACTCTGTTCCGCCTCGGCCTAAACGTCGCCTCGACCCGCGTCGTTCTGGTCCATGGCCATGAGGGCGAGAGCGCGGCGGGGCACGTCATCGAGGCGTTCGGCACCTTCCTGATCGGCGGCGATTACGTCGTCGGCATCTTCGTCTTCTCGATCCTGGTCATCATCAACCTGATCGTGGTGACCAAGGGCGCGGGCCGCGTGTCCGAAGTGTCGGCGCGCTTCACCCTCGACGCCTTGCCCGGCAAGCAGATGGCGATCGACGCCGACCTCAATGCCGGCCTGATCACGCCCGACGAAGCCAAGGCGCGCCGCGTCGAGGTCGCGACCGAGGCCGATTTCTACGGGTCGATGGACGGTTCCTCCAAGTTCGTGAAAGGCGACGCGGTCGCCGGCCTGCTGATCCTGTTCGCCAACATCATCGGCGGGCTGATCCTGGGTCCGGTCAGCCACGGCATGTCGGTCGGCGACGCCGCGCATAATTACATCCTGCTGGCGATCGGCGACGCGCTGGTCGCGCAGCTGCCCAGCCTGATGCTGTC
>JBQCHA010000310.1:0-11292 GCA_051955175.1 Sphingomonas sp.
CGATGGTGCCGTTCTCCGCCATCCCGATCTCGGAGAACCATTCGCCCGCGCACCAGGCGTTGTCGCTGCGCGCCGCGCACGAATCGATCGTGCTGCTCAAGAACGACGGCGTGCTGCCGCTCGGCGAGCATTACGGCAAGATCGCCGTGGTCGGCCCGACCGCGGCCGCGCTGATCGATCTGGAGGGCAATTACAACGGCACGCCGGTCGACCCGGTGCTGCCGCTCGACGGCATGGAGGCGACCTTCGGCAAGGATCGCGTCAGCTATGCGCAGGGCGCGCCGTTCGCCGAGCAGGTGCCGGTGATGGTGCCGCGCACCGCGTTTCCGGGCGGCCTGACGACCAGTTTCTACAAGGATGCGAGCTTCGCCGGCACGCCCGTCGCGACGCGCAAGGACAAGGCGATCGACGTCAATTGGGGCGGCGTCGCACCGGCGTCCGGCGTCGATCCCAAGACTTTTGCGGTGCGTTGGACCGGGCAGATCGCGGTGCCGGCACCGGGCGATTATGAGTTCGTGCTGCAGAGCCGCCGGGGCTGCGACGGCGATGCGGGCAGCGAGACCTACACCATCCACATAGAGGGCGCGCCGGACCGGCAGGTCACCACCAGCTGCAAGGACGGGCAGCAGCAGCCCCAGCCGCTCACCGTGCATTTTGCCGATACCGCGCCGCGCGCATTCAGCCTGTCGCTCGCGCATCAGGGCGCTTCGGCCGGCGAGATCACCTTCACCTGGAAGGCGCCGCTCGACGCGCTGCGCGACCAGGCGGTGAAGGCGGCGCAGGGCGCCGACGTGGTCGTCGCATTCGTCGGCCTGAACGCCTGGCTGGAGGGCGAGGAAATGCCGCTCGACATCCCGGGGTTCGAGGGCGGCGATCGCACCAGCATCGCGCTGCCGGCGGCGCAGAAGCAGCTGCTCGAGGCGCTGGAGGCGACCGGCAAACCGGTGGTGATCGTGCTGCAATCGGGCTCGGCGGTGGCGCTGGGCGATGATGCCACGCGGGCCAAGGCGGTGCTGGAGGCCTGGTACCCGGGCGAGAAGGGCGGTCAGGCGATCGCCGACGTGCTGAGCGGCAAGGTCAATCCGTCGGGCCGGCTGCCGGTGACTTTCTACCGCTCGACCGACGAGTTGCCGCCGTTCACCGATTACGCGATGAAGGGGCGGACCTACCGCTACTTCAACGGCCCGGTCGAATATCCGTTCGGCCACGGGCTGAGCTACACCAGCTTCGCCTATTCGGGGTTGAAGCTGGGCGCCGCGCAGGTCGCCGCGGGCAAGCCGCAATCGGTGAGCGTCACGATCCGCAATTCGGGCGCGGTTGCCGGAGACGAGGTGGCGCAGCTGTACCTGTCGGTCCCCGGCCGCGCCGACGCGCCGATCCGCTCGCTCAAGGGCTATGACCGCGTGCATCTCGCGCCGGGCGAAAGCAGGACGGTGACGTTCCAGCTCACCCCGCGCGACCTCGCGCTGGCCGACGACAAGGGCGCGATGCGGGTGACACCGGCGACCTATCAGCTATGGGTCGGCGGCGGTCAGCCGGACACCGGCGCGCCAGGCGTTACCGGCAGCTTCCGCGTGACCGGCAGCACCACGCTGCCGCGGTAGCACAGGCGAAGCGCCCCTGGGTGTCACCCGCCAGGGTGGTGCTTCGCCTAAAGACCGAACCCCTCGGCGACGATCTGCGCGATCCGCCTACTCGCCTGGCCGTCGCCGAACGGATTGTGCGCTCGCGCCATGCGCGACCAGGCGTCGTTGTCGTCGAGCAGCGCCGCGACCTCGGCGACGATCCGCTCCTCGTCCGTCCCGACCAGCAGGGCGGTGCCAGCGGCGACACCCTCCGGCCGTTCGGTGGTCTCGCGCATCACCAGCACCGGCTTGCCGAGCGCCGGTGCCTCCTCCTGCACGCCGCCCGAATCGGTCAGCACGACATGCGCCATGCCCAGCGCGCGGATGAAATGCGGATAGTCGAGCGGTGCGATCCTCGCGACATTGTCGCGCTCGCCCAGCACGGCGTCCATCGCGGCGACCACATTGGGGTTGGGGTGCATCGGGAACAGCACGGCGACGTCCGGCCGGTCGGCGATGCGGCCGATGGCGCGGGCGATGCTGGCCATGCCGTCGCCGAAATTCTCGCGCCGGTGCGTGGTGACCAGGATGATCCGCCGGCCGCCAAACCGCGCCTCGATCGCATCGAGGCCGCCCGCCAGCGACGGCTCGGCGTCGATGCGCGCGGCGGTGGCGTGCAGCGCATCGATTACCGTGTTGCCGGTCACGTGGATAGCAGGCGGCGCGACGTTCTCGCGCCGCAGCGCTTCGGCAGCGGTGTCCGTCGGCGCGAAGTGCAGGTCGGCGATCGGCGCGATCATCCGGCGGTTTACCTCTTCGGGCCAGGGGTGGAGGATATCGCCCGAGCGCAGCCCCGCCTCGACGTGACCGACCGGAATGCGCCGGTAATAGGCTGCGAGCGCCCCGGCCATCGCCGTCGCGGTGTCGCCCTGCACCAGCACGCGGTCCGGCCGCTCGGCATCCAGAACTTCGCCGATGCCGGTCAGCAACCGCGCCGTCAGCCGGTCGAGCGACTGGCCTGGCTCCATCAGGTCGAGGTCCACGTCGGGCGTGATCCCGGCGATATCCAGCACCTGGTCGAGCAGCCCGCGATGCTGCGCGGTGACGCAGGTGCGTACCGCGATTCCCGGCGTGGCGGCCAGCGCGCGGACCACGGGGAACATCTTGATCGCCTCGGGTCGGGTGCCGAAGACGATCATCACGCGGCGGGTTGAAAGCGTCTTGCTCATCTCTCCCCTTTGCCAGTTCGGCGCTACGCCTCGGTTAACGGCGTCGCCGCGCCGGCGTGCTGCGCTTCGAGTAACCGTGAGGAACACGGAGGCAAGTTCACTCATTTGCTCACCGAGCCCGCGCGCGTTATTGCGCCACCGTTACCAAATCGAGGACCAGCATGACGATCAAAGCCCTCCGCAAGGCCGTTTTCCCCGTTGCCGGCTTGGGCACGCGCTTCCTGCCCGCCACCAAGGCGACGCCCAAGGAGATGCTGCCGGTGGTCGACCGTCCGCTGATCCAATATGCGGTCGACGAGGCGATCGAGGCAGGGATCGAGCAGCTGATCTTCGTGACCGGGCGCAACAAGGGCTCGATCGAAGATCATTTCGACATCGCCTTCGAGCTCGAGACGACGATGAAGGAGCGTGGCAAGTCGCTCGAGGTGCTCAGCCAGACGCGGTTGAAGCCCGGCGCGATCGCCTACGTTCGCCAGCAGGAGCCATTGGGGCTTGGCCATGCCGTATGGTGCGCCCGCGACATCGTCGGCGACGAGCCGTTTGCGATCTTCCTCGCCGACGAACTGATGATCGGCAAGCCCGGCTGTATGAAGCAGATGGTCGATGCCTATGAAAAGGTGGGCGGCAACGTCGTGTGCGGTCTGGAAGTGCCCGATAGCGAGACCGACAAATATGGCATCATCGATCCCGGCACGCGCGACGGCGCGCTGGTCGAGGTGAAGGGACTGGTCGAAAAGCCCAAGCAGGGCACGGCGCCCTCCAACATCATGATCCCCGGCCGCTACATCCTGCAGCCCGAGGTCATGCGCATCCTGGAGACGCAGGAAAAGGGCGCCGGCGGCGAAATCCAGCTGACCGACGCGATGGCGCAGATGATCGACACCCAGCCGTTCCACGCCTTCACTTTCGCCGGCAAGCGCTACGATTGCGGCGACAAGGCGGGCTATGTCCAGGCGACGCTGGAACTCGCGCTGGCGCATCCGGAGATCGGTGAGAAGGTCCGTGGCTTCGGCCAGGCACTGTTCGGCCGCTGATCGAGACGGTGCGATCTGACTGGCACACCCTCACCCTTCCGGCGCTTCGCGCCTCCCTCCCTCTCCCAATGGGAGAGGAGTGTCAGGTGAACAGTGCCCCGCGCTGTTCAGGGCATGCCGGAGGCATGGCCGAGCCGACACCGGCCCGCGAGCCGCAGGCGAGTGGAAAGGGTGAGGGTGAGCCGATTAACCGCAATCTGGGTTAGCACGGACACACCGTGCCTCCTGGGTTGCCCCGAACGCAGTTCAGGCCCGCCCTATTGCCCGAAACCCGGCCCCGCGGCACGCGCCACGGCTTCGCGCGCGGCGGCGAGCAGCGCGCCGGCCTTCGCCTGGCATTCGCGCTGTTCATAGGCCGGGTCGCTGTCGGCGACGATGCCGGCGCCGGCCTGGACGTGCATCGTGCCGTCCTTGACCACCGCGGTGCGCAGCACGATGCACGAATCCATCGATCCATCGGGCGAGAAATAGCCGACGCCGCCGGCGTAGGCGCCGCGCACCTCGGGCTCCAGCTCGGCGATGACCTGGCAGGCGCGCACCTTGGGCGCGCCGGAGACCGTCCCCGCCGGAAAGCCCGCGAACAACGCGTCGAGCGCGTCCTTCGCCGGATCGAGCCGACCCACCACGTTCGACACGATGTGCATCACATGGCTGTAGAATTCGACCGTATAGCTGTCGGTCACCCGCACCGTCCCGGCGGCGGCGACGCGCCCCGTGTCGTTGCGGCCGAGGTCGAGCAGCATCAGATGTTCGGCGCGCTCCTTCGGGTCGGCGAGCAGGCTGGTGCGGTTGGCCTCGTCCTCGCTCGCCGTGCGGCCGCGGGGGCGGGTGCCGGCGATCGGGCGGATCGTCACCTCGCCGTCGCGCACGCGGACGAGGATCTCCGGGCTCGAGCCGATCAGCGAAAAGCCGGGCAGGTCGAGATGGTAGAGGAAGGGCGAGGGGTTCACGCGGCGGAGCGAGCGATAGAGCTCGAACGGCGGCAGGCTGAACGGTGCCGAGAAGCGCTGCGCCAGCACCACCTGGAAGATGTCGCCGGCGACGATATAGTCCTTCGCCTTCAGCACCATCTCGCGGTAGCGCGCCTCGGGCAGGGCGGGGGTATAGTCGACCTCGGTCGCCTCGGTCGCCTCGGCGCGGACCGGCGCCGGCAGCGGCGCATGGGCGAGCCGCGCCGCCACCGCGTCGATCCGCTCCGCCGCCCGCGCCAGCAGTTGCTCGACATCGGCACCCGGCTCCGGCCAGGTCGGCGCCACCACGAACAGCGCATCGGCCAACCGATCGAACACCAGCAGCACCGTCGGCCGCACGAACATCATATCGGGCAGGCCCAGCGGATCGGCGGCAGGGCGCGGCAGCTTCTCGACCAGCCCGATCGTTTCATAGCCGAAATAGCCGACCAGGCAGGCGAGCGCGCGCGGCAGCTCGTCCGGCACGTCCATCCGGCAGCTCGCAACCAGCGCGCGGAGCGCGGTGAGGCTTGGCGCGTCGCAGGGGGCGAACGCCTCCCGGTCGGTCAGCCAATGACGGTTGATCGCCGCCCGCTCGCCTTCGGCACGGAATACCAGATCGGGGGCGAGGCCGATCAGGCTGTGCCGCCCCCGCGTCGCGCCGCCCTCGACCGACTCCAGCAAGAAGTCGCCGCGGCCGGGCTCGATCAGCTTCAGCGCGGCGGCGACCGGGGTTTCGGTGTCGGCGACCTGCCGCCGCCACACCAGCGCCGGGCGACCGGCGGTCAGCGCCGCGCGTGCCGCCTCCAGCCCCTGCGTCGCGCCGTCAGGGCTGGGCATCGTCGGCGCCGGACGCGTCGCCGGCCAGTTCCTGCTTCAGCTTCGCGATCGCCGCTTCGTTGCGCGTCACGCCGACCTGCTGGCGAACGGCGCTGGCGAATTCCTGCGCATATTCATTGCCGACGAACTGTCCCAGGCTCTGCCGGGTCGCCTTGACGACGTCGGGCTTGCCGGAGGCATCGCCGGGCGTGACCGTCTCGGTATAAACGACCAGGAAGCCGGCATTGTTGGGCGCGGGTAACAGCTTGGCATGGTTGGCCGGCGTGCTGAACATCGCGGCCAGCGCCGGGGGTGTGCCCTGCTGGCTCGCCATGATCTGCGCGCGCGTCGCATGGACCGGCTGCACCGGCGGCAGCGGCAGCTTCGCCGCGGCGAAGGCATCGCGCATCGACTTGCCGCCGTTGACCGCAGCGACGATCGTCGAGGCGATCTTGCGCGCCTGCTGCTCCTGCTGGTCGATCACATAGTCGCGCATTACCTGGTCGTGGACCTTCGCCAGCGGTTGCGGCGCCGACGGGATGACCTTCGCCAGCGACACCACCGCGAACGATCCGTCCTGACCAACCGGCACCAGCTCGGGGCTGTCGCCGGGCTGCGCGCCGAAGCCGGATTGCACGACCTGGGCGAGCTCCGGGTCCGGCTTGGACGCCGGGTCTTCAGGATTGAGGCCCTGCTGGTCGACCGGCGGGGTCTGCTTCGCCTGCAACTGGTGATCGGTGACCACGTCCTTGAAGCTGCCGCCGCCCGTCACCGCATCGTCGATCGTGTCGTGCAGCTTGCCGAGCAGCTGGTTGGCCTTCTCCGCGGCGATCTCCTTCGCCAGCGTGTCGTGCGCCTGGGCCAGCGTCTGGCCGGCGACCTGCGTCACCTTTTCGACGCGCACCAGCGCCCAGCCGAGCGGTGCCTTGACCGGCCCGACCAGCGCGCCCTGCTTGGCCGCGAACACCGCGTTCGCGAGATCGGCCGAGCTTTGCTTGGTGTAATCGTCCTTGGTCACGCCGCTGATCGCCGACGCCTCGAGGCCGGCCGCCTTGGCCGCGGCGTCGAGCGAGGTGCCGCCCTTCACCTTGTCGGCGATGGCCTGCGCCGTCTTCTGGTCGGACACGATGACCTGGCTCAGGTCGCGCTTCTCGGTCGCCTGAAACCGCGCGGCCTGCGCCTTGTAGGCCTGCGCGATCTCGGCGTCGGTCGGCGTCGCCTGCGCCTTCACCGCGTCGGGCGACACGATCGTATAGTCGATCACCCGCCGCTCAGGCAGCGTGTATTGCCCGATGTGGCGCTGGTAGTAGGTCTGCAGCTGCTTGTCGTCGGGCTTGCCGCCGGTCGGCATCACCTTGGTCGGCACGAAGCCGATCTGGCCCGAGCGAGCCTCGAGCAGCAGCGAGGCATAGGGCTGCGCCAGCTTCTCCGGCACCTGCGTCGCGCCGCTGGTCGGCGAGGTGAGCATCTGGGCATAGAGCTGCTGCACGATCTGGCCGCGCAGCTGCGCATCGGTGACGCGCTGCGTCGCGAGCAGCTGCTTGTACAGCGCCGGATCGAACTTGCCGTCGGGGCCCTGGAGCGCCGGGGCGCTGGCGATTTCGCCGTCCACCGCGCGCTTGCTGACTTTCATGTCCTGTTGTTCGGCGAATTTCTTGAGCGCGATCAGGTTGATCATGCGCGTCACCGCCGCGTCGAAGCCGCCGCCCTGGACGAACTCGGCCATCGTCACCTGCGGATTCTGCTGGCGGACGATGTTGTAGGAGGTCTGCACGTCCGCCTTCAGCTCGTCGGCCGAAATCGTCGTGTCGCCGACCTTGGCCACCGTCGTCTGCTGCATCTGGCCGCCGCTGCCGTAGCGCGTGATGTCGCCCGCGGCGAAGGCCAGCGCGATGACGATCAGCGCGACGAAAGTGACGATGATGCCGACCTTGGAATTGGTGAGACGGCGAAGGAAGGAGAGCATGGCGTCCGATCTGCGTGAAAAACAGGCGCGCTCGCTTTAGGGGCGCGGGCGCGCCGCTTCAAGCTTGTGCGTAGCGCAGGCGTAACTAAGCATGGCGCCGCAACAGGGAGGATCGATAATGACGCGGCGCAAGATGGTGGTGGGCAATTGGAAGATGAACGGCCTGCGTCGCGATCTGGACGAAGTACGGGCGATCGCCGCGGCAGCCGCGCACCGGGACGCCGTCGACGTGTCGCTGTGCGTGCCCTTCACGCTGATCGCCGAAGCCGCCGCCGCCGCGCCCGGGCTGATGATCGGGGCGCAGGACTGTCATGCCGAGGATACGGGGCCGCACACCGGCTGCACCGCCGCGCCGATGCTGGTCGAGGCCGGCGCGCGGACGGTGATCGTCGGCCATAGCGAGCGCCGCGCCGACCAGCATGAAACCAGCCAGGATGCCTGGGCAAAGGCCGCGGCGGCGCATCGCCACGGGCTGCAGGTCATCCTGTGCTGCGGCGAGACGGAGGCGGAGCATGATGCCGGCCGTGCCGAGCGCGTGGTGCAGGCGCAGATCGAAAAGTCGGTGCCCGACGGCGCCACGCCCGATTGGTTCACGCTCGCCTATGAGCCGCGCTGGGCGATCGGTACGGGGCGCACGCCGTCCACCGACGACATTGCCGCGATGCACGCGATCGCGCGGGCGAAGCTGAAGCAACTGGTCGGCGACGACGCGGCGCGGCGCATCCGCATCCTCTACGGCGGGTCGGTGACGGGCAAGAACGCGGCGGCGATCTTCGCCGCGCCTGATGTCGACGGCGGCCTGATCGGCGGCGCCAGCCTGACCGCCGAGAAGTTCGTGCCGATCATCGAGGCGGCCGCCGCGACCAGCGCCTGACCAGCGCTGCCAACGGAGATTTTTTGCAGAAGCACGTGGCACCGGCTAAATTCTGCAGAGGCTGCTGATTTGAGCGGTGAGGGGGAGCCGATGAGGTCGCCACTCGCCTCAAAGCAGCAGCGCCAGCAGCGACAGCAGCACCGCGGTGGTCACCGCGTTGAGCGCCATCCCCAGGCTGGCGAAGGCTCCGGCGGTCGAATCGACCTGGAATGCCCGCGCCGCGCCGAAACCGTGGGCGGAGACGCCGATGGCGAAGCCGCGCGCGCGATAATCCTTGACCTTCAGCCGGTTGAATAGCGGCGTCGCGGTCATTGCGCCGACGACGCCGGCATAAAGCACGATCACTGCCGCCAGCGGCGGCACGCCGCCCAGCACCTTTGCCATGTCCATCGCCACCGGCGTCGTTGTCGCGCGCGGGGCGATCGAGGCAAGGATGGAGCGCGGTGCGCCGAACAGCGCCAGGACGCCGACCGCGCTGACCACGGCGGTGGTCGCGCCGACCGCCAGCGCGATGGCGATCGGCAGCGCCAGACGGCGGATGCGCTCGCGCTGCGCCCAGATCGGCACGGCCAGGCCGACCACCGCCGGCCCCAGCAGGAACATCAGGAACTGCGTGGCGGACAGATAGACCGGATAGGTGGTGCCGGTCACCAGCAACGCGCCGATCAGCACCGGCGTGGCGAGCAGCACCGGATGAAACAACGGGTGGCGCCCGCTGCGTCGCGACAGCACGTCGGCGCCCTCGAACACCAGCAAGGTGACCGCGAGCCACAGGATCGGCGTGGCGAGCAGGCCCATCATGCCGCCGGTTCCTCGGCGGGGCCGAAGCGCCGCAGCGCCCAGCGGAACACGAGTACCGTCACCGTCATCGTCAGGATGGTCGACACGGTGGTCGCCACCACCAGCCCAATGCCGTAGCGCGACAAGGCCGGCCCCTGGTCGATCAGCCCGACCGCCGCGGGCACGAACATCACCGACAGATGAGCGGTGAGCCAGCCGGTCACCGCGTCGAGCGACGGCCGCGCTTTGCGCACCGTCGCCAGCCAGGCGATCAGCAGCACCATGCCGATCACCGATCCGGGCAGCGGAACGCCCAACAGCCGGCGCAGGATCTCGCCGGCGAGCTGGCAGACGAGCAGAAGGGCTATGGCACCGATCATCGTGTCACCGGCGGTTCGGGAAAGTGCTTTAAAGGCGGGCGCAGGCGGCTTTGTTCGGTACGTGGCCGGCTTATCCGTACCGCTCCTTCAGCATCGCCCAGGCGGCGCGCAGGCCGTAGGCGTCGCCGCCCTTGGGCCGGCCGGGCTTGGCCGTCGGGCGCCAGGCGAAGGTGTCGAGATGCGCCCAGGCGGCACCCGCCGGCACGAAGCGACGCAGGAACAGCGCGGCGGTCACCGCGCCGGCAAAGCCCCCCTCGGGCGCATTGACCAGGTCGGCGATGTCGGATTTGAGCATCTCGTCATAACCGTCCCACAGCGGCAGGCGCCACAAAGGGTCGTGCACTGCGGTGCCGGCGTCGACCAGCGCCGTCGCCAGGGCCTCGTCGTTGACGAAGGTCGCCGGCAGGTCCGGGCCCAGCGCCACGCGCGCGGCGCCGGTCAGCGTGGCGAAGTCGATCACCAGCTCGGGCTCCGCCTCGCCGGCCTTGGCCAGCGCGTCGCCCAGGATCAGCCGGCCCTCGGCATCGGTATTGGTGTTCTCGACGGTCAGCCCCTTGCGCGATCGCAGCACGTCGCCGGGGCGGAAGGCGTTGCCGGCTACGGCATTCTCGACCGCCGGCACCAGCAGGAGCAGCCGCACCTTCAGCCGCGCCGCCATCACCAGCCCGGCGAGCGCCAGCGCATGGGCAGCACCGCCCATGTCCTTCTTCATCAGCCGCATGCCGGCGGCGGGCTTGATGTCGAGCCCGCCCGAATCGAACACCACGCCCTTGCCGACGAGGGCGAGGCGCGGGTGGTCCGGCCGGCCCCATTCCAGCTCGATCAGCCGCGGCTCGCGGCCTTTGGCGGCGGCCTGGCCGACCGCATGGATCATCGGATAGCCCTGCGCCAGCGCATCGCCGCGCGTGACGGTCAGCGTCGCACCGTGCCGCTCGGCGAGCGTCGCCGCCTCCGCCTCGATCTCTGCGGGGCCGAGGTCGCTGGCGCCGGTATCGACCAGGTCGCGGACCAGCGCGGTCGCTTCGGCGAGCCGCACCGTCTCGTCGATCGCCGCCGGATTGCTGGTCAGCAGCACGCGCGCGCCGGTGTCTCCCTCGGGCTTGCGGTAGCGGCTGAAGCGATGCTGCGCGAGCAGCCAGCCGAGCGCCGCCGCCCCGGGCTCGCCCTCCGCCAGCCGGTAGGTGCCGGCGGGCAGTGCGGTGGCGCGCGAGGCGATCCGCCACGGCGAGCTTTCCGGCTCGTCGCACACCAGCAGCGCCGACCAATCGTCGGCACTGTCGCCCGCCAGGATCGCGGCGTTGCCCGCCTTGCCGGTCAGGCCATTGGCGGCGACCATGGTGCGCACCCGCTCGGGTTGGCGCGCCAGCCAGTCGGCGTAATGTTCCGGCCGCACGACGTGGAGCGTGCGGGCGGCCTGGCCCTTGTCGGGCTGCAGCAGCGCGGCGAAGGCGGTCATGCGCTGGCCGGCATCACGATGAACTGCTCGTAGCGGCCGTTGTCGCCCGGCTCGGCATAGGTGACGACCTCCAGCGTGCGACCGGGATAGGTGACGCGATAGTTGCGGTTGACGAAGCCGCCGCGCAGCCGCGGCCCGCCCATCGCGGTGAACGACGTCGGCTGCCCCAGCTTGGCGAGGCTGGTCTGATAATCCGTCAGCGCCGTCGGGGTGAAATAGTAATTGGCATCCTCGGTCAG
>JBQCHA010000311.1:0-8986 GCA_051955175.1 Sphingomonas sp.
CATGGCGACCTCCACCTCGGCCAGATCCTCGTCACCGGCAACGACGTGATGATCATCGACTTCGAGGGCGAACCAAAGCGGCCGCTGGCGGAGCGGCGCGGCAAGGACCTGGCGTTGCGCGACGTGGCGGGGATGCTGCGCTCGTTCGACTATGCCGCCGCGGTCGCCGAACGCGCGCGGCCGGCCGGTGCCGAGACCTGGCAGGCCCATGCCGACGAGGGCGCCGCGATGTTCCGCGCCCGTGCCGTCGAGGCGTTCCTGACCGGCTACGCCAACCCGCACGCCACCGCCGAGGCCGAAGCCGAACCCGAAGCGGCGTCCGAAACCGACCCGCTGCTCGACCTCTTCCTCATCGAAAAGGCCGCCTACGAAGTGGGCTACGAGGCCGCCAACCGCCCCGACTGGATCGGCGTGCCCGCGGCCGGCCTCGCCCGCGCGGCGGCCGACCTCATCGCCAAGGAGATTTCATGACCGCGCTCGACGATCTGCTCGGCTCGGCCACCACCGCGCTGCTCGAGGGGCGGCTGCACGATCCCTTCGCGCTGCTCGGCCCCCATCGCGACGGCGATACGGTGACCGTGCGTACCTTCCAGCCCGGCGCGGAGCGCGTTGCCGTCGTCACCCGTGATGGCGGCGACACGCTCGGCATGCTGGACGAGATCGCGCCGGGGCTGTTCGCCGGTCGACTGTCAGGCGATGCGCCCTATCTGCTGCGCGTCACCTGGCCCGACGGATCGGTGCAGGAGACTGAAGACCCCTATTCGTTCGGTCTCGTGCTCGGCGACCTCGACCTCTACCTCTTTGCCGAGGGGCGGCACCTGGAGCTCGCCCGCGTGTTCGGCGCGCAGCCGCGCGAGATGGACGGCGTCGCCGGCGTCGCCTTCTCGGTCTGGGCGCCCAACGCGCGGCGCGTCTCGGTAGTCGGCGGGTTCAACAGCTGGGACGGGCGACGCCACCCGATGCGGCTGCGCCACGCCGCGGGCATGTGGGAGCTGTTCATCCCGCGCCTCGGCCCCGGCACCTGCTACAAGTTCGAGGTTGCCGGCGCCGATGGCAGCATCCTGCAGAAGGCCGACCCGCTAGCCCGCCAGACTGAAGCACCGCCCGCGACCGGATCGGTGGTGGCGCCGCCACCCGATTATCGCTGGACCGACAGTGACTGGATGGAGGAGCGCGCACGCCGCCATCGGCCGGACGCGCCGATCTCGATCTACGAGGTCCATGCCGGATCGTGGATGAAGTCGGACCAGCCGGGCCGGGAGACGCTCGACTGGCGCGGACTGACCGACCGGCTGATCCCCTATGTCGCGGACATGGGCTTCACCCATGTCGAGCTGTTGCCGATCATGGAGCATCCGTTCGGTGGCTCCTGGGGCTATCAACCGCTGTCGCAATTCGCGCCGTCGGCGCGGTTCGGGCGGCCGGAGGATTTCGCGCATTTCGTCGACGAATGCCACCGCGCCGGGATCGGCGTGATCCTCGACTGGGTGCCGGCGCATTTCCCGACCGACGCGCATGGCCTGGCGCATTTCGACGGCACGCATCTTTACGAACATGCCGACCCGCGTGAGGGCTTTCACCAGGACTGGAACACGCTGATCTACAATCTCGGCCGCCGCGAGGTGTCGGGCTTCCTGCTCGCCTCCGCCTTGTGGTGGCTGGAGGCGTTCCATGTCGACGGCCTGCGCGTCGATGCCGTGGCCTCGATGCTCTATCGCGACTATAGTCGAAACGCCGGCGAATGGGTGCCCAACGTGTTCGGCGGGCGCGAGAATCTGGAATCGGTCGCGTTCCTGAAGGCGATGAACCAGATGGTCGCCGAACGCGCCCCCGGCGCCATCACCGTCGCCGAGGAATCGACCGCCTGGCCCGGCGTGTCGGCGCCGCTCGCCGACGGCGGCCTGGGCTTCAACTACAAGTGGAACATGGGGTGGATGCACGACACCCTCCACTATATCGAGCGCGACCCGCTCTACCGGAAATGGCACCAGGGCGATCTCAGCTTCCCGATGGTCTATGCCTACTCGGAGAAGTACGTCCTGCCGATCAGCCATGACGAGGTGGTGCACGGCAAGGGTTCGCTGTGGAACAAGATGCCCGGCGACCGCTGGCGCAAGTTCGCCAATCTGCGCGCCTATCTCGCTTTCATGTGGACGCATCCGGGCAAGAAGCTGCTGTTCATGGGCTGCGAGCTCGGCATGGAGACCGAGTGGAACCATGATCACCCGCTGCCGTGGGAACTGCTCGACCAGCCCGACCATGCCGGCGTGCAGCGGCTGCTGCGCGATCTCAACCGGCTCTACGTCGCGGCGCCGGCGCTGCACGCGCGCGACACCGATCCCTCGGGCTTCCGCTGGATCAGCGCCGACGACGCCGAGCATTCGGTCTACGCCTTCCTGCGCACCGCGCCGGGCGCCGATCCTTGCGCGGTGGTGCTCAACCTGACGCCGCAGCCGCACGACCATTATCGGATCGGTCTGCCGCACGCCGGTCGCTGGCGTGAGGTGCTCAATTCCGACGCCGCGCTCTACGGCGGCGCCAACATCGGCAACGGCGGCGGCGTCACCGCCGACGACCGGCCATTGCACGGTTTCCCCGCCTCCGCCGAGATCAGCCTGCCCCCGCTCGGCGCGGTCATCCTCCGTTTCGAAGGAGCCTCTGCTTGACGCCCATTCCCGACCGGCTTGAGCCGGGCTCACCCTACCCGCTCGGCGCCACGTTCGACGGACTGGGCGTGAACTTCGCCGTGTTCTCGGCCAATGCCGATCGCATCGACCTGTGCCTCTTCGATCCCTCCGGCCGCCGTCAGATCGCCTGCATGGAACTGCCCGAATGGACCGACGAGGTGTGGCACGGCTATCTGCCCGACGCGCGGCCCGGCCTGCTCTACGGCTTCCGCGCGCATGGGCCCTACGATCCGGAAAACGGCCATCGCTTCAACCCCAACAAGCTGCTGATCGATCCCTATTCGAAGCAGCTTGAAGGCTCGCTGCGCTGGACCGACGCGCTGCATTGCTATCGCGTCCGCTCCAGCCGCAAGGACTTGAGCTTCGACCGCCGCGATTCGGCGCCCGCCATGCCCAAGTCGGTGGTCACCACCAGCGCATTCGACTGGACGGGCGACGTGCGTCCCAAGGTGCCGTGGCGCAAGACGGTGATCTACGAAGCGCACGTCAAGGGCCTCACCAAGCTCTTGAAGGACGTGCCGCCGCGCGAACGCGGCACCTTCGCCGCGCTGTCGCACCCGCGCGTGATCGAGCATTTCCACCGCATCGGCATCACCGCGGTGGAGCTGCTGCCGATCCATGCGTTTGTGCAGGATCGTTACCTGCAGGAACGCGGCCTCACCAACTATTGGGGCTACAACACGCTGAGCTTCTTCGCGCCGGAGCGGCGCTACATGGCCGGCGACAGCGGCGACGAGCTGCGCATCGCGATCCGCCGGCTGCATGCGGCGGGGATCGAGGTGATCCTGGACGTCGTGTTCAACCACACCGCCGAGGGTAGCGAGCTGGGGCCCACGTTCAATTTCCGCGGGCTCGACAATGCGACATATTACCGTCTGGTCGAGGGCGATCCGCGCTATTCGGTCAACGATACCGGCACCGGCAACACGCTCAACCTCAGCCATCCGCGCGTGCTGCAGATGGTCGCGGACTCGCTGCGCTATTGGGCGGAAAGCTATCATGTCGACGGCTTCCGCTTCGATCTCGGCGTGACGCTGGGGCGCGACGGCAACAACGGCTTCGATCCGCGCTCGGGCTTCTTCGACGTGCTGCGGCAGGACCCGGCGCTGAACGGCCTCAAACTGATCTCCGAACCGTGGGACATCGGCCCCGGCGGCTACCAGCTCGGCAATCACCCGCCGGGCTTCGCCGAATGGAACGACAAGTTCCGCGACGCCACGCGCCGGTTCTGGCGCGGCGATTCGGGCCTGCGGCCGGAGTTCGCCAACCGCCTGGCCGGCTCCGCCGACCTGTTCGACCGTCGCGCACGGCGGCCGTGGGCCAGCATCAACTTCGTCACCGCGCACGACGGCCAGACATTGAACGACGTCGTCACCTACGAGGGCAAGCACAACGAGGCGAATGGCGAGGACAATCGCGACGGCCATTCGGAGAATTATTCGAACAATTGGGGCGTCGAGGGGCCGACCGACGATCCCGTCATCCAGGAAATCCGCGCCCGCGTCGTGCGATCGATGCTGACCACGCTGTATGCCTCGCTCGGCACGCCGATGCTGCTCGCCGGCGACGAGTTCGGCCGCACGCAGCGAGGCAACAACAACGCCTATTGCCAGGATAACGAGATCAGCTGGCTCGACTGGTCGATGCTGAAGACCGAATATGGCCACGGCCTGTCCGATTTCGTCCGCCGGCTGGCCGCGGTGCGGCGCTACTATCCGCTGGTCCGCGCGCAATGGTTCCTGCACGGCGAGGTCGAGGTGGCGCCCGGCGTGCTCGATATCGACTGGTTCGACGAACGCGGCGAGCACCTCAGCGAAGAAGACTGGCACAATAGCGAGGGCCGTGCGCTGGTGATGCGGCGCGTGCGGCGGCGCTCCGACGACTCGCTGCAGGCGGTGACCATGCTGATGAACGGCAGCGCGGAGCCGCTGACCTTCAAATTCCCGGCGCCGCTGCTCGACCGTCATCTGGTGATCGACAGCGCCGATCCGCAGGCGCCCGAGCGGGCGGTCGGCGACGAAATCGAGGTGAAGGACCGGGGGGTGATGATCATCGTCGGCACGGACCCGGCGCCATGACCATCTGGGGCCCTGCGCGGCGCGACGACGGGCGCACCTGCTTCCGCCTGTGGGCACCAGATCGCGACGCCGTCACGCTGGAGATCGAGGACGGCGCCGCCATCGCGATGACCGCCGGCGAGGACGGCTGGTTCGAGGGGACGGTCGAGGCGGCGCCCGGCGCCTGCTATCGCTTCCGGCTGGACGACGACCTCGCGGTTCCCGATCCCGCCTCACGGCGGCAGTCGGGCGGCGTCCACGGCTGGAGCGAGCTGGTCGATCCCGACAGCTACGCCTGGCGCCATGAGGGCTGGCGCGGGCGGCCCTGGGCCGAGGCGGTAATCCAGGAGGTGCATGCCGGCGCACTGGGCGGCTTCAAGGGCGTTGCCGAGCGCCTGCCGGCGCTCGCCGAACTGGGCGTCACCGCGATCGAGCTGATGCCGATCGCCGCGGCGGCGGGCACGCGCAACTGGGGTTATGACGGCGTGCTGCCTTATGCCGTCAGCGAGAATTACGGCACGCCCGACGAGCTGAAGGCGCTGATCGACCGCGCGCATGAACTGGGCGTGATGGTGCTGCTCGACGTCGTCTACAATCACTTCGGGCCCGACGGGAATTACCTCGGCAGCTGCGCCAAGGAGTTCTTCGATCATCACACCGACACGCCGTGGGGCGACGCGGTCGCCGTGTCGCGACCGCCGGTACGGCGCTTCTTCATCGACAATGCGCTGATGTGGCTGGGCGACTATCGCTTCGACGGGCTGCGCTTCGATGCCGTGCACGCGATCGGCGATACCGGCTTCCTCGACGAAATGGCGGCGGAAATCCGCCAGCGCTTTGCCGATCGTCACGTCCATCTGGTGCTGGAGAACGAGACCAACGACGCCGAACGGCTGGTGCCCGGTCGGTTCGATGCGCAGTGGAACGACGATTTCCACAACGTCCTGCACGTGCTGCTGACCGGGGAGACCGACGGCTATTATGCGGCCTTTGCCGAGCGGCCGACGCAGCGGCTGGCGCGCTGCCTGGCCGAAGGATTCATCTATCAGGGCGAGACGCCACCCGGCGCCGACCAGCCTCGCGGCACGCGCAGCGCCTGTTTGCCGACCACCGCGTTCGTCTCGTTCCTGCAGAACCACGACCAGATCGGCAATCGCGCGCTGGGGGAACGGCTGACCGTGCTCACCGCCCCTGAGCGCCTGGGCGCGGCGACCGCGCTGCTGCTGCTGTGCCCGCAAATCCCGATGCTCTTCATGGGCGATGAATGGGGCAGCAAGACGCCGTTCCTGTTCTTCACCGATTTCCATGACGATCTCGCCGACGCGGTGCGCGAGGGCCGTCGCCGCGAATTCGCCCGCTTCCCGGCCTTTGCCGACCCCGAGACGCGCAAGCGCATCCCCGATCCCAACGCGCGCGGCACGTTCGACGCGTCGATCCCCAAGCCCGGCGACGACGCCGCGGCGTGGGAGCAGCTTTACCGGGAGCTGCTGACGATCCGCCGCGAGAAGCTGGTCCCACGCCTCGCTGACGCCCATGGCATCGGCGCGACCGTGCTGGGGGACGGCGCGGTCCTCGCGCGCTGGCGGCTGGGCGACGGCAAGACGCTGGCGATCGCGCTCAACCTGGGCGAGCAGTCGGTCACCTTTCCGCCGGCCGATGGCGAGACGCTGTTCACGCTGGGCGAGGCGGGACAGCCGGCCAGCTTCGTGGCGTGGCTGGCGGCATGACCGCGCTGCACGACCTCGCCCGCGCCGCCGGGTTGCAGATCGATTGGGAAGACGCGAACAGCCAGCCGCAGCACGTCAGCGACGACAGCCTGCGCCGGGTGCTCGCGGCGTTGGGCCTGCCCGCCGAGAGCGACCGGCAGATCGCCGAAAGCCGCGACCGCTGGCGCGCCGAAGCGGATGCCTGCACCTTCGTCTCCGCCGACGCCGGGGAGCCGATTACGCTGCCGGAGAGCTGCCGCGGCGCCAGCACCGCCGACCTCCGACTGGAAGATGGCACGGCGCGCACGCTCCAGCCGCTGCGCAACGGCGCCGCGACGTACCTGTCCGCCGTCGATCAACCCGGCTACCACCAGCTACGGATCGGCGATCGCGAGCTGACGCTCGCCGTCGCGCCGTCGCGCTGCTTCGGCATCGGCGACGCGGCGCCCGGGCGGCGTCTATGGGGCGCGGCGGTGCAGCTGCCCGCGCTGCGCGACGGGCGGGAGCTGCCGTTCGGCGACTTCGGGACGCTCGCCGCTACCGCGCGCAGCTTCGCAGCGGCCGGTGCCGACGCGCTGGCGATCAGCCCGACGCACGCGCTGTTTCCCGCCGATGCCAGCCGATTCAGCCCCTATGCGCCGTCGAGCCGGCTGTTCCTCAACATCCTCTTCGGCGATCCGGCGCTGATCGGGCAGCCCGCCGCACCCGCCGCCGCCGGCGAGCTGATCGACTGGGAAGGCGCCATCCCTGCCCGCATCGCCGCGCTGCGCCACGCCTTCGCCAATCGCAGCGATGCAGTGCGTGACGCGGTCGCCGGCTTCCGCGCGCGTCACGGCGCGCCACTGGAGCAGCATGCCGTATTCGATGCGCTCCACGCGCATTACTTTCCCGGTGGCGCGACCGGCTGGCAGGGCTGGCCCGAGGCGCTGCACGATCCCACCGCCCCTGCCGTCGCCGAGTTCGCCGCCAGCCACCGCGACGACGTCGAATTTTTAATCTTCGCGCAGTGGCTGGCCGAGGCCAGCCTGGAGGCGGCGCAGCAATCGGCGTGCGACGCCGGCATGGCGGTGGGGCTGATCGCCGACCTCGCGGTCGGTATGGATGGCGGCGGCAGCCACGCCTGGAGCCGTCGCGACGAGCTGCTGACCGGCCTGTCGATCGGCGCGCCGCCCGACCTGCTGGGCCCCGGCGGGCAGGATTGGGGGATCACCAGCTTCTCCCCCATGGCGCTGCGCCGCACGGCGTTCGACGGCTTTATCCGCACGCTGCGGGCGCAGATCGACCGCGCCGGCGGCATCCGCATCGACCATGCGCTCGGGCTGCGCCGACTGTGGGTGGTGCCGCACGGCGCGTCGGCGGTGGAGGGCGCCTATCTCACCTGCCCGCTCGACGACATGCTGCGTATCCTCGCCATCGAATCGCGCCGGGCGCAGGCGATCGTCATCGGCGAGGACTTGGGCACCGTGCCCGAGGGGCTGCAGCCGAAGCTGGAGGCGCGCGGCGTGCTCGGCATGCGCGTGCTGTGGTTCGAACGCGACGAGGACGGCGGCTTCATCCCGCCGGCCGGGTGGACGCGCAAGGCGGTGGCGATGACCGGCACACACGACCTCGTCACCGTCGCCGGCTGGTGGACCGAGCGTGACATCGACTGGGCATGGAAGCTCGACCGCACCGGCCCCGACGCGACCGAGGCGGGCGATCGCGAGCAGCGCGCCGCCGACCGCGAGTTGCTGTGGCAGGCGTTCGAGGATTCGGGTGCCGCGAGCGGCGACGAACCCGCGCCCGATGAGCCCGGGCCGGTGGTCGACGCCGCGCTCGCCCATATCGGCTCGACGCCGTGCGACCTCGCCATCGCGCCGATGGAGGACGTGATCGGCGCCGTCGAGCAGCCCAACCTGCCCGGCACCACCGACCAACACCCCAACTGGCGCCGCCGTATGCCCGAGTCGACCGAGCGGCTGCTCGCCCGGTCCGACGTCGCCGAGCGGCTGCAGCGCCTCGACCGGACCCGCCGCTCATGATCCCACGCGCCACCTATCGCCTGCAGTTCCACCGCGACTTCACCTTTGCCGATGCCGAGGCGCTGGTGCCGTATCTCGGCGAATTGGGCGTCAGCCACGTCTATGCCTCCCCGATCACCGTCGCGACGCCGGGATCGACGCACGGCTATGACGTGGTCGATCCCACGCGGATCAATCCGGAGCTGGGCGGCGAGGACGCGTTCCGCAGCCTGGTCGCCGCGCTTCGTCAGCGCGGGATGGGCGTTATCATCGACATCGTGCCCAATCACATGGGGGTCGCCACCGACCAGAACCCATGGTGGAACGACGTGCTGCGCCATGGGGCGGCCGCCGAGCATGCCGCCTTCTTCGACATCGACTGGTCGCGGCCGCTGCTGCTGCCGGTGCTCGGCACGCCGCTGCCCGAGGCACTGGCGAATGGCGATATCGCGCTGATCGAGCAGGACGGCCGCCGCTGCCTCCAACTCTACGGCGCGCGAACGGTGCCGCTGCGTCCCGAGGACGACCACGCCGAT
>JBQCHA010000312.1:0-8301 GCA_051955175.1 Sphingomonas sp.
CGCAGTTCCTCGCCCGTGTTGGAGAAGGCGCTGGTCGCCGGGCTGACCGGCGCCGGCGTCGACGTCGTGCGGATCGGCATGGGCCCGACGCCGATGCTCTATTACGCCGAGGCCACGCTAGAGGTGGATGGCGGCATACAGATAACCGGCAGCCATAATCCCGCCGATTATAACGGCTTCAAGATGGTGCTGCAGCACCGCCCGTTCTTCGGCGCCGACATCCAGAAGCTGGGCAAGATGGCGGCCGAGGGCGACTGGGAAGAAGGGTCCGGCGAAGCGACCGATTACGACATCCTGGACGAATATGTCGCGCGGCTGATGGACGGCTATGCCGGCGGGGCCTATCGCATCGGCTGGGATGCGGGCAACGGCGCGGCGGGCCCGGCGATCGAGAAGCTCATCAAGCTGCTGCCGGGTGAGCACCACACGCTGTTCACCGATGTGGACGGCAATTTCCCCAATCATCATCCCGATCCGACCGAGGAAAAGAACCTCGCCGATCTGAAACGGCTCGTGGCCGAGAAGAAGCTCGATTTCGGATTGGCCTTCGATGGCGACGGCGACCGGATCGGCGCGATCGACGGTGAGGGCCGCGTGATCTGGGGCGATCAGCTTCTGTCCATTCTGGCCGAACCCGTGCTGCGCGAGGAGCCGGGCGCGACGATCATCGCCGACGTGAAGGCGAGCCAGATGCTCTACGACCGCGTGGCGGAACTCGGCGGCAAGCCGCTGATGTGGAAGACTGGCCATTCCCTCATCAAGACCAAGATGAAGGAGACTGATTCGCCGCTCGCCGGCGAGATGTCGGGCCACATCTTCTTCGCGCATGATTATTACGGCTATGACGACGCGCTGTACGCCGCCGTGCGGCTGATCCGCGCCGTGCACATGATCGGCAAGTCGATGACCGAAATCCGCGGTGCGATGCCCGATATGATCAACACCCCGGAAATGCGCTTCCAGGTCGACGAAAGCCGCAAGTTCGCAATCGTCGATGAGGTGCTCGACCGGCTCGAAGCCGACGGTGCCGAGGTCAACCGCACCGACGGCGCGCGCGTGAATACCGACGACGGCTGGTGGCTGCTGCGCGCGTCCAACACGCAGGACGTGCTGGTCGCGCGTGCCGAATCGACCAGCCAGGAAGGACTCGACCGTCTCGTCGCGCAGATCGACGATCAACTCGCCAAGAGCGGCGTCGAACGCGGCCCCCAGGCCGGCCATTGAGCCGACCCGCCGCGCCCGGGCGTCCGGGCGCGGATTGGGGCTGGCATTCTGCGGCCGGAACGCCCACTTTGCCCGCATGTCATCTCGTCAGATCATTCGTGTCGTCGACCTGGAAACGACCGGGTCGGCGCCACCCGCCCATGGGGTGTGCGAGGTCGGCTGGCAGGACGTCGTACTGGGCGATCACGGCCGCTGGGAGCTGGAGGGCGAGGGGGGATCGATCCTCGTCAATCCCGGCCGGCCGATCCCGCCGATCACGCAAGCCGTCCACCATATCCTCGACGAACAGGTCGCCGACGCGCCCTGGTGGCACGATGTCGCGCGCCAAGTGCTCGATCCGTGGCCGCGGCGGCTGGCGCTCGCCGCGCATCGCGCCGATTTCGAGCAGAAATTCTGCACGCCGCCGCTGACCCACGGGGCCGACTGGATCTGCACCTGGAAGTGCGCGCTGCGCCTGTGGCCCGACAGCCCGAGCTTTTCCAACCAGGTGCTGCGCTATTGGCGCAAGCCAGAGGGGCTGGTGCACGAACGCGGCCTGCCGGTGCATCGCGCCTTTCCGGACGCCTATGTCACGGCGCACCATCTGCGCGACATGCTCAATGAAGCGAGCGTCGCGCAGTTGATCGAATGGTCGAACCTGCCGGGTCTCTTGCCCCGCGTGCGCAGCGGCCCCCATCGCGGCAAGGACTGGCGCGAGCTCGACGAGGAATCGCTGGTCGATTTCGCGCACGATCGCGATCCCGACGTGCGCTATTCGGCGGAGCAGGAGGTCGCGCGCCGCCAGGGCGGCGGCACGGTCGGGCGGCAGACGCTGCAAGGCGCACTACTTTAAGAAAACTTGATCCAAGGCAAGAACCGTCCCCTATCCACGGTCGTTTCGCCCGCGTAGGGAAACTCCAATGGAGCGCGTGGTTCTGGATCCGGTAACGGCAGGCGGCAACCGGATGCGGCGACTGCTGATTGCGGCGACGGCGCTCGGCTTCCTCAGCCTGGTCGTAGCGCTCAGCGGCGCGGCATGGGTCAACGGCCAGTCGCGCCAGCACAGTTTCTGGGTCGACCATACCTATCGCGTCGAACAGGCGCTGTCCGATTTCCAGCTGCTGGTCGAGCATGGCGAGGCGGCGCGGCGCGGCTATCTGTTGACCGGCAAGCCCGCCGACCGCGCCGAATACCAGCGCGCCGCGGCGCAGCTTCCCGGGCGCTTGAGCCAGATCGAACGGCTGATCTCCGACAATACCAGCCAGGTGCGCCGGGTGCGCAAGCTGCATACCCTGGTGACGACGCTGGAAGACTATCGCCAACGCGCCAATCTGCTCGCCGCCAAGGGCTATCAGAGCGCGGCGCGGTTCGCCTTCGCCAATGACGGCAGCACGCGGACGCTGCAGCAGTTGCGCCTGATCACCCGCGCGATGGGCGCCGAGGAGCGCATTCTGCTCAAGCAACGCGACGCGGCGCAGCGGCAGAGCTTCCGCACCTTCCTGTTCGTCATCAGCCTGGCTGCGGTGCTGCTGGTGCTGGTCGCGATCACTACGCTCGTCACCGTGCTGCGCTACACCAGCGACCTCAACAGAACCTCGCAGCAGTTGCGCGTGCTCAACGAGTCGCTGGAGGATGCGGTCGGCGAACGCACTGCCGACCTCACCCGCGCCAATGAGGAAATCCAGCGCTTCGCCTATATCGTCAGCCATGACCTGCGGTCGCCGCTGGTCAATGTGATGGGCTTCACCGCCGAGCTCGACGCCGCCACCACGACGATGCGCGAGCTGATCGACCGCGTCGAGGAAGTCGCGCCGGAGATCGTTACCGACGAGGCGCGCTTCGCCGCACGCGAGGACCTGCCCGAGGCGATCGGCTTCATCCGCACCTCGACGCAGAAGATGGATGCCCTGATCAACGCGATCCTGAAGCTGTCGCGCGAGGGCCGCCGGGTGATCTCGCCGCAGGCGATCGACATGGACGGGCTGGTCGCCAACATCGGCGAAACGCTGCAGCACCGGCTCCACGAGCGCGATGCCGAGCTCATCGTCCATCATCCGCTGCCGACCATCATCAGCGATCGCCTGGCGGTCGACCAGATATTCTCCAACCTGATCGAAAACGCGGTGAAATATCTGCAACCCGGCCGTCCGGGGCGGATCCAGGTGCGGGGGCGGATCGCGAACAAGCGGGCGATCTTCGAGATCGAGGACAACGGCCGCGGCATCGATCCGCGCGACCACCAGCGCGTGTTCGACCTGTTCCGCCGCTCCGGCGCGCAGGACCAGCCGGGCGAGGGGATAGGGCTGGCGCACGTCCGGGCGCTGGTCTATCGATTGGGCGGCCTCATCGACGTGACGTCGGAACTCGGCACGGGCGCGACCTTCCGCCTGTCACTGCCGACAACCTTCATGCCAGCGCAGGAAGACAGGAAATGAACGACCACCGCTCTGTGTCGATCGTGATGATCGAGGATGACGAGGGCCATGCCCGCCTCATCGAGAAGAACATCCGCCGCGCCGGCATCCTCAACGAAATCCAGCATTTCACCGACGGTACGACGGCGCTCGACTATCTGTTCAATTCGCCCAAGGGCCCGGCCCGGAACGGCCCGGCGCTGGTGTTGCTCGACCTCAACCTGCCGGACATGAGCGGCACCGACATCCTGGCGAAGATCAAGAGCGGCGAGGGCGCGCTGAAGCGCACGCCGGTCGTCGTGCTGACCACCACCGATGACAAGGTGGAGATCCAGCGCTGCTACGATCTCGGCTGCAACGTCTACATCACCAAGCCGGTGAATTACGAGAATTTCGCCCAGGCGATCCGCCAGCTCGGGCTGTTCCTGTCGGTCATCCAGGTTCCCGAAGCCGAAGGCTGAGAGAGACGAGTTTGCCCAGCGTATTGTACATCGACGACGACGCCGGGCTGCGCCGGCTGGCCGAACGGTCGCTGGGCCGGCGCGGCTATGACGTGACGCTCGCCGAGCGGGGCGCGGACGGCGTTGCGCTGGCCGCGGCCGAGCGGTTCGATCTGGTCGCCGTCGATCACTACATGCCGGGGATGGACGGGCTGGAGACGCTGCATCGGCTGCGTTCGCTCCCAGCGCCGCCGCCGGTCGTCTATGTGACCGGGTCGGAGGAAGGCAGCGTTGCCGTCGCCGCGCTGAAGGCCGGCGCGGCCGATTATGTGGTGAAGTCGGTCGGCAACGATTTCTTCGACCTGCTCGCCAACGCGTTCGAGCAGGTGCTCGCTCGCGCCTCGCTCCGCGCCGCCAAGCATGAGGCGGAGGAACAGCTGCGGGCCAGCAATGCCCGTCTCGAGGCGCTGCTGCGCGAGGTCAATCACCGCGTCGCCAACAGCCTGCAGCTCGTATCCGCGCTGGTGCAGATGCAGTCCAACACGGTGACCGACGCCAATGCCAAGCTGGCGCTGCAGGACACGCAGCGGCGCATCGCCGCGATCGGCCAGGTGCACCGCCGGCTGTATACCGCCGACGACGTCGAGAGCGTCGACATGCAGGAATATCTCGCCGCGCTGGTCGACGAACTGGGCGAGACCTGGTCCCGCGAGGACGCGCCGCGCGCGCTGAAGCTCGCCGCCGAACCGATCCGCCTGCCCACCGATCGTGCGGTCTCGTTGGGCGTGATCGTCAACGAGCTGGTATCGAACGCCTGCAAATATGCCTATTCGCCCAGCGCCGCCGGCGAAATCCGCATTCGCCTGACGCGCGACGACGATGATTTCTTCCTGCTGGTGGTCGAAGACGACGGATGCGGCATCGAGCGCGATGCCCCGGCGCGCGGCACCGGCCTGGGCACCCGCGTCATCCGCGCGATGGCGCAGAGCCTGGAGAGCGTCGTCGAATACGATTCCGGCCACAGCGGCGTGCGCGCCATGCTGCGCGCCTCGATCGCCTGAGCCTCTCCGGTCCCGGGCCGGCCGCTCGGGGCAAAGCCCTCCCGCGCATTGCACCCGATCGCGCGCCGCGCGTTGAAGGAGCATGGCCAATGCAGGGGGAGAGGAGAGGAGATGAGCAAGCCGCACCCGCTTGCCGGCACGGCGCCGATGGAGGCGAAGCTGGTGGCCGAACTGCCGACCACGCCGGGCTGGCAGTTCGAGCCGAAATGGGATGGCTTTCGGGCAATCGCCTCGCGCTCGGGCGATGCTGTCGAGCTCATGTCCAAATCGGGCAAGTCGCTGGCGCGCTATTTCCCGGAGATCGTCGCTGTGCTCGAGGCGACCGACGAGCGCGATTTCGTCGTCGATGGTGAGTTGATCCTGCCGATCGGCGACAGCTTGTCGTTCGACGCGCTGCAGGCCCGCCTGCATCCGGCCGAGAGCCGCATCCGCAAGCTGGCGCGCGAGACGCCGGCGCAGCTTATGCTGTTCGACTGCCTGGCGCTCGGCGGCAAGGCGTTGGCCGATACGCCGCTCACCGAACGAAGGGCGGCGATCGAGCGGTTCCACGCCTGGGACGGGAATGACGTCCTGCTGCTGTCGCCAGCGACGCGCGATGCCCAACAGGCCGCCGCCTGGCTGGCGCGCAGCGGCGGCGCGCTCGACGGCATCGTCGCCAAGCCCCTCGATCAGCCCTATCGCACTGGCGAGCGCGCCATGTTGAAGGTCAAGCTGCGCCGCACCGCCGATTGCGTCGTCGGCGGATTCCGCCGCGCCAAGGACGGTCCCGAGGTCGCATCGCTGCTTCTCGGCCTCTATGACGCCGCCGATCGGCTGAACCACGTCGGCTTTACCTCCGCGCTGGCGAGCCAGGACAAGCCGGCACTGACGGCGCGGCTCGAGGCGCTGATCGAGCCGCCCGGCTTCACTGGCCGCGCGCCTGGCGGCCCGAGCCGCTGGAACAACGGCCGCGAGAGCGAATGGTACCCGCTACGGCCCGAGTTGGTGGTCGAGGTAAGCTACGATCAGGTGACCGGCGACCGCTTCCGGCACGGTACCGGCCTGGTGCGCTGGCGCCCCGACAAGGCGCCGCAGCAGTGCCGGATGGAACAGCTCGCCCATCCCCTGCGGCCATCGGAACTGGCAGAGATCATCTGACGGCCATGGTTGGCCGCCAATCGCCATGGCGCCACCCCGGCGAACGCCTGGGTTCAGCAATTTTCAGGGTCGCCCTGCAGAGCTTCAGGCGCCCGGATCGAGCGGCGCCGGCGCCGATCCCGTCTCCGGGTTGTAGGCTGGGTTGGCCGGATCGATCGGATCGGGCGTCGCCCGAGGCGCGTGGGCCGATTCCTGCCAGGCCCGATAGATCATGTCGCGCAGCATCGATGCGCCGGCCGCGGTCTGGCGATAGACCAGCGCCCGGGCCTGTTGGTCCTTCGGATCGGCGAGCGCGCCGCGCTTGTCGAGCTGGTAGACCTCCTCCATCCGATCGCCGCTGGCATCGAGATAGCGCAGCACCTCGTCGAACAAGTCGCCATGCTGGTGCCCCAGCGGCGCCATATGCTGCTGCACCTCGCCGGTGGTGAGGCCGATCGCGCGGACGTAATCGGTCTCGAACCGCCCATGGATGCTGCCGTCGCGCGTGTACCCCTTGGGATCGGGCCCGCGCCAGCCGTCGCTGTTCACCGAGTCATGCAGCGGCTGCGAGCCGTCGCCGATATAATGGCCCATCCGCATCACGAAAAAGGCGCAGCTCTGTTCCAGGAAGCGCGCCTGTGCATCGTCGCCGGCAGCGCGCGCCTGGCGCAGCAGCCGCATGTCGGCGACAAGGTGGCCATATTCCTCCATCGCCGCATAGGGGAGGGTGCCGGTCCACCGCACGTTCATGCGCTTGGCGGCGGCAGGATCGCTGTCCTTGATCCGCTGATACTCGCGGTAGAGCGCCAGGACGAACTCGTAGCGCGAGCGCGGGATGGTCTTCATGAACGCGAACTGCTCGCGGAACCAGCCGTGGTTGGGGTCCTCGGCGATCTTGGAGAACGGCTCGGATGACGCGCGCCAGGTGTCGGGCAGCGTTGCGGAGGCGCCGACATAATCCGAATAGGCGCGCAGGAACACCGGCCCGTCGTCGGGCAGCGCAGCGATCGCCGCCTGGTCGATCGCGGCGTGGGCCTGGTGTCCCCAGGCGAATGCCGGCAGCGGCGCAACGAGCACCGCCGCGGCGGAGGCAAGGGCAATCGCAGGGCGAAGCGAGGGGCGTGCCATGGGTGTTTTCCTTCCGCGCGTGGAGCGCCGGCCCGGCCGGCTGCAGGTCCGAAGCGCGTCCGCTAGCGCCTGCCTGTTGCGCTTTGGTGACGGCGGAGCGCCGGAGCGGCGATTCAGGCTGCGGACGTGGCCATGATACCGCTGGTGTGAAGCCACGCTTCCGCCAGCGCCAGCGCCCGGGCATCGTCGACGTCGATCCAGTCGAGATCGCTGCAGTCGACCACGCCGGCGCGCCGGTCACGCGTGAGCAGGCGCACGCCCTCGGTGATCGACGGGTCTTCCAGCGTGGCGAGTGCGTCGAAGAACGGCTGCGCCACCGCGAACACCCCGACATCGTAGCAATCATAGGGATCGAGATGCTTGCCGATCGCCGTTATGCGATCGCCGGCGGTAGCAACACAGGTGACGTCGTCAGGATCGACCCACCGGTGACCGATCCGGCGATCGATGCCGAGTGTCAGGCCTTCGCCGGCGCCCGTCACCGCGAGGCGCCGGTAGAGCGCGGGCGCAACGACGTGATCGCACATCGCCATCAGCGCCGGTCCGTCCAGCCGGTCCGCGGCGGCCAGCGCCGACACGCCGTTGGGCCGGCGCCAGTCGGCGGTGCGCACCGTTTCCACGCTGACCGGCCAGTCGTGCGCCGCCAGATGCTCCTCGATCTGCGGCGCCTCATAACCAGTCACGACGATCACCCGGCGGATATCTGCCGCGGCCAGCGACGCCAGCGCGCGGTCGATCAGCGCCACCCCGTCGATGCGGCACAGCGGCTTGACCGTTGCCGCATCGCGCAGCCGGGTTCCCTGCCCGGCCGCCAGCAGGATGGCGGTGTCGATCATCGCCTCACGCCGCGGCGATGAAGTCCTCCACCGCCTGGGCGGCGAGGTCGTCGGTCATCTGTTCGGGCGGGTGCTTGCAGAAATAGGCGGACGGCGGGAGGAT
>JBQCHA010000313.1:0-4825 GCA_051955175.1 Sphingomonas sp.
GTTCGGCCGGCGCGCTGTTGTTGATCGACATCGACCGCTTCAAGGCGGTGAACGACATCAACGGCCACGCGGCTGGCGATGCCTGTCTGCGCCGCGTGGCGGACGAACTGCGTCGTTCGTTCAGGGATGCGGCATTGGTCGCCCGGATCGGCGGGGACGAGTTCGCCGTACTGATGCGACAGGGCGTCGGCGCGCGGCAGATCGCCTTCCGCCTCGGCGACTTTCTCAGCGCGATCGGCCGGCCGGTTCGTGCGGGAGGCCGCGTCGTAACGCTCGGTGCATCGGCAGGCGTGGCGCTGCCGGGGCCGGAGGGCGACGACGCAATCGCCCGCGAAGGGATGTTTGCTACCGCCGACGCCGCGCTTTACGCCGCCAAGGCGGCAGGTCGTAACACCTATCGGATCGCCGGGCGCCAGCCGCCTGAGCGGCACTTGCGCCAGGCTTGAGGCGACCCAACATAGGGCGCGTCCGTTCCGACGCTGCCTTCCGCATCACTCTCGATGCCGGTTCCGCTACTCCGAACGCCTTCTGACTCCTTCGCGCGCCTTCCCTTTTTCCGTGACACGGAGTAAGGCCCGGCGTCTTTTTTCTTATTTCCGATCATTCAAGGGGTTTTGTTTGGCCAAGGAAGTACTTCGCGAGATGCGGGGGCAAGTGGTCGAGCTGCTGCCCAACGCCATGTTCCGCGTCCGGCTGGAAAACGACCATGAGATTCTCGGTCACACCGCCGGCAAGATGCGCAAGAACCGCATTCGCGTGCTGGTCGGCGACGAGGTGCTCGTCGAATTGACGCCCTATGACCTGACCAAGGGCCGCATCACCTATCGCTTCAAGTAAAGCGGGATCGCGCCAATGGCGTTGATCCTCGCCTCGACGTCGCCGCGCCGGCGCCAGTTGCTGGAGCGGCTGGGCGTCACCGTCCACCGCGTGGTCGGACCCCATATCGACGAAAGCGCGCTCCCAGGCGAGCTGCCGCGTTCCTATGCGCTGCGGCTGGCGGAGGCGAAGGCGCGCGCCGTCGCGGCCGAGCCCGGCGACGTGGTGCTGGCCGGCGATACCGCGATCGCGCTCGGCCGCCGTATCCTGCCGCCTGCGGAAACCGAGACGATACAGCGCGGGCTGCTCGAAAAGCTGTCGGGGCGCCGGCACCATTGCCTGTCGGCGGTGTGCGTGATCGATGGCGAGGGCAGGGCGCGCACCCGGCTCTCCGACACGATCGTCGCGTTCAAGCGGCTCAGCACGATCGAGATCGACCGCTATATCGCGTGTGGCGAGGGGCTGGGGAAGGCGGGCGGCTATGCCATCCAGGGGCGGGCCGAAGCGTTCGTGCGCTTCCTGTCCGGCAGCCATTCGGGCGTGATCGGCCTTCCACTGTTCGAAACGCGCGCGCTGCTCGAAGCGGCCGGAGTCGCGCTTGGCTGAATGGCTGTACGAAGCCGGCATCGGTGAGGCGCGCGCGGCGCTGATCGATGATGGCGCGGTGCGCCTCGCCCGGGTCGAGCCGGACGACCTCGGTCCGCGCGTCGGCGCCGTGCTGCCGGCGCAACTTATCGAGATTACGGTGAAGGGCCGGGAGGGGGTCGTCAGGCTCCCGGGCGGCGACGAGGCGCTGCTGACGCGCTTGCCCGCTGGAATCACCCAGGGTGCCAGTCTGCTGGTCGAGATCGTCCGCACCGCGATTCCCGAACCCGGTCGTGCCAAGCGCGCGCGCGCCGTGCCGGCCGCAACCGACGCGAAAGAGACACCTGGTCCTGACCTGTTGGCGCGGATCACCGCGACGGGGCTGCCGGTCCGGCAGCTGCAGGCGCATCAGCCCGATGCGCTGGAGGCGGCAGGCTGGTCCGAAGTGCTGGAGGAGGCACAGACCGGCGAGATCGCCTTTCCCGGCGGTGCGCTGCGCGTGTGGCTGACGCCGGCGATGACGCTGATCGATGTCGACGGCCAGCCGCCGCTCGACCGGTTGGCGGTGGCGGCGGCGACCGCGGTGGGACGGGCGATCGAGCGGCTCGACATCACGGGATCGATCGGCGTCGATTTTCCCACGCTCGCGGGACGTGGCGAGCGGCAGGCGGTGGCGCAGGCGATCGACGCCGCACTGCCGCCGCCGTTCGAGCGCACCGCCATGAACGGCTTCGGCTTCCTGCAGATCGTCCGCCGGCGGGAGCGGCCGTCGCTTTCAGAACTGATGCGCGACGATCCCGCCGGTGCCGCGTTGCGCGCGACGCTGCGCCGGATCGAGCGGACGCCGCCGCCCGGCGAACGCTGCTGCCGCCTGCCCGCGGCGCAGCTGGCGCTGATTCGGTCGCGCCCCGACTGGATCGCGGAACTCACCCGGCGGACGGGCGTCGCCACTATTTTCAGCGGGATCGGCGAGGACTGACGATGAGCAAGACCGGCAAGAACAGCTGCCCCATCTGCGGCACCCCGACCGACGCGGCATTCGCGCCGTTCTGCAGCCGCGGCTGCAAGGATCGCGACTTGTTGCAATGGCTGGGCGAGGGCTATCGCCTGCCGGGGCCGCTTGATGAGAAAAGCGTGCAAACCGGGCTGGACAGCGACGGCGCGCACGACTAATAGCGCCCTTCCGTCGAGCCGACCTTCCCGTCGGCGGCGCGCCCAGGTAGCTCAGTTGGTAGAGCATGCGACTGAAAATCGCAGTGTCGGTGGTTCGATCCCGCCCCTGGGCACCATCCTCCTTCAGGTAAAGAAACGGCAGCCTTCGCGCGCTGACAGGTAGAACCGTGTCGCCGAGACTCAGGCGGCGGGCTGTTGCCGGGCGAGGATCTGTCGCGCGAGGTCGAGGTCCGCGGGCTTGTCGACATCGACGGCGGCGAGGCCATAGCGGCTGGCAACGATGCGTGCCTTCACGCCCGCCACGGCGCCGAGCCGGTCCAGCGCCTCGGCGAGGGTAAGCCGACCGGCGAGGTAGCGCAGCAGCATCGCGGGACCCAGCCGCCGCACGAGGCGCCGCGGGCGCTTGCGATCGGCCTCGATCTGCTGCCACAGCGCCAGCGCGTCGCGCGCGCGGGGCGTGGCGAGATAGAACAGGTTGCAGCCGGACCACGCGCCGTCGGCGAAGCGCAGATAGGTGCGCTGCGTCTCGGGTACCGCCGCCTCGATCGCCTCGCGCCGCGCCAGCATCGCGCAGACATCGGCATCGGCCGGTGCCTCGTCGAGCAATTGCCTCACCCATTCGGGCTGAAGCAATGCATGGTCGGCGGTGGTGACGAGCAGCGGCGCGCCCAGCAGTTCCAGGCCGCGGACGGTGCTGAGGCTCGGCCCCGCCTCGGCGATCAGCGGCTCGGCGCCGAGCGCGGCGGCATGATCGCGCACCAGCGCGGTCGATGCCGACACGGCGATCCGTTCGGCCCCTGCCGTGCGCAGCGCCGCGACAACCCGGGCCAGCATCGTGCTGCCGTCGAACTCGATCAACGCCTTCTCGGGCACGCCGGCATGGCTGGCGACGGGATCGGCGCCGCCGCGCGATCCGGCGAGCACCAGCGCGTTGAAGCTCATCGCGTCGAGCCAGCCCCGCGCCACACCTTCCACAACACTCCGGGGGCGGCGAGCAGCGGGTGATGTTCGCGCCACGGCGTCAGCGGGATGGCGACGCCGGTGTGGCGCTGGATCTTCCACACAGCATAGCGTGCGGCGCCGTCCAGCAGCACCGCTGCCTTGATCAGCCGCGCGGCGTTGAGCGTCTTGCCGAGCCGCCGCCGCGCCAGCCACGTCTGAGTGATCTCGTGACAGCGCTGCAAGTCGATCTGAGGAGACACGCGGCCGCCGCGTTCCGAAAAGTCGATATCGTCGGCCTGCCACGCCAGCTGCAGCATCCGCGCGTAGCGATCGGGGTCGTACGCCAGGATCTGGTTTTCGCGTCCCGGCCGCTCGACGCGCAGCTCGGCCGAATAGGTCTCGCGGAACAGCGCCCGCCAATAGTCGTTGGGCTGCCCCTCGACCGGGCCCAGCACCGCCGCGAAGCGTGCCGCGGTGATCGCCGCGGCGGCGACCGCATCGATCACGCGCTGCGCGGCGCCCGCGTCGGCGGTCCACACCAGCGCGCTCGGCTGCACGAATCGCGTCCAGATCGTCGTATCGACGAACGTGCCGCCGGCGGCCGCCGCGAAGGTGTCGAGCGGCATCGTCGCGACCTTGGCGCGCAACCGATGGCCGCCGATCTGCACTTCCTCGAAGCTGATGTCGGGCCATAGCGCGCGCGACACGAGGCCGCGCATGCCGCGGCCGGGCTGATGCTCGGTCAGCACGTAGAAATCGAGCAGCCCGTCAAGATCGCCAGTCCGCAGCACCGATCCGTAGAACAGCACTGCGACCCCGTTCAGGCGATCGGCGATGATCCGCGCTGCGGCCTTGATCTCCGGGCCGACGGCTGCGCGCAGCCTCTCCTGCACGAACAGGCGCAGCGGCTGCGTCACGGCACGATGAATTCCATCGGGGCGCCGCGGCGGACGGTCAGCTCGCCACCGGCATAGAGTTCGCCGTCGAGAATGAACCCGCCGTCGAGCGTCAGCGAGAAGGTCTCGGGCGCGCCGCGGTGATAGCCGAGGCGATCGAGCCAGGGTGCTTCCGACCCGGCGAGCAGGGCCGGCACGGCCACTGCCATCTGGCGCGGCGGCGCATCGACCGCCAGCACGTTGAGGCCAGGTCCGGCATTGCCGAACGGCTTCAGCCCCAGCGGGAAGCGCTGCAGCGTCGAGCCGAGCAGCAGGTAGAAATCACGCTCGGTCTCGAACCCCTCGGGCGTGGGGCTGCGCCTCCGCGCGCCGCCGCGCCCCATCGTGTGGCGGCCCCCGCCCACTGTCAGGGC
>JBQCHA010000314.1:0-34897 GCA_051955175.1 Sphingomonas sp.
CGGCATCCTGGTCGACGACGCGATCGTCATGATCGAGAATATCGCGCGCCACTGGGCGATGAAGGACGACCGGGCCCGCGCGCAGGCGGCGATCGACGCCGTCGCCGAAGTCGGCAACCCGACCATCGTCGCGACGATGACGGTGATCGCCGCATTGGTGCCGATGCTGTTCGTCTCCGGCATGATGGGGCCGTACATGGCGCCGGTTCCGATCAACGCGTCGGCCGCGATGATCTTCTCCTTCTTCGTCGCGGTGATCATCGCGCCTTGGCTGATGGTCCGTTTCGCTCGTTCGGCGCTGACGGACGCGCACGAGCATGAGGACACGCACGGCGGCAAGCTCGGCAAACTCTATGCCCGCGTCGCCATGCGCGTGATCGCGACGAAGCGCAGCGCGCGCCTTTTCCTGACCGGTGTCGGCATCGCGACACTGGTCGCCTGCTCGATGTTCTATTTCGAGGCGGTGACGGTGAAGCTGCTGCCGTTCGACAACAAGTCGGAGCTGCAGCTGGTCGTCGACATGCCGGAGGGCACCAGCCTGGAGGCGACGTCGCGGATGCTCGAACAGGTCGCGGCGGTGACGCGGACCGTGCCCGAGGTGACGTCGATGGAGGCCTATGCCGGCACTTCGGCGCCGTTCAACTTCAACGGCCTTGTCCGCCATTATTTCCTGCGCGACAAACCGTGGATGGGCGACGTGATGGTGACGTTGAAGCCCAAGGGCGACCGATCGCGCAACAGCCATGCCATCGCCGTCGCGCTGCGCGACAGGCTGAAGGCGATTCCGCTGCCGCCCGACGGCTCGATCAAGGTGGTCGAGACGCCGCCAGGGCCGCCGGTGCTGGCGACCTTGCTCGCCGAAATCTACGGTCCCGACGAGGCGACCCGCCGCGCGACCGCCTTGCAGATCGAGAAAATCTTCAAGAGCGTGCCGTACATCGTCGATGTCGACAACAGCTTCGGCCTGCCCCAGCCCGAGCTGCGCCTGATCCCCGATCGCGCCAGGCTCGACCAATACGGCCTGTCCGAACGCCAGGTGTTCGACAGCATCGGCATGCTGATGGGCGACAAGACGGTGGGCTATGCGCCGCAGGGCGGGGGCCGCGATCCGCTGCCGATCCAGATCACGCTCGACCAGTCGCAGCGGCGCTGGTCTCAGGCGCTGGCCGCGACGCCGGTAGCAGCGACGCAAGGCCCGAACGGCCCGCAATTGATCGAGCTTGGCCAGGTGGTCGATGCCAGCATGCAGAAGGGTGGCCAGACGATCTACCGCCGTGACGGTCGCGGCGCGACGATGGTCACCGCCGAGCTGGCTGGGCGCTACGAGGCGCCGATCTACGGCATGATCGCGGTCGACAAGGCGGTGAGGACCTATGACTGGAAGGCGCATGGCCTGGAACGACCCGACATCAGCCTGCACGGCCAGCCCGAGGATGAATCGCACACCACGCTGTTGTGGGATGGCGAGTGGGAGATCACCTGGGTCACCTTCCGCGACATGGGAGCGGCGTTCATGGTCGCGCTGCTGGCGATCTACGTGCTGGTCGTCGGCCAGTTCAGGAACTTCAAGCTGCCGCTGGTGATCCTGACGCCGATCCCGCTGACGTTGGTCGGCATCGTCATCGGCCACATGCTGTTCGCAGCACCCTTTACTGCCACCTCGATGATCGGCTTCATCGCGCTTGCCGGCATCATCGTCCGGAACTCGATCCTGCTGGTCGATTTCATCCGCCATGCGCGACATCCTGACAAATCGCTGCGCGACACGCTGCTGGAGGCGGGGATGATCCGCTTCAAGCCGATCGCGCTGACGGCGGCGGCGGCGATGATCGGCGCGGCGGTGATCCTCAGCGATCCGATCTTCCAAGGGCTGGCGATCTCGCTCTTGTTCGGGCTCGCCTCCTCGACCCTGCTGACCGTGCTGGTGATCCCGGCGATCTACGTGGTCTTGCGCGACGATGGGCGCCCGGTAACGGTGGCGCCATGACCTATGCCGCCCCGCTCGACCTCTTGCAGCAGAACGCGACCGACGTGGCGCAGCGCCTGCGCATGCTCGCCAATCGCGATCGCCTGATCATGCTGTGCCGGATGAGCGCGGGCGAAGTGTCGGTGAACGAACTGGTCGAGCTCACCGGGCTCGCGCAGCCGACCGTGTCGCAGCACCTCGCGATGCTGCGCGAAGCCGGCGCGGTCGAGGCGCGCGCGGCGGCGCAGACCCGTTACTACCATATCGCGGACGAGAAAGTGGCGGCGATCATCGGCGCCTTGTGCAGCGTCTGCGCGCCGGGAGAGGAAGCGGCGTGAGCGACCAGGTGATCGTCTGCGGCGCGTGCGGCGCGCTCAACCGCGTTCCCGACGCGCGCCTGGGCGACGATCCGAAATGCGGCAAGTGCGGGCAACCGCTGATCACCCGCCGCCCGCTCGCGGCCGGGCAGGCGATGTTCGACAAGCTGGTGGGCAAGGGCAGCCAGCCGGTGCTCGCTGACTTCTGGGCAAGCTGGTGCGGCCCCTGCCGGATGATGGCCCCCGCCTTCGAGGCGGCGGCCGCCGAGCTGGCGCCGCATGTCCGCCTGGTGAAGGTGGACACCGAACAGGAGCAAGCGCTGTCGGCACGCTACCGCATCCAGTCCATCCCCACGCTGATCCTGTTCGCCAACGGCCGGGAGGTCGCCCGCCAATCGGGAGCGATGACCAAGGACGCGATCGCGCGATGGGTGCGCCAGCATTCGTCCACCGGCGGCTGAAGCACTCGCGGTGCCGCTCGCCAGCCGATGCTGGCGGATCAATATCCGATGGTCACTATGGCCCGGATCGTGCGGCCGAATTCCGGGCGGGCGAGGAAATAGCCGGTGCTGCCGCCGGCGTCGAACGAGCCGACGCGGGGATTCCCTTCGGTGAGGCCTAACGTGTTGGTGATGTTGGTGCCGTGCAGCGCGATCGTCGCGTGCTTCGCGACCTGCGCCTCGATATTGACGTTGACCAGCGAATAGCCGGGCAGGCGCTGGGTGTTGGCGACATCGGCATAGCGGTCGGAATAATGGACCAGGTCGACCGCGAGGCGCAGCCGGTCGTCGAGCAGATGCAAGCTGGGTGTTGCCCGCAGCGACACCCGGGGCACGCGGATCAGCTGGTTGCCGGTGGCGTCATGGGTGACAGGTTCGCTGGCGACCAGGTCCGTATAGCTGAAATTGCGGTAGCGCGGGTCCTGCAGCGTCGCCTGAAGGTCGAGCTGGAGCGGGCCGACGAGGTCGGCATGGCCGTCGAGTTCGATGCCGAAGGTGGAGGTGTCGGCGATCGACGTCTGCTCGACATAGGCGCTGGTCGCGGGATCAAAGCGATAGTCGGTGAACGGCAAGCGCGCAAAATGCGTGGCGAACGCGACGGCGGACAGCGTCCAGTGCGGCCGTTCGAGCGTGGCGCCGGCCTCTGCCATGGTGATCGGCACATCGGCATCGTCGGTGCGATCGGGCGCGCTGTTGAAGTCGGTAGCGCCGGGCAGCCGGCTGATGTGCGTGAGGCGTGCGAACAGGCCGGTGCCGGCCGCCGGGTGGTAATTCACGCCGATCGTCCAATTGAAACCGGTGAAGGCACGGCGGATCGGGGTAATCACGCCATCGCCGGTCAGTACCGCGTCGTCGGCGAGCGTCGCTGCGTCGCCGAGATCGACCGGCACGCTCTGCTCCATGCCGCCGCGGATCGCGATCCGCTCCCAGCGCGCGCCGAGATCGATCCGCCAGCGCGGATCGAGATGCCATTCGTCGGCCGCGTACAGGGCGACGTTTGAGGCTTGGAGGGCGACATCGTCGAACAGCGATCCGTAGCGGATGAAGCCGTTGTCGGTGAGGGCTCCCACTGGTCGGCCGGCGCCATCGAGCGCCACCACGTCGAGCCGCTGCGCTTGCCCGCGAACGTCGAGCAGCACCGTGCCCATCTGGCGGTCGTAGCGCAGCTTCGTGTCGTCATAGGTCAAGCCGAATGCGAGGTCGTGATGCCCCCAGCGCTCGACGCTGCTCGTCAGGCGCGTGTCGGCGATGAATTCGTCCATCGGCAGCTGCACGGCGAGCAGGTTCGCGCCCACCACCAGTCCGTTGCCGTTGCTGGTCGGCAGGAACCGCTGCCCGGTACCGGCGTAGCGGATTTGCGCGCTGATCGCAGTCGGGAAGGCGGCGGCGAGCTGCGGCCAGATCGTCGCGACATAGGCGGCGCCGGTCATCGGACGGCCGATCGGGAACAGGCCGTTTCTCACCGTGCTGCCGGTGCGCAGCCGTGCCTTCACCTCCAGCGCGCTGCGATCGCCGAGCGCGAGACGGCCGATCATCGTGTAGAAGGTCGCGCGGCTGTCGGTGCCGCGTGACAGGTCGAAATCTCGTGGCCCGCCGGCGGTCTTGAACGGCACGTGCATGTTGCCCGGGCCGTCGAGCGTGTCGGTCAGCGGGTCGAAACCGGGAATCGCCTTCACCTTGCCGTCGGCGCCGAACTGTAGCGGTACGGGCAGGTAGAGGATGACGCTGTCGTCGAGCCGCTTGACGTTGAACGACAGCCGGTTGCGCCCGTCGCTATAGTCGATCGCGGCGCGCAGCTGCCCGCCATGATCGGCCGGGTAGCCGGGATCGCGCAGACCGTTGTCATAGCGGTAGAACCCGCCGAGCGAGACCGCGAGCTGCGGCGTGATCCTGATGCCGGCGAAGCCGTCGATCCGCCGGTAATCGTTGCGCGCCACCTGTCCGCTCAGCGAGAAGCCGGGATGGGTCAGCGCATTGCGCGTCAGGAAATTGACGCTGCCGCCCGGTGCATTGGGCACGAAGATCGCCGAGGGACCGCCGCGCACCGATTCGACGCGATCGATCGTCGGATCCAGCCGCAGCACCTGGTCGGTGTTGAGATAGGCGAGGCCGCCGTCATATTGCACCGGCAGCCCATCCTCCAGCAGCGCGACCGAAGAATAGCCGTCAGTCGGAATGCCGCGCGAGCGGACGTTGTTGCTCGCCTCGCCGCCGGTCGATTCAACCCAGAAGCCGGGAATCTGCTTGAACAGGTCGGCGGTGGACATCGGCGCCCGATCGGCGAGCTGTGCGGCGTCGATTTCGGTGACGGCGTAGCTCTGCTGGGCCGGGCTCAGCGGTGCGTCGACGGCGCGCCCAGTGACGACGATCTCGGGCGCCGGCGGAAGCGGTAACGGTTGGGGCGGAGGGGGTTCGCGGCGAACCTCGCGGTGCTTGGATGGGGGCGGCTTCGGCGCGGCGGCACGCAGCGCGATGACGTGATCGCCGTAGCGGGCGAACTCAAGCCCACTGTCGCGGAGCAACCGATGGAGCGCGGCGCGTGACGTCATGGTGCCGCGGAGCCCCGCCGTTCGGTGACCGGCGGCGATCGCGTAGGGATAGAGTATCTGCACCCCCGCCTGCCGGGCGAACTGATCCAGCGCGGCGGCGAGCGACTGTGGGGCGATGTCGAAATGCGCCGTCTCGGCCGCTTGCGCCGGCGCAGCGACGATGCAGGCGCACGCCAGCGATCCTGCCCATAGCGAAGCCGCCGCAACGCCGCCCCGGCGGCGGGGCGGGTCGTTCCGGCGAGGCACGCGACTCAGAACCATCGCGCCGCCATGCCGCGCGAGCGCGACATCTTCGTGTCACGATCGCGAGGCGCGAACCTCACCGCTGTCGGCGCGGTACAGCACGATGCGGTCGCCGTCGCGACGCGATCCGATGCCGAAGCCGTCGCGGAGCGCGGCCAGGAAACTGTCGGGCGCGGCGATGCGGAAGTCGCCGCCAAGCTGGGTTGCGGCGAGTCCGGGATCGCCCAGGACGATCTTGTTGGGCAGGTAGCGGTTGAATTCGGCGACGGCGCGATCCAGCTGCATCCCGTCGAAGATGATTTCCCCGTGCTGCCAGGCGGTGGCGACGGCCAGCGCGCTCGCCGGCAGCGGCTCGACGGTCGCCGCGCCGGCGCTGACGATCAGCCGATGACCGGCGTCGATCGTGCCGGCCTCGGCGTCGCGATACGCAGCGGCAGCACGGCCCGCGACGACCAGCAACTCGCCGCCGCCATGGTCGAGCCGCAGGTTGAACGACCCGGGGCTGAGCCGCGCATCGATCGGGTCGCTGTGGACACGGAAGGGCGCAGCGCCGGCGCGGACCAGCAGCGCGGCCTCGCCACGCTCGATCCAGAAGTCGCGGCCGTCGTCGAACCGCCAGGCGACCCGCGAATCGGTGTTGAGCATCGCATGGCTGCCGTCGGGCAGCGCAACGGTGCGGCGTTCGCCGATGGCCGTTTCGGCATAAGCACGCCGTGGCCAGGCGACGAATGCGGCACCGCCCAGCCCGAATGCCAGCGCTGCCGCCCCCGCGGCGACGGCACGGCGCGAGATCAGCCGCGCATCCGGGCTGTCTTCGGCGCTTGCCGGCTCATCCACGACCGGCTCATCGTGATCGAGCTGCGCCGCCACCCGCCGGTCGCTGGTCCGACGCCAGGTCGCCGCAACCTGCGCGAACACCGCCGCGTGCCGCGGGTCGGCGGACCGCCAGGCCTCGAACGCTGCTTCGTCGGCATTGCCATGATCGAGCGCCACCAGCCAGTCGATCGCCTGGCTGGTCAGATCGTTTCCTGCTTCCCGACCTGCTCCCATCGAGGTGCCTGTTCCGCCTTCCCGTTCGTTGCCGGCCGCGCCAGCCCTGTGATCAAAAGGCGAAGTGCCCGCTTGATATGTGTCTCCACCGTGGAGACGGATATGTTCATCTTTTCCGCTACCTGCGCGGGAGGCAAGCCCTCGATCCGACGTAGATAGATCGCCTCGCGCATGCGGGGCGGCATGTCCTGCATCACTTCGGCGACGCGATGCAACTCCGAACGATCCATCGCGACCACGTCGGGCGTCGGGGCGTGATCGGCAATGTCGAGCGAGGCGATCGCGGCGCTTTGGTCGATCCGCACCACCTCGGCCCGGCGGAAGCGCTCGATCGCCAGGTTGCGGATGATGCGCATCGTGAAGGCATGGGGATTGGCGATCGCCGCCCAATCGTCGCGCGCGAACAGCCGGGCATAGGCTTCCTGCACCAGCTCCTCGGCCTCTTCATGGTGTTTGGCGAGATACAGGGCGTAGCGGCGATGCTCCTGTTGGAACACGAAGACGCGGTCGGCAAACCAGATGTCGATGTCGCGCAGCCAGGCCATCGTTCCGTGCCTCCCATCGGCGAAGTGTCGGAAGCGAAGCGGGTAGGCCCGCGCTGTTACAGCTGATTGACAGCCGACGATTGGCGCCTGCCGAAAATTTTTTTGCGCATCCCTGTCCCGGAATCGACGACCCCCTCCGTCTTCCCGGCAAGAGCCCGATCGACGGCCGTCCGCATCGCGGGCGGGCGCCGCAACGGCCGTTCGCGGACATCGCGAGCCCTTGGGGAGAACGCCTGACACACCGGACCAGAGGGGGCCCATTATGAAGCCGTTGTTGTTGACGTCGTCGTTGCTCGCCATTGCCTTTGCCGGCGCCGTTCCCGCGTTCGCGCAGGACAGCGCACCGACCGACCAGGGCGTCCAGTCGCAATCCGCCGGCGGCGCCGAGGCACAGCCCGCGCAGGGCGGCCATTATGACGACATCGTCGTCACCGCGCGCGCCGGCACCGGCGAGCGCACGAAGGCCGAGACGAGCTATTCGATCACCGAGATCGACGAGAAGCAGCTTCGTCTGCAGGCGCCGACCAGCGTCACCGAAGCGCTGAAATCGGTCCCCGGTTTCTGGGTCGAGGCGTCGGGCGGCGAGGCCAGCGGCAACATCCGCGCCCGCGGCGTGCCGGTCGACGGCTTCGGCTCGATCCAGCTGCTCGAAGACGGCATGCCCGTCCAGGACGATCCGGCGCTCGGCTATCTCAACGCCGACCAGGCGTTTCGCTTCGACGAAACGATCGACCGCATCGAGGTGGTGCGCGGCGGTCCGTCGTCGATCTTCTATTCCAACGCGCCGGCCGGTGCGGTGAACTTCATCCCGCGCAAGGTCGGCGACCATGCCGAGGGCCTGGTCAAGATGACGCTTGGCGCCGACAGCCAGTATCGCACCGACTTCTGGGTCGGCGCCCCGATCGGCGGCGGATGGAAGCTGGCGACCGGCGGCTTCTATCGGTCCGAAGGCGGCGTGCGCGATCCGGGCTTCACCGGGAACGACGGCGGCCAGCTTCGCGCGACGCTGTCACACGATTGGGACCGCGCGCACTTCAGCCTCGACGTCAAGCGCATGGACGACAAGGTCATCTTCTACACCGGTATCCCGATGACCTATAATGCGGACGGCGACATCGTCGCGGTGCCCGGCTTCAGCGGCCATTACGGTACGATCGCCGGTCCCGAGACCGAACGCATCAAGATGATCGAAGGCGACGGCAGCACCTACACCTTCGACAACACCCTGGGCACACAGGTCAAGCGGACGCAGATCACCGGCAAGTTCGACTTCGAGCCGGCGGGCGGCTGGCGGATCACCAATGCCTCGCGCTACACCGACACGTTCACGCAGCGTAACGGCGTCTATCCCAATGCCGTCGAGAGCGGGTCGGACTTCCTGACGGCGCAAGCCGGCCTGCTGGCCCAGGCACCGGGCGCCAGCGCGCTGCAGCTCCGCTACACGACCACACCCGGCCAGGTGTTCGACACCGCCAACCAGAACGGCAATGGCGATGTCATCATCGGCGGGCTGCGCGGCCTGACGCTGCCGGTGAAGGAGTTCATGAGCGATACGCGCGTCGCGCATCGTTTCGACATGGGTTCGACCACCCACGACATCACGCTGGGCTATTATTTCGCGCACATCAGCGAGGACTTCAGCCGCTATTCCTCGACGGCGCTGCTCGATGTTGAGGACAACGCCCGACTGCTCGACCTCGTCGCGGTCGACGATACCGGCAAGGTCGTCAAGACCTTCAGCGACAACGGCATCTACAAATACGGCTATGAATGGGAAGACGCGCACGGCGAGCAGACCACCAACGCGCTCTACCCCTCCGACGAATGGCAGATCACGCCGAAGCTGCGCGTCGACGGCGGCGTGCGGTGGGAAACGATGCGCGCGCGCGGCACGGTGGCGCTGAAGCACCCGGTCGATCTCGACCCGAACAACCCCGCCACGTCGAGCATCTACACCGGCACCGGCGTCTATGCCCATTATGACGATACGTTCAGCCACGCGACCTGGTCGATCGGCGCCAATTACCAGTTCACGCCGCGATCGGGCGTGTTCGCCCGGTACACCTCCGCAGCGCGCCTGCCGGGCCTTGCCAACTACGTAACCAACGCCGGCGCCACCCCGAACGTCCAGACCATGGACTTAGGCGAGATCGGCTTCAAATATTCCAGCAACCTGTTCGACTTCTACGCGACCGGGTTCTGGACCAAGTACCATGACGTCGGCTTCACCAACTATACGTTCGATCCCAACACGGGCGCGTCGACCTCGCGGCCGGCCTATGCCAACACGCAGACGTTCGGCGTCGAGCTGGAGGGGACGATCCGCCCGGTGCGCTGGTTCGACCTGTCGGGCACGGCGACGATCGAGGACCCGCGGTACCAGGGGCTCACCTATACCGACAGCTCCGGCAAGGTGCAGGATTACGACGGCAACCGCCTGATCCGTGTGCCGACCACCAGCCTGCGCCTGGTGCCCGGCTTCAACCTGTTCGACGGCCGCTTCCGTTTGCAGGCGTCGTGGGAATATGAAGGCGCGCGCTATGTCGACACCGCCAATTCGGTGAAGCTGCCAGCCTACGCGACCGTCAACCTAAGCATGCGCGCGGCGCTGACCGATCACCTGACGCTTTACGGCTATGTCGACAATCTCAACAATTCGCTGGGCCTTACCGAAGGCAACCCGCGCGCTGGCGAGATCGTCAACGGCGAGGCGGGGGCCAGCGTGTTCATCGCCCGGCCGCTGATCGGCCGCAATTACCGCGCCGCGATCATGTATCGCTTCTGATGCGCGCGCGGACACTCGCCCGCGTCGTGCTGCCGCTGCTCCTGGTGACGGGAGCAGCGGCAACCGCCGGCGCGCAGGACAAGGCGGTGGCGGATCGCGATGACATCGCCGCGGCGCCGTACCGTACGCTGACCGGCGTGATGACGCGCGCCGATTTCGAGCATTATCGCGAGATTCCGTTCGACCTTCCCGCCGGCGTCACCCGGCTGACGGTGCGCTTCAGCTACGGCGGCAAGGATCAGCACGCGGCGATCGACATGGGTCTGGAGGATCCTGCGCGCTTTCGTGGCTGGAGCGGCGGGTCGCGCGATCAGGCGACGTTGAGCGTCAGCGAAGCGACGCCGGGCTATCTGCCCGGCCCGCTGCCGGCGGGCCGCTGGCACCTGCTGCTCGGCGTGCCCAATGTCCGCGCCGGCGCACGCGCGCCGTACAAGGCCGAGATTTTCATCGAGCGCGCGCCGGGCATCACCGAGTTCGCCGACGCACCGCTCGATGCGCGGCCGGGCTGGTATCGCGGCGACCTCCACATGCACAGCGGCAACAGCGACGGCAAATGCCTGTCGCAGAGCGGCCGCAAGGTCGGCTGCCCGGTGTATCGCACCGTCGCGGCGGCGGCGGCGCGTGGGCTCGATTTCATCGCCCTGACCGATCACAACACCATCTCGCAATTCGATGCCGAACGCGCGCTGCAGCCGGCGTTCGACAAGCTGCTGTTGGTGCCCGGTCGCGAGATCACCACCTTCTTCGGCCATGCCAATGTGTTCGGGCTGACCGACTTTCTCGACTGGCGCATGACCGCGCCGACCTATGGCCAGACGGCGAAGTGGATGGCGGCGGCGGAGCGCGCCGGCGGCATCGTGTCGCTCAACCATCCCGGCGTGCCCTCGGGCGAGCGCTGCATGGGGTGCGGCTGGGGCGTGGGGGGCCTGCCGCCGCACGCGGTTTCGGCGGTGGAGGTGGTCAATGGCGGCACGCTGGCAGCGACCGGCAGCGCCGACAATTCGGCGCAGGGTTTCGGCCTCTGGGAGAAGCTGCTCGATCGCGGCGAGCATGTCACCGGCATCGACGGCAGCGACAATTACGACGCCGATATTCCCGCCGACAAGCCCGGCGCGATCGGCACGCCGACCACGGTCGTCTATATGCACGACCTGTCGGTTCACGGCCTGCTCGACGGCCTGCGTTCGGGGCGCGTGTTCATCGACGTCGACGGCACGCGCGATCGAGTGCTCGACCTGTCGGCAATGGCCGGCAGCGAACGCGCCGAGATGGGCCAGACGCTGCACCCGCAGGCCGGCGCGACGGTGCAATTCGCCGTGGCACTGAAGGGCGTGACGCGCGGCACCGTCCAGTTGGTCACCGACGGGCGTGCCGATGCGGCTGAGCGCGTCGCGTTCGACGCCGATCATCCGCCGGCGCTGCCATCGTGGCAGAGCGACGGCAAAGCGCACTGGGTCCGTGCCGACGTCCGTGATGCGCGCGGAAGGCTCGTGCTGATCGGCAATCCGATCTACATCGCTGGCTAAGGGGGACTGCCATGTTCGACCGTCACGCCGTCAGGCTGCTCACCGCGCTCCTCTGCGCCGCCGGATCGATGCTGGCGCTTGCTCCGCCTGCCCAGGCCGCGAGGTGCCGCCTTGACGCAGCAAGCGCGACGGCGGCCGGGCCGGGCTGCGCCGACCGGTGGATGGACCGCAACCTGCGGGTCAACGATCTGCTCACCGTCGGCACGCACAATAGCTACAAGCAAGCGATCCCGCCGGCCGATTACCGCATCATTGCCGCGCACGATCCGGTGCTGGCGGAGAAGCTGGACTATGCCCACAAGTCGCTGACTGCGCAGCTCAACGCCGGCGCGCGCGAGATCGAGGTCGACGTCGTCTACGACCCCCTAGGCGGCCGCTACGCCAGCCCGCTGATCGCGCGGATGACGCATGCGCCGCTCGACGCATCATGGCTCGCGGCGATGCGGCGGCCGGGCTTCAAGGTGATCCATGTCCCCGACGCGGACTTCCGCTCGAGTTGCGTGACGTTCAAGGACTGCCTCGGTCTGGTCAAGGCGTGGTCGCAGGCGCATCCGCGCCACGTGCCGATCACCATCCTGATCAACGCCAAGCAGGGCGAGACGGCGGTGCCCGGGAGGGTGCCGCTGCTGCCCTTCGACGCCAAGGCGTTCGATGCCCTCGACCGGGAGATTCGCGAGGTGTTGCCGCCGTCGATGCTGCTGACGCCCGACGATGTGCAGGGAAGATATCCGACGCTGCGCGAGGCGGTGCTGCACGACAATTGGCCGCGGCTGGGCAGGGCGCGCGGCCGGATCATGTTCGCACTCGACGAGAGCCCCAAGGTGGTCGCGCTCTATCGCGGGCCGCGGCATTCGCTGGAGGGGCGGGCGATGTTCGTCAACGCCCCCACCGAGCAGTCGCCAGCCGCTGCCTATCTGACGCTCAACGATGCAGCAAGGGACACCGATCGGATCGCCCGCGACGTCCGCGCCGGCTTCTGGGTGCGGACTCGCGCCGATTCGGACACGTTCGAGGCGCGCCGCGACGACATCGCGCATCGCGACCTGGCGCTGCGGACCGGCGCGCAGGCGGTGTCGACCGACTATCTGTGGGCCGATCCGCGCTTCCCCGGTCGCTACACCGTGCGCCTGCCCGATCACGCGGCCTCGATCTGCAATCCCGTCCGCGCTCGCGGAAAGTGCGGCGGACTGGCCGTCGAGACGGCCAGCGACGCCGATTGGCGCGCGGCCGAGACCGCACCGCTCGTCACGCCGGCGCCACGAGCAGGCGAAGCGCAGCCGTGAGGCGCCGCCCGCACCGCATCTTCGCCGCCGGCCTGGCCGTCGCCCTGGTCGGAGCCGCGCCGCCGGCCCCCGAACCGATTACCCAGGTCGATCCGTTCATCGGCACCGATTGGGGCGGCGGTGCCTTCGTCGGCGCCACAGTCCCGTTCGGCATGGTCAAGCTCGGCCCCGACATGGAGAGCTTCGACGGGGTGCCGACCAAGTTCGGCTACCTGGGCGCCGGCCGGATCATCGGCTTCAGCCATACGCACCTGAGCGGCGCGGCGGGCAAATACGGCAACATCCGGCTGATGCCGACAAGCGGGCCGCTCGACATGGACGATCTCGCCTCGCCGCGCAGCGACGAGGCCGACACGCCCGGCTATTATGCCGCCACGCTGACGCGGCCCGACGTGCGTGCCGAACTGACCGCCGGCCGCCGCGTCGGCGTGCATCGCTACACCTTTCGTTCTGGCCGCCCGGCGCACTTGACGGTCCGCATCGACCAGATGCTGAGCAAGAGCCCCGGCATCGAAGACCAGCGCTTCCTCGGCGGCGGCGTACACCTGGTCTCCCCGCACGAGGTGGACGGCATGGGCCGCTACGCCGGCGGCTGGAACATGGCGGGCGAATATGACGTCTATTTCGCGCTCGTTACCGATCGCGATGCCCAGGACGTGCGTAGCTGGACCGGCGGTGCGCCGTCGGCGAACCGCGACATCGTCGTGTCGGGCGATCATCCGATCGGCGCGGTCCTCGATTTCGGCGCGAAGGCGGGGCAAGTCGTCACCGCGCGCGTCGGCCTGTCGTTCGTCAGCATCGACCAGGCACGGCGCAATGCGCTCGCCGGGAGCGGGTTCGACGCCACGCGTGCCGCGGCAACGGCGCAGTGGCGCCAGGCGCTGTCGCCGATCGCGGTCGACGGCGGCACGCCGGCTGAGCGGCGCAAGTTCTACACCGCGCTGTACCACGTCATGCTGCTGCCTACCGACCGCACGGGCGAGAACCCGAAATGGCGGTCAGGCGAGCCCTATTACGACGATTACTACACGCTGTGGGACACGTTCCGCAGCCAATGGCCGCTGCTGACGCTGATCGCACCCGACCGCAGCCGCGCCATGCTGCGCTCGCTGATCGACATCTATCGTCACGAGGGCTGGCTGCCCGACGGGCGCAGCGGCAACATCACCGGCCGCACCCAGGGCGGCAGCAACGCCGACGTCGCCATTGCCGACGCCTTCGTGAAGGGCCTGCGCGGGGTCGATTACCAGACGGCGCTGCAGGCCGTGCTCAAGGACGCGACGGTGCCCCCCGAGCACCCGCGGATGGAAGGGCGCGGCGGCCTGCAGGACTATCTGTCCAAGGGCTATATCAGCACCGATTACGAACGCGCCGGATCGCGCACGGTCGAATATGCCTATGACGACTTCGCCATCGCCCAACTCGCTTGCGGGCTAGGCCATGGCGATCTCGCGCGAACCTTCGCCAAGCGTGCGGAGAACTGGACCAACCTCTGGGATCCGGCGCTGACCGAGGAGGGCGTCAGCGGTTTCCTGCGCCCACGCAAGCCCGACGGCGGCTGGGCGCCACCCTATCTCGTCAGGCGCGGCACCTGGCCCGACTTCATGTACGAAGGCGATATCTGGACGTACTCGCTCTACGCGCCGCAGGATGTCGCGCGGCTGATCGCGCTGTCGGGCGGCAAGGCCGGCTTCATCAAGCGCCTCGATACGGTGTTCGACCACGGCCATTTCGACATGGGCAACGAACCCGGCTTCCTGCTGCCGATGCTTTACCATTGGGCCGGGCGGCCCGACCGTTCCGTCGATCGCATCATTTCCTATCGCGAGCGCGACTTCACCGACACGCGCGCCGGCATCCCGGGCAATGACGACGCCGGCGCCATGTCGAGCTGGCTGGTGTTCCAGATGCTCGGCTTCTTTCCCGTGGCGGGGCAGGATGTCTACCTGATCGGCTCGCCCGCCTTTCCACAGAGCACGATCGACCTGGGCGGCGGCAAGCGGCTGACCATCGTCGCCGACGGTCTGAGCGCCACCAACCGCTACGTCCGTTCCGCAGAACTCAACGGCCGGCCGCTCGACCGCGCGTGGTTCCGCCACGCGGAGATCGCCGGGGGCGGCACCTTGCGGCTGGAAATGGGCCCGGCGCCGGGCGACTGGGGGACGACAACGCCGCCTCCTTCACTCTCGGATGACGGTCAGCTCGGGAAGTGCTCAGGGGCCAAAGCGCCGCCTGACTGAGCACCCTTGGCCCCGCTGCGATCGGCAAGGTCGGAGGGAGCCGGCGTGGAGATAGAAGTTTGACCGCAAGTTCCGGGGCGCCCGCACCATCAAAGCTGGTACGGCGCCGCTCATGCAGGACAAGCTCGCGATCGATCGCGCCCATCATCATGCCACCGAATATCTCCGGGGGCTTTCGGTAAGCCCGGTGCGGGCGACCACCACATTGGACGAGCTTCGGCAACGGCTATGGCTGGACCTGCCTTCGCACGGGACCGACGCGCCCGACATCATCGATGACCTGGTCGAGGCAACACGCGGTGGGCATCTCGGCTCGGCCGGTGGACGCTTCTTCGCGTGGGTGATCGGCGGCGCGCTGCCGTCGGCGCTGGCCGCCGACTGGCTGGCCTCGACCTGGGACAACAACGCCGCCCTCTACGCCTGCGGCCCCGCTTCGGCCGTGGTCGAGGAGGTGGCGGGAGCATGGGTCAAGCAGTTGCTGCAGCTGCCCGAAGCGGCGTCGTTCGCGTTCACCACCGGCTGTCAGATGGCGCACGTCACGTGTCTTGCTGCGGCACGTCACGCGTTGTTGCGCGACATCGGGTGGGACGTCGAGGCCCGTGGACTATGGGGCGCTCCGCCGCTCCGCATCTTGGCGACCGAGCAACGGCACGGCTCGATCGAACGCGCCGCCCGGTTCCTGGGCTTCGGCACCGACAGCATCGTGCCGCTTGCCACCGACGAGACGTCGAGACTGCGCCGGCGCGACCTCGAGACTGCGCTTCGGAACGGTGGCGGACCGACGATTGTCGTGCTCGATGCCGGCGACCTCAACATCGGTGCGATCGACCCGTTCGACGAGCTTATCCCGGTTGCGAGGGCCGCCGGCGCCTGGGTTCATGTCGATGGCGCCTTTGGACTATGGGCGCGGGCGAGCGACCGTCATGGAGCAAAGCTGATCGGCGTGGAGCAAGCCGACTCCTGGGCGACCGACGCGCATAAGTGGCTCAACACCCCTCAGGACAACGGCATCGCCATCGTTCGCGATGTCGACGCCCATCGTGCTGCGATGAGCGTCACCGCCGCTTATCTTTCCTCCCCCGGCGGGGTGCGCGACCAGATTGACTGGACGCCCGATTGGACGCGCCGGGCGCGCGGATTCGCCGTCTACGCCGCAATTCGCGAACTCGGCCGATCGGGCGTCGCCGATCTCGTGGACCGGTGCTGCGACCATGCTGCCGAGCTTGCCGACGGTTTCGCCGCGATGCCCGGGGTCGATGTGGTCGCCCGCCCGACGCTCAATCAGGCGCTGGTGCGTTTCCTTCATCCCGGCAATGAGGCGACCGACCGCGACCATGATGCGTGGACGGATCATCTCATCGCCGCGATGAATGTCGAAGGAACGGCCTTTTTCAGCGGATCGGTATGGCGCGGTCGGCGGGTGATGCGGATCAGCGTCGTGAACTGGCGCACGTCCAAGGCCGACGTCGGAGCCACGCTCGCCGCGGCGGCGCGGGTGCTTGATGCCGAACGTTCGGCCGTGGGCGCGCGACGGTCCTGAACTGACGTTTTCTATTTCGGCAGGCGACCGATCAAGATGTCGCCGGGCAGGTGCTCGATCGCCGAATCGGTCACGCTACCGCGCGCGAGCCATCCGATCCCCGTGCGCGCATGGGTGGTCAGGATGAGCAGATCCGCCTGCACTGCGCGCGCGCCCTGGGCGAGCGCGAAGATCACGTCATCCTCGAACGACAGGGCGTCGACGTGCAGCGTGGCCCCCGTCCGGGCGGCCAGGCGTTCGACCCGCTCTGCAAACGCCCGGGATTCCTCGGTCATGATGGTGGCCGTGACGGTGCCGCCGATCACCTGCGCTTCGAAGGGAAGTTCATAGGCGTGGACGGCGGTAAGCGCCTCGACGCCGATCAACGCGGCAAGCTCGATCGCCGCCGTCACGCTGCTGTCGCCTTGCGCGGCGGCAACAGCAATGCGGTAGGGGCGGTCGGTCGCGTCGCGCGCGATGAGCAGGGGGATACGCGTGTCGCGCAGCAGCGCCTCGGCCGTGGTACCGAAGATCCGGTCGGCCCAGCGGGCGTGACGGTGCCCGCCGACGATGATCAGGTCGGCGCCGATCTCGGCGCCCTTCTCGGCGATCGCGGCCGACGGCGTCCCGGTCGCGACGTCGAACCGAGCATCGGCGCGGTCGCACCAGGCGCGGCGACCAAAGGCGTCGTGCAGCTGCTGAAGCGCGGTAGTGCGGTCCTGCGCCCAACGGTCGTCCTCCAGCACGCCGAGCACGTGGAGCCGGGCGCCGTGCTCCACCGCCAGGCGGCACGCCCGCTTCAGCGCCGGCTGTTCCAGCGACGCCGGATCGACGGCGGCCAGGATGCACTTCATCGATCGGCGCCTTGCGCGCGGAGCCACTGCGGCCGGGTCGCCGCACGGTGTCGACGATCGAGCAACCGCACCTCGGACAGGTTCTCGAGCGTGACCAGGCCTGCAAACCGGCCGGCGGCATCCGTTACCAGCGCCGCGGTCGCTCCATCCTCGAGCAGGGCAAGCACGCGCCGTGCCGGCGCGTCGGACGTGACGACGGGCGCCGTGCCGTCCACCACGTCACGCAGCGCGGTGTCGCCCGATCGCGTCTGAGCAGCAGCGATGATCTCGTTGCGCGAGACGACGCCGACCGGCCGCCCCATCTCCTCGACGACGGGGAATACGTGCTGTTCCGCCCGGATGACGGCGAGTTCGGCGTCGGCGAGCGTCGCGGTCGCGGCGAGCGTCACGAGGCGCGACGCCATCACATCGCGCGCGGTCTTTCCTGCGAGCACGTCTTCAAGGTCGGCCGCGACCGATTCGGCCGAGGCGGCGAAGACCACGAAAATGCCGATGACGGCGAGCATTATCTGACTATGGGTGAGGCCGTAGAAGGCGAACAGGACCCCGGCGATCCGGCCGGTCCAGACGGCGACATGCGTGCCGGCACGGCGCCCGAACCACCAGGAGAGCAGCGCTCGCGCGATGCGTCCCCCGTCCAGCGGGAAGACGGGCAGCAAATTGAACACCGCCAGCGCGAGATTGGCCGCCGCAAGCACCCCCGCCATTTCGCGCCAGCCTGTGTTTGCGTCCAGCGTGAGCGCCGCCGGCGGCGGGCCGGCAACGACGGTCAACAGTCCGGCCAGAAGCAGACTGACTGCAGGCCCGGCGCTGGCGATCACCAGCTCCTGGCGCGGGCTCTCGAACCTGGACTGGATGCGCGCCAGGCCGCCGATGGGGTAGAGCGTGATATCACGCGTGGGAATGCCGAACGCCCGCGCCGCGGTGACATGGCCAAGCTCGTGCAGCAGGACGCAGCCGAACAGCAGGACGATGAAGGTCACGTCGATCCAGGCGGAGCGCGCGCCGGCGCCGGTCCAGCTTACCACGCCGATCCAGATCAGCAGCAGCAGGAAGGTCAGGTGAATGCGAACCACCGTCCCGCCCACCTTCGCGATCGTGAAGCTCCACATCGATCTCATGGCCACCACGTCCTCCGGTCAACGAGGGAGCGTAGGACGCGGATCAGTGGAGCGGCATCCGGGATTCTCCAGAGGGTGGATCGCTCGATCGTAGCATGAAAGCCTCCGCACCCATGAACTCAGCGGCAGCGGCGACGCCGCGCGGCCTGGCGCCTCTGTCGAGCACCGCCCGAGCCGCGCCCGGCCACAGTCTCAGCGTGTGATGCCGCCTCAAAACGCCGCAGCGCTTTTCCAGAGCATGTAGGCGGCAACGACGAAGACCATGGCGGCGAAGATGACGGTCAGCCGCCCGCGCGTTTCGGAGAGCCGCCGGGCGAGCAGGACGCCGCCGAAGCTGCCCGCCGCCCCACCGGCGATGAAGACGGCGGCGAGCGGCCAGTCGACCAGGCTCGACAAGGCGTAATTGGCGGCCGTCGTGAGGCCGAAGGCGGTTACCGCGACCAGTGAAGAACCGATCGCGTTGATCATTGGCATGCCGGTCGACGCCGTCAGTCCCGGAACGATCAGGAAGCCGCCACCGATGCCAAAGAATCCGGAAAACGCGCCTGTTCCCCCGCCGAAGCCTAGCACCTTGGCCGCATTCTCCCGGCTGCATGCCGCATCGGGGTTGCCGCTCGCCCTTCGGTTGCGAAGCATCAAGATGCCCACCAAGATCATGACGATCGCGAACATGAACAGCAGCTTCTGGCCGTCGACCGCCTTGCCGACGGTCGAGCCTATCAACGCGCCGGCGATCCCCGCAGCGGTGAACATCAGGGCACAGCGCCACTTCACCGTCCCCGACCGCGCGTGGTTGACGAGGCCGATCGCCGCATTGACGGCGACGGCAAGCGCGCTGGTTCCGATCGCGACATGCGGATTGGGCACGCCGACCAGATAGACCATCAGCGGTACGGCGAGGATCGAACCGCCGCCGCCCACCAGCCCGAGGACGAAGCCGACGATGGCCCCGGAACCGGCGCCCAGCAGATAGTGGAGCGTGTCGAGCATGATGATCTCAGCCTGGACGCCGATGCCGCCGCATCAGGACACGCCTTGCGCTGCCTTCCACAACGCGGCCGCCCGATTGCCCGTCCGGCAGAATGCGACGACCGGGCCGTCGGCCTGTTGCAGAGCAGCCGCGAAGGCACGCGCATCGGCGTCGGTCGCCTTGCCCGGAACGACCGGTATGTAGCGGTAGAGAAGACCGTGCCGCGTCGCTTCAGCCTGAAGGTCTGCGGACCGCGGCTGGTTCGGACCGCCTTCATGGTCCGGGCGATTGTTGATCACCCCCTTGAATCCTGCCGCAGCAAGACGGGCCATGTCGGACGGCTGCAGTTGCGACGCCGTGGCGAAGGCCGGGGTAAGATGATTGATGTCCATGATCGGCTCCAAGGATGCAGTGAAGGGGCGTGTGGCGATGGCGGAAAATGTGTCCCGGTCGCCGCGCTAGAGTTGGTTGAGGGGGAGCTTGAGATAGCTCACGCCATTGTCCTCAGGTTCGGGCAGTCTCCCGCCGCGCATGTTGACCTGGATCGACGGCAGGATGAGCCGGGGCATGCCCAGCGTCGCGTCGCGCTGCGTGCGCATGTCCACGAAATCGTCCTCGCTGACGCCTTCATGGACGTGGACGTTGCCGGTCCGTTCGGCGAGCATGGTCGTTTCCCAGACGAATTCGTCCCGATTGGGCGCCTTGTAGTCGTGGCAGAGGAACACCCGGGCCGCGTCCGGCAGCTGCATCAGCCTGCGCACCGAGCGGTAGAGCCGCCGCGCGTCGCCGCCGGGGAAGTCCGCCCGCGCCGAGCCGTAATCGGGCATGAACATTGTGTCGCCCGTGAAGACGGCATCGCCGATGATATAGGCTATGTCGGCCGGCGTGTGGCCGGGCACGTGGAGCGCAACCAACGGGATGCCGCCGACCGCCAGCGTATCGCCGTCGACCAGCAACCGATCGAACTGTGATCCGTCGCGCGCGAAGCGAGTGCCCTCGTTGAATATCCTGCCGAAGATGTTCTGCACGGCGATGATTTCTGCGCCGATGGCGAGCCGCCCGCCGAGCTTCTCCTGAAGATAGGGCGCGGCCGACAGATGATCGGCATGGGCATGCGTTTCGAGGATCCACTCGACGCTGAGACCTTCGGCCTCGACATGGGCGATCATCGCGTCCGCGGACTGGCAGCTCGTCCGGCCCGACGGCTGGTCGAAATCCAGCACGCTGTCGATGATCGCGGCTTTCCGCGTCGCGGGATCGCTCACGACATAGCTGGCCGTGAAGGTCGGCTCGTCGAAAAAGGCCCGGACGTGGGGCGCTGGAATTTCGCCGTGCAGCACCGCTTGCACCTGCGCCGCAGCACGATCGAGATTGGTGTCGGCGTCCATGGTCAGCTCCTTTTCGTGTTTTCCGGTGCGTCCTCGCGCCCGAGATCGGGGCAGAAGAGATCGTGAAGCAGCGCCAGCAGCTGGCCCACCTTGGGGTCGGAGACCCGGTAATAGACCGTCTGGCCGTGCTTGCGGGTCTCGACGAGATGTTCCTCCCGCAGCCTCGCGAGGTGTTGCGAAAGCGCCGACTGGCTGAGCCCAACGCGCTCGACCAACGCGCCGACGGAGAGTTCGCCGCTTTCGCCAAGGTGGCAGAGGACCAGCAGTCGAGCCTCGTTTGCCATTGCTTTGAGCAGCCCGACGACTTGACCCGCCTCGGCCGCGAACTCGGCAAGCATGTCTGTTCGTGTCGCGTCTAGCATAAGTATGACCTAATGTAGTATAACCTAATATACTTTCAAGGTGCCGTCAGCGGCCAGTGATGCGGTCGCCTGCGGCAAGCGTGCTCGCCGGGTTCAGCACGACCGTCTCGCCTTGGCGCACGCCTGCCAATACCTCCGCATAATCGTCATTCACGTGCCCGATCCTGACGGCGCGCTCGCGCGCCCGGCCCCGATCGTCGACGAAGATGCGCCATGTTCCGTCATCGGCGCGAAACAGCGCGCCGATCGGCACGCGCAGCACATCCTGTCTGCTCCACAGGATGATCGTCGCGTCGAGCTGATAGCCGTGGCCGAGCCGCGCCGCTGCGCGCGCGTTGCGCGGATCGAAGCCGACGATCACGTTGACGCGCTGCTCCTCGATGCCCAGCGCGGACACCTTGAGCCAACCGAACGGCTCGATGCGCTTGACGAAGCCGATCAGCGGTGCGGCGCCGCCCCATTGCGTGATCTCGACACGATCGCCGGGCTGGACCTGGACGGCATCGCGCGACAGCAGCTCCACCACCACCTCGATCTTGGCGGGGTCGCCGATCGTGGCCAGCGGCGCGCCCTGCGCCACCATGCCTTCGCTCTTGTTGGGCACCAGCAGCATCGCGCCGCTGGCCGGCGCCGTCACGGCGACGGGTGCGCCGCGACCGGTGCGCCCGGCGCTGCCTAGCGCGGCCAGGATACGCTGTTCCTCGGCACGGGCCTGGTCGAGCGTGGCGCGGTCGGTGGCGACGCGGGTGCGCGTCGTCTCCAACTGCGCGCGCGGGATGAATCCCTCCCGGTCGAGCGACTCTGCGCGGGCGAGGTCACGCGTCGCCTGGGCAAACGCGGCAGCGGCGCTGGCCCGGGCCGCGCGGGCGGAGGCGAGGTCGCTGCCCAGCGTCTCCTGCGTGCGGCGGTCCAGCGGTGCGGTCGGCTGGGCGGCGATCCGGGTGATGACCTGCCCCTTGCGCACCGGATCGCCCGCCTCCAGCGTGATCCGCGACGCGAAACCGGTGACCGGCGCCGACACGACGTAGAGTTCGTCCTCGCGCGTCTTGCCGATATCGGTGATGCCCACCGCCATCGGCCCGCGGCTGACGGTGCCGAGATCGACCACCGTCGCGGCGGGCCACAGCGCATAGGCGAGCGCCAGCGCCAGCACGACGCCGATCGCGACCGCCCAGCGCCAGCGTCGCAGCGCCTGCAGCATCAGTCCCGCGCCTTCAGCACGCGCACCATGTCGAGCGTCATCACGCGGCGCGCGACCACCATCGCCGTGCCCAGCGTGGCGGCCGCGATCACCAGCCCGGCATAGCCATAGCTCGCGCGCCTCGCCGCATAGGGCAGGCGGAACAGATCCGAGCTGAACATGGCGAGGATCAGGTGCGCCATGCCATAGCCGACCAGGCATCCGACGGGGATCGCCAGCGCAACCAGCAGCGCGATCTCGCCGAGCAGGACGATCGCCACCTCGCGCTGCTGGTAGCCGAGCACGCGCAGCGTCGCGAGCTCGTGCGCCCGCTCGGAAAACAGGATGCGCGCGCTGTTGTAGACCACGCCGACCGCGATCGCCGCGGCGAAGGTGATGTAGAAACCGATCATCGTCAGGATGTTCTGCCGGATCAACGCGGCAAAGCGCGCCAAAGCCGCGGCGCGTTCGGTGACGCCGAGCACCACCGGCATCCCCTCCAGCCGCTTGAGGATGACGACTCGCGCCGCGGGGTCGATCTTGAGCAGCGCGGCGCCGACCGGGGCGGTGTCGCGCGTGATCCGCTGCAGCGTGTCGGGCCCGGCATAGGCGCGCGCGCCGACGATCTCGTCGACGATCCGGACGACGGGTTGCACGACATGCGTGCGGCGGCCGCCGAGCATATCGACCTGAACCTTGTCGCCGGCCGTCGCGCCAAGCTGGCCGGCGAGTTGCCGGCTGAGCATCAAGCCGGCCGGGGGCAGCGTGATCGCGCGCCCGCTGATGTCGATCCGGGCGGTGAGTGCGGAGCCGGGCTCGACGCTCTCGATCGCGGTGCGCTCGCTGCGGTGGCCGTGGGTCAGCTTCACCGCGACCGAGCGCACCGGCTCCACCCGCCAGACGCCGGGAAGCCGGGCAAGCGCGTCGAGTGCCGCCTCGTTCTGCACTTCGGTGAAGGTGACGGTCAGGTCTTCATGCTGGCTGCGGGCGAAGAACTGGTCGAGCATCGCATGGCTGGCGTCGATGAACTGGATCGTGGCGAACAACAGCCCCATCGACAGCGCGACGCCGAACACGGTGATCGACGAGCGCCCCGGCCAGCGCGCGATGTGGCGGACGATCATGTCGCCGATCGCGGTGAAGCCGGCGAGCTGCCCCAGCCGCTCGACCAGTCCGGCGCGATAGATCGGGGGCGGGGGTGGAGCCATCGCTACCGCGGGACTCAGCGTCACCGCCATCCGTACCCCGCCGATCGCGCCCAATGCGGCCGACCCGGCGGCGAGCGCTCCTGCCGACAGGAACACGCCGGGCGACAGGCGATAATCGAGGAACGGGAAGCGGTAATATTCGGCGTAGAGGCCGGTCATCGCGCGGCCCATCCAGATGCCGGCCAGCGATCCCATGACGATCGCCAGCGCCGCGATCGCCAGCGCGAACTTCAGGTAATGCCAGCCGATCGCCCAGTCCGAATAGCCGAACGCCTTGATCAGCCCGATCTGTTCGCGCTCGGTGCGGATCATGCGGCCCAGCACGATGTAGACGAGAAAGGTCGAGACGATCAGGAAGATCGGCGGGATGATCCGCGCCATCGCGTCGAGCTGCTTGAGCTCGCTGTCGAGAAAGGCATGCGACAGCTGGTCCTTGCGGCCATAGGCGCCGGTGCCGCCATAAGGCGCCAGCACGGCATCGAGCTTGCGGATCACCTCGGCTTCGGACGCGCCGCGGCCGAGCTTCACCGCCAGTGCATTGATTGCCTCGCGTCGGCTGGTCGCCGCTTCCAGCGCCTTGCGGCCCATCCAGAAGATGCCGAAGCGCCGCTCGTCGGGCACCAGGTCGCCGGGTCCGAGCGCATAGATGTAATCGGGGGCAAGGCCGATGCCGACGACATGCAGGTCGAGCTGGTGGCCGTAGATCTGTGCGGTGACGGTGTCGCCGAGATCGAGCCCGTTGGCCTTCGCGAACGATTCGTCGACCACCACGTCGGCGGGATGGCCGGGGCGCGGCAGGTGCCCGCGGCGCAGGGTGATGATGTTGAGGTGCGTGCGACCGTCTTCGTCGACCGAATTGACCAGCGCACGCACCGGCTCGATGCGACCCGGCAGGTCGAGCCGGGCGTAGTGCACCACATTGCCTTCGGCGCGCTGGACGCCGGGGATTTGCGCCACCCGGGCGACGACGCTGCGCGGCGCGCGGGTCATGCCGGCGAACACGTCGGCGAAGTGGTTGCGCGCATAATATGCGTCGCGTGTGGCGGCCAGCGAGCCGTGGACCCCGGCGGCCAGGACATAGGTGGCGGTCGCCGCCGCCAGCACCAGCGCGATGGCCAGTGCCTGGCCGCGCAGCCGCCACAGGTCGCGCAGCAGCTTGAGGTCCAGTGCGCTCACCAGCTGATATCCCGCGGTGAGACGGGACGGGCGTTGGTCTCGATCCGCGCGATCCGGCCGTCGAGGACATGGAACACGCGCTGCGCCATCGCGGCGATGCCGACATTGTGGGTGATGATGACCACTGTCGCGCCGAGCTCGTCATGCGCGCGCGCCAGCGCCTCCAGCACGCGCACCCCGGTGCCGCTGTCGAGCGCCCCGGTTGGCTCGTCGCACAACAACACGCCGGGGCGCTTGGCGATCGCCCGGGCGACGGCGACGCGCTGCTGCTCGCCGCCCGACAGCTGTGCGGGATAATGGCTGCGGCGCTCGGCCAGGCCGACCATCGCCAATGCCTCGGCCGGCGCCATGGGATCGGCGGCGATATCGGTGACCAGCCGGACATTCTCCTCGGCGGTCAGGCTGGGGATCAGGTTGTAGAACTGGAAGATAAAGCCGATTTCGGTGCGACGAAAGCGGGTCAGCGCGCGGTCGTCGAGCGCGGTCAGCTCGGTATCGCGATAGAACAGGCTGCCCGATGTCGGCCTGTCCAACCCGCCGATGATATTGAGCAAGGTCGATTTGCCGCCCCCCGACGGCCCGAGCAGCACCAGCAGTTCGCCGGCCGCGATGGCGAGATCAATGCCGCGCAGGGCGCGCACGGATGTCTCGCCGGTCCGATAAACCTTCTCGAGCGCGACGCTGCGGAACGCAAGCGTCGCCTGGCCGCGGTCGCTGGCAACGTCGGTAATGGTCGCCGCCATCGCATCCCTCTCACGCTCGGCACGTGCCGGGACGGCCGATCATCACCGATGGCTAACATTCTGCTGGAAGGGCGAAAGCCTGTCTCTAGGGGACTTCCCTAGGCGCATGGAGGAGGAAGAGCGACGTAGGGCATCGGCACCGCTGGTCGATCAGGTGGCTCTTTCGATCCTCACCACCGCAGGCGATAGCCGACACCGGGCTCGTTGCGGATGATCGACTGTCCCGCCGCATCCTCGCCGAGCTTCTTGCGGACGCCGCGGACGGCAACGCGGAGATATTCGACGTCGTGCTCGTGGCCGGGTCCCCAGACTTCGCGGAGCAGATGGCTGTGGGTGACGACCCTGCCCGGGCGCTTCGCCAGTTCGGCGAGGAAGCCGTATTCCTTCGGCGTCAGGTGAATATCCTCGCCTCGGTTACGCACGGTGCGCGCACCGAGGTCGATTTCGGTGCTGCCGATCGTCACCTTGGCCTCTTCGGCGCTGAGCGCGAGGCGGTGGCGAAGCGCGGTGCGGACGCGCGCGAGCACTTCATCGGTGTCGAACGGCTTGGTCACATAGTCGTCGGCGCCAAGATCGAGCGCGGCCACCTTCTGGTCGGTGGCGTCACGAGCGGAGACGACGATCAGCGCTACGCCGGCTGCCTTGAGTAGCGGCACGAGTTCGAGCCCGTCGCGATCGGGCAGGCCGAGATCGAGCAGCGCGGCATCGGGCTTGTCGATCTGCACCGCGTTCATCGCTTCGCGGGCATTGCCCGCCTCTGTAACGCGGTAGCCGGCGCGCGCCAGCGCGGCACCGAGCAGTCTGCGGATCGCCGGCTCGTCGTCGATCAGCAGCAATTTGGCCTGCGCGGTCATTCGGGGGCGTCTCCGATGCGGATGTGGTCGGGCGGGAAGTGAATCGCGAAGCAGGCGCCGCGGCCATCGTCACGGTTCGTGGCCGAGACGCTCAACCCCATCGCCTCGGCGAAGCCCTTGACGATCGCCAACCCCAGCCCCGTGCCCCCTTTGCGATCGGAGCCTTCGATCCGGGCGAAGGTTTCGAACACCCGCGTCAGGTCTTCAGGCGGCAGCCCCGGCCCTTGGTCGATCACCTGCAGCACGAGACCGTCGGGCCGGCGCTGCGCGGCGATGCTGATCTCTCCCTCCGGATCGCCATATTTCGCGGCATTCTCGATCAGGTTGATCAGGCAGTGGTGGAACAGCTGGGGATCGACGATGACGAATGGCAGGTCGGCCGGCAGCCGCACGTCGAGCCGATGACCGGCCAGCACGCGCCGCAGGTCGTGCGCGGCGGCGGCGACGGCGTCGATCAGGTCGACCGGCTCGAGCGACTGGTTGAGCGCGCCGGCCTCGATCCGCACCATGTCGAGCAGGTTGGCGACGAAGCGATGCAGCCGCTCCGCCTCGGCCCGGGAGGTCGTCAGTTGCTCGCGCTGATGGTCGGACGTCGGCTCGATCTCAGCCAGCGTGCCCAAGATCGTGGTGAGCGGTGTCCTGAGATCATGGCTGACCGACGACAGCAGGGCCGCGCGCAGCCGATCGCGTTCCTTCAACTGCGTGACCGTCGCCATCTCCGCTTCCAGCGCAATCCGCTCCAGAGCCAGTGCCGCCTGGTCGAGCAGGCTGAGGAGCAGCGGGAACTGGTCGGACCGGATCGGCGCGGCGTTGGCCCGGGCAAGCCCCATCACGCCCAGCGTACGGCCGCCCGCAGCAAGCGGGTGGAACAACCATTCCGATGCGGTCAGCGTCTCCGATCCGCGGCCGGCGGGCTTGTTGTTCTCGAATGCCCAGCGCGCGGCTGCCTGTTCGATCGCAGCGATGCGATCGTCCGGCGGCACAGCGGCCACGATTTCCAGATCGCCTTCGCTGGGGAATAGCAGGACGGTATGTGCGTCGAGCAATCGCCCGATTTCGGCGCAGAGCAGGCGGCCAAGCTCGTCGCGCTGCGTCATCGTCGTCAGCTGCCGGGCGAACCCGGCAAGCGCGCTGTTCTGTGCAGCGCTCTTCTGGGCAAGCAGCGCCTGATCGCGCACCCGCGCGGCGAGTTGGCTGGTGGCGACGGCGACGCCGAGCAGCACCAGCACCGTCAGGATGTTCTGCGGATCCTGGATGGTGAAGGTGTGGGTCGGCGGGATGAAGAAGAAATTATAGGCGAGCGACGACACCAGCCCGGTGATCACGCCGGGACGCATGCCGTAGCGCGTCGCGACGATCATCACCGGCAACAGGTAGAGCAGCCCGACGTTGGTGATGTTGCCGGCCGAGAACAGCACCGCACCCAGCAGCGTCACGAACGCCATCAGACCGAGCGCCACCGCATAGTCGCGCGGGCGGCCCCAGCCGCCGCGCAGCAACGTGACCGATGGCGACGGCTGATCGCCGTCGAGCGGCAGGACGTGCACCGCCACGCCGGGTGTTTCGCGCACCACGCGATCGACCACCGATCCGTAGCGCAGCTCGAACAGCCGCGAGCGCGTCGACTTGCCGACGATCAGCTGCGTCGCGCGCGCTTCGATCGCGAAGCGCTTCAGACCGTCGATCACCGTCGCCGCCGGGATCGAGGCGACCTGGCCGCCCAGCTGGCTGGCGAGGTGCATGGTCGCCGCGATGCGGGCGTTCTCCTCGTCACCGAAGCGCAACGCGCGCGGCGTCTCGATATGCGCCGCGGTCCACGGCGCGCCGAGCGCATCGGCCAGCCGCTTGGCCGCGCGGACGAGGCTGGGCGAGCCCTCATGCTCGCTGACGGCGACAACGATCCGCTCACCGCCCGCCCAGGTGCCCGCCAGCGCATGCGCGCGCAGATAGTCGAGCATCTGCGCGTCGACCGTCTGCGCCGCGCGGCGCAGCGCCAGCTCGCGCAGCGCCGAGAGGTTGGATTTCGAGAAATAATTGCCCAGCGCGCGGCTGGCCTCTTCGGGCACGTAGACCTTGCCCTCGCGCAGCCGCTCGATCAGTTCGTCGGGCGGGATATCGACCACCTCGATGTCGGCGTTTTCGAGGAGCCGGTCGGGCAGCGTCTCGCGCACGCGGACCTTGGTGAACGACGCGACGACGTCGTTGAGGCTTTCGAGATGCTGGACGTTGACTGTCGAGAAGACGTCGATCCCGGCGGCGAGCAGCTCCTCGACATCCTGATAGCGCTTGTCGTGACGGCTGCCCGGCGCGTTGGTGTGGGCGAGCTCGTCGACCAGCACCAGTTGCGGACGGCGGTCGAGCACGGCGTCGAGGTCCATTTCCTCCAGCCGATGGCCCTGATGATCGATCGCTCGTCGGGGGATCACCGGCAGGCCGGCGACCAGCGCCTCGGTCTCGGCGCGACCGTGCGTCTCGACTACGCCGATCACCACGTCGATGCCGGCCGCGCGGCGTGCCGCCGCCTGTTTCAGCATCTCATAGGTCTTGCCGACGCCCGGCGCGGCGCCGAGGAACAGCTTCAGCCGTCCGCGCCCCTCCTGCGCAGCGGCGCGCAGCAGGGCCTCGGGATCGGGGCGTCGGTCTGGCGCGGCGTCGCTCACCCGGCTGCTTTTGCGCCTGCCGCTGCCAGTCTGTCGAGCGCGCGATTGAGCAGCAGGACGTTGACGTGCGGCTCCCCGATGATGCCGAGCAGCGGCCGTTGCACGTGGGCGTCCACGAGCTTGCGGACCTGCGCTGGCGGCAGGCCACGCGCCGCGGCGACGCGCGCCACCTGGAAGAACGCCGCCTCGGGGCTGATGTCGGGATCGAGCCCCGAAGCGGAAGCGGTCACCAGATCGGCGGGAACGGTCCCCTCCTGTGATTGGCGAAGCGCGGCGACGTCGCGGCGCACGCGGTCGGCGAGCGCCTTGCTGGTCGGACCGAGGTTGGAGCCGGACGAGGCGGTGGCGTCGTAGCCCGTTCCCGCGGCGGACGGCCGGCCATGGAAATAGCCGGGCGCGCTGAACTGCTGGCCGATCAGCGACGACCCGACGACGCGGCCATGGTCGCGGATCAGGCTGCCGTTCGCCTGCACGGGAAAGGCTAGCTGGCCGATCCCGGTGAGCAGGGCAGGGTAGGCGAGACCGAGCAAGGCCGCGAACAACGGCGTCATGACGATCGCGGGGCGAAGGGCTGCGGCGAGTTCCTTGGACATCGAACGGGCTCCTCAGGCGAGGTGGAGGGCGGTGACGGCGAGGTCGATCGCCTTGATGCCGATGAACGGCGCGACCAGGCCCCCGAGGCCGTAGATCGACAGGTTGCGTGCGAGCAGCTGGCCCGCGGCCATTGGCTTGTAGCGCACGCCCTTGAGCGCCAGCGGCACCAGGCAGGGGATGATCAGCGCGTTGAAGATGATCGCCGACAGGATTGCGGAGCGCGGGGAAGCGAGTCCCATCACGTTGAGCGCGCCCAGCCCCGGATAGAGTGTCACGAACATCGCCGGGATGATCGCGAAATATTTGGCGACGTCATTGGCGACCGAGAAGGTGGTGAGCGCGCCGCGCGTCATCAGCAATTGCTTGCCCAGGCCCACCACCTCGATCAGCTTGGTCGGATCGCTGTCGAGATCGACCATGTTGCCCGCCTCGCGCGCGGCCTGCGTGCCGGTATTCATCGCCACACCGACGTCGGCCTGGGCGAGGGCGGGGGCGTCGTTTGTGCCGTCCCCGCACATCGCGACCAGCTTGCCGCCTTGCTGTTCGCTGCGGATCAGCGCGAGTTTGTCCTCGGGCGTCGCCTCGGCGAGGAAATCGTCGACGCCCGCCTCGGCGGCGATCGAGGCGGCGGTGAGCGGGTTGTCGCCGGTGATCATCACCGTGCGGATGCCCATCCGACGCAGCTCGGCGAAGCGCTCGCGTACGCCGGCCTTGATCACGTCCTTCAAGGCGATGACGCCGAGCAGCTTGCCGTCGCGTGCCACCGCCAACGGGGTCATGCCGGCACGCGCGATCTCGTCGGTGATGCGGCGCAGTTCGGTCGCCGCGGCGGTTTCGCCGACGCCGGAGTTGGCGCGCAGGACGGCATCGACCGCACCCTTCTGGATCAGTGTCGTGCCGAGGCGGACGCCGGAGATGCGGGTCTGCGCGGTGAAAGGGATGATCTCGGCGTCCTGGGGCAGTTGACGAGTGTCTATCGCATGATCGCGCTGTGCCAACGTGACGACCGAGCGGCCCTCGGGCGTTTCGTCGGCCAGGCTGGCGAGCAGCGCCGCCTCGGCGAGATCGTCGAGGCGCACGCCGCGCAGCGGGCGGAACTCGCTGGCGTGGCGGTCGCCGACGGTGATGGTGCCGGTCTTGTCGAGCAGCAGCACGTCGACATCGCCCGCCGCCTCAACTGCGCGGCCCGATTTGGCGAGCACGTTGAAGCGGACCAGTCGGTCCATACCGGCGATGCCGATCGCCGACAGCAGCGCCGCGATGGTGGTCGGGATCAGCGTGATCAGCAGAGCGGCAAGCTCGCTGACCGGGATCGATCCGCCCGCATAGGCCGCGAAGCCGGGGATCGTGGCAACCGCGATCAGGAAGATGATCGTCAGCCCGACGAGCAGGATGGTGAGTGCGATCTCATTGGGCGTCTTCTGCCGCTCGGCGCCTTCGACCAATGCGATCATGCGATCGAGGAAGCCTTGTCCCGGTTCCTGCGTAACGCGGACCTTGATCTGGTCGGAGATGACGCGGGTGCCCGCCGTCACCGCTGAGCGGTCGCCGCCCGCCTCGCGGATCACCGGCGCGCTCTCCCCGGTGATCGCAGCTTCGTTGACCGCGGCGACACCCTCGATCACCTCGCCGTCGGCGGGGATCAGGTCGCCGGTTTCGACCAGCACGACCTGCCCCTTCTGCAGCTTTGCCGCAGGGACGATCTCACATCCCGCGTTCTTGGGAAGCACCAGCTTGGCGGTGAGATCGCCCTTGGCGGCGCGCAGCGAGCTGGCCTGTGCACGGCCGCGCCCTTCGGCCAAGGCTTCGGCGAAGGTGCCGAACAGCACCGTGAGCCATAGCCAGATGACCAGCTGGACCTGGAACCCCGCCGACAAGCCCTCGCCGCCGAGCGCGAGCAGCAGGGTGAGCAGCGTGGCGACGACGGCGGTGACGAACAGCACCGGGTTGCGGATCAGCGCGCGGGGATCGAGCTTGCGAAACGACTGGCCGATCGCCGGCCCGACGAGCTCGGCCGAGAAGATCGACGACGTGTTGCTGGACATGGACTTGCCCTTCAGAAGGTCTGACCGTGGATCATCGCGAGATGATCGGCGACGGGTCCGAGCGCGAGGCTGGGGAGGAAGGTGAGGCCACCCAGGATCAGGATGATGCCGATCAGCAGGCCGATCCAAAGCAGGCCGGTGGTGGGGAACGACCCGGCGGTCTCCGGCGTGTATTTCTTCGCCGCCAGGCTGCCGGCGATCGCCAGGATCGGCACGATCATGAAGAACCGCCCGATCCACATCGCGACGCCGAGCAGGCCGTTGTAGAACGGCGTTGCCGCGGTAAGCCCGGCAAAGGCGGAGCCGTTGTTCCCCGTCGCCGAGGTGAAGGCGTAGAGGATTTCCGAAAAACCATGCGGCCCCTTGTTGAGCGGCCCCGCCAGTCCCGCCGGCAGCACCGAGGCGAGCGCCGAGAAGCCGAGGATGCACAAAGGCAGCACCGCGATCGCCAGTACCGCGAGTTTTACTTCGCGGCTCTCGATCTTCTTGCCGACATATTCGGGGGTGCGGCCGACCATCAGCCCGGCGACAAACACGGCCAGGATGGCGAACAGCAGGAAGCCGTAGATGCCTGCGCCGACGCCGCCGATGACGATCTCGCCCAACTGGATGTTGAACAGCGGGATCATGCCGCCAAGCGCCGTGAAGCTGTCGTGCATCGCGTTGACCGCGCCGCATGATGCGGCCGTCGTCACCACCGAGAACAAGGCGCTGGCGACGATGCCGAAGCGCACTTCCTTGCCCTCCATGTTGTCACCAGGGACGCCGAGGTGATGGAGGATCGGATTGCCCGCGGCCTCCTGCCAGTAGGTGACGGCGATGCCGGCGACCAGCAGCGTCATCATCGCCGCCAGGATCGCCCAGCCTTGCCGCGTGTTGCCGACCGCCTTGCCGAAGCACCAGGTCAGCCCGGAGCCGATCGCCAGGATCGAGACGATCTGGACGAAATCGGTAAGCGCCGTCGGGTTCTCGAACGGATGCGCCGAATTGGCGTTGAAGAAGCCGCCGCCGTTGGTGCCGAGCATCTTGATCGCTTCCTGGCTCGCGACCGGGCCAAGGATCAGCGTCTGCTTCGCGCCTTCCAGCGTGGTCGCGTCGACCCACGAGGCGAAGGTCTCCGGCACGCCGTTGGCGATCAGGAACAGCGCGTAGACCAAGGAGATCGGCAGCAGCAGGTACAGGGTGATGCGCGTGACGTCCGCCCAGAAATTACCGATGCTGCCCCCCTGGCGCTGTGCAAAGCCGCGGAACAGGGCGAACGCAACGGCGATGCCGGTCGCCGCCGACACGAAATTGTGCAGGGTCAGCGCGAGCATCTGGCTGAGGTTCGACATCACCGCTTCGCCCGAATACCATTGCCAGTTGGTGTTGGTGGTGAAGCTGACTGCGGTGTTGAACGCGCCGCCCGGGCCGATCCCGTCTAGGCCGCGGGGATTGAGCGGCAGCACCGCCTGCAACCGCAACACCGCATAGGTGAACAGCAGCGCCACCAGCTGGAACAGCAGCATGTGCAGCGCATAAGTGCGCCAACCCTGCTCCTGGTCGGGATCGATCCCAGACAGCCGGTAGAAGCCACGCTCGACCGGGCCGAGCACCGTGTGAAGCGGTGTGCGACGGCCTTCATAGAGCGCGAACAACCACGCGCCGACCGGCTTGGCGAGGCCGATCACGATCACGGCGAACAGGGCGATCATCGCCCACCCCTGAATGGTCATGGCGGTGTCCTCTAAAACCGCTCGGGCCGGATCAGCACGGCGACGAGGTAGACGATCAGCGCGAGCACGGTCGCGCCGGCGAGCCACAATGGGAGGGTCATCGGCGTTTCCTCAGGCGCGATCGCACAGCCGAACATAGGCCAGCGTCAGCAGGAACAGCCCGGCGAGCGCGCCGAGCCACAGCAAGTCGGTCATGGGGTTTTCCTCGAAGGAGAGGGGCGGTGGGGATGCCGACCGGCTGCTACGACGCGGCGGAACAGGCCCTTGCCCTCGCCGAGCGCCGCCCAGCCGCAGCCCCAGGTGATCACCGAACCGGCTGCCGCGGCGAGCTCGGCGAGCGTCGCTGGGTGCAAGGGCGGTCGCTGCACCAGTCGGTACAGCACCCACAAAGCAACGGCACACAGCGCGAGCAGCATGCCGCCGGCCCCGCGCAGCGCGAGGTCCGCCGCCGGCCATGGCTCGGGCGATTGCAGCCGCTCCAGCAGGTCGAGATCATGCGTCGTCATCCACCATGATGTGCGACATCAGCGGATTAAGATTCCATGGGGAAGTTCGCGATGCGCATAAAGAATGCGTAAAGGTGATGGCGACGGACCGGCCGCGCCAGTACGCGGCGCGGCATGAATGACACGCCTGCGCACGACGGCCATCGCGAGTCGCTCCCAGCGCTGGCGATCGGCGCGGTGGGCGTGGTGTTCGGCGACATCGGCACCTCGCCGCTCTATGCCCTGAAGGAAAGCTTCGTCGGCCCACATCCGCTGGCGGTAGACACGCCGCACATCTTCGGCGTGCTGTCGCTTGTGTTCTGGACCATGACGCTGATCGTCACGATCAAATACGTCTTCATCATCCTGCGCGCCGACAACAAGGGCGAGGGAGGCAGCCTGGCGCTGCTCGCGCTGATTACCCGCAAGCTATCCGATCCGCGCTGGACCGCGGCGATCGTGATGATGGGGGTGATTGCCACCGCCTTGTTCTACGGCGACGCGATCATCACGCCGGCGATTTCGGTGCTGTCGGCGGTCGAGGGGCTGGCGGTGGTCGAGCCGGCGCTGACCTCGCTTGTGGTGCCGATCGCCATCGCCATCTTGGTGTTCCTGTTCGCTATCCAGTCGAACGGCACGGCCGCCGTCGGCAAGCTGTTCGGGCCGGTGATGCTGGTCTATTTCCTGGTGCTGGCAGTGCTCGGCATCATGGGCATCATGCAGGCGCCGCAAATACTATGGGCGCTCAACCCGTGGTATGCCCTCAATTTCTTCCTGCTCGATCCCGTCCTCGCCTTTCTGGCGCTGGGGTCGGTGGTGCTGGCGGTGACCGGGGCGGAGGCGCTCTATGCCGACATGGGTCATTTCGGGCGCAAAGCGATTGCCATCGCATGGCTGTACGTCGCCTTTCCGTGTCTGCTGATCAATTACCTCGGGCAGTCGGCGCTGCTGATCGTCAATCCGGCGTCGGTGCAGAATCCGTTCTTCCTGATGGCCCCGGATTGGGCGCGGCTGCCGCT
>JBQCHA010000315.1:0-3147 GCA_051955175.1 Sphingomonas sp.
CGTTCGGCCGCTGCTCGTCGCCCCCGCGGCGGCCCTGCGCCGCGTGGCCCCGCTCCGCGATCTCGTCGTCATTTTCGAGGTCGTCGTCGGAGTCTTCCCGCTGACGGCGATTATCTTCGAAGCGCGAGCGATTCTCGTTCAACACGCGGAAATAATGGTCGGCGAACTGCAGGTAATATTCGGTGTTGACCCGATCGCCCTGCAGCTGCGCGTCGCGCGCGAGATTCTTGTACTTCTCGTGAAGCTGACTGGCGTTGCCGCGCTGCCGGTTATCGATACGACTATTCGAATTGGGATTACCCTGCGAGCGCTGCCCGCCACGACCGCGACGGCGGCCGGCCTGACGATTGTTCATCAATGTCTAACTGTCCTCGTCCAGTAAAAATTCCCCGAACCGCTTCATTGGTCGGACTGCGCGTTCCCCGCGAGAGCCGCACCGGCGATCCGGCGCGAAAAACGCTGCCACGGTCGCCGGACTGCAGCGACTTCATGACGAAGGAATGGGCTCAGGGCCACGTTTCAACGACTTGGTCGATGGTGCCCGCCCCGAGGGCGCTATTAACCCGGCGGCGCCCAATCTCCAAGAGGAAATGTGGGTATGGCCGCACAGTTTTCAACCGATGACGAGGGCGCGCGGCCGCCCGCCGAGGTCGCGCCGTAGCTGCCAACCAAGCCCTGCCGCCGTCGCCAGCGCGCCAACTGCCTCGGCCTGGGTATGGCCGATCTCCAGGACGGCGACCCCGCCAAGCGCGATCAGCCGCGGCAATTCAGGCACGATGCGGCGGTAGTCGTCGAGACCGTCGGCGCCGGCGAACAACGCTTCGGCCGGCTCGTGCTCGCGCACCTCGCGCGGCAGGGTTTCGGCGGTGCCGATGTACGGCGGATTGGCCAGCACGAGGTCGAAGCGGCGGTCGATCGCTGCCGCCCAGTCACCCGAAACGAAGGTCGCGCGGTCGGCAAGCCCCAGCCGGTCGGCATTGCGGTGCGCGAGCGCCAGCGCCCTCGCCGACCGGTCGACGCCCAGGCCCTCGGCCGAGCGCCATTGATCGAGCGCGGCGAGCAGCAACGTGCCCGGTCCCGTACCGAGGTCGAGGATCGTCCCCGGCGCACGATCGCCGAAATGGTCGACCGCCGCCTCCAGCAGCGTTTCGCTGTCGGCGCGCGGCACCAGCGCGCCGGGGCCGACCGCGACGTCGATCGTCCAGAAGGCGCGGGTGCCGGTGATATAGGCGACCGGCTCATGGCCGAGCCGGCGGGCAAGAAGCGCGGCGAAGGCGTCGGGCGCCGGCGCGTCGAGATGGCGCAGCAACAGGTCGCCCCGCGACACGCCCAGCGCATGCGCCATCAACAACTCGGCGTCGAGGCGCGGCGTGTCGGAGACGGCGGCGAGGTCGGTGGCGCCAGCCAGCAGCGCTGCCCTGACTCCCCCTCCCGCATGCGGGAGTCGGCCGGGGGGAGGGCCTGTCATTTGGATAAGGCTGTCATGAACAGCCCCTCCCCTGGCCCCTCCCACAAGTGGGAATGGAACCTAGCCATCGATCTGCGCGAGGCGTTCGGCCTGGTCTTCGGCGATCAGCGCGTCGATCAGTTCGTCCATCTCGCCCTCCAGAATCTCGGGCAGGCGATGCAGCGTCAGGTTGATGCGGTGGTCGGTCACCCGGCCTTGCGGGAAATTATAGGTGCGGATGCGCTCCGACCGATCGCCCGAGCCGACCATCGCCTTGCGCGTGCCCGATCGTTCCGCCGCCAGCCGCTCGCGCTCGGCCTCGTAAAGGCGGGTGCGCAGCACCTTCATCGCCTTGGCCTTGTTCTTGTGCTGCGACTTCTCGTCCTGCTGGATGACGACGAGGCCGGTGGGCAAGTGGGTGATGCGCACCGCCGAATCGGTGGTGTTGACCGACTGTCCGCCCGGGCCCGACGAGCGATAGACGTCGATCCTGAGGTCCTTGTCGTCGATCTGCACGTCGACCTCCTCCGCCTCGGGCAGCACCGCGACAGTGGCGGCGGAGGTGTGGATGCGCCCGCCCGATTCGGTCACCGGCACACGCTGCACGCGGTGCACGCCCGATTCGAACTTCAGCCGCGCGAACACGCCCTGTCCGGTCACGCTGGCAACGACTTCCTTGTAGCCGCCGGCTTCCGACGGGCTCGCCGAGATCAGCTCGACGCGCCAGCCGCGATGATCGGCATAGCGCTGGTACATGCGCATCAGGTCGCCGGCGAACAGCGCCGCCTCGTCGCCGCCGGTGCCGGCGCGGATTTCGAGCATCGCCGGCCGCTCGTCGGCGGCGTCACGCGGCAGCAGCGCCAGCGCCAGCGCGCGTTCGGCATGATCGAGCCGGTCCTGATTGGCCTCCAGCTCCTCGGCCGCCATCTCGCGCAGCTCGGCGTCGCCTTCCTGCGTCATGTGGCGCAGGCTGGTCGCCTCGGCACGCAGCCGCCGCACCTCGCCCGCCGCCGCGGCGACGGGCTCCAGCTCGGCATATTCCTTCGACACCTGGACGAAGCGCTCGCCGGGCAACTCGCCGGTCGCCATCAGCGCCTGCAATTCGTCGCGGCGCGCCTCGATCTGCGCGATCCGCTCGGCGGAGATGCGGGTCATGCCCGCAGCGCCGCCGCCAAGGCATCGAGCGCCACGTCGACCTGCGTGCCGGCGCCGAGGTTCTTCACCGCCGCGACGCCCTTGGCCAGTTCGTCGTCGCCCAGGATTACGGCATAGCGCGCGCCGAGCGCATCGGCCTTGGCCATGCGCTTCTTCATATTGCCCTTGAACGCCATGTCGGTGGCGATGCCGGCACGGCGCAGCGTCGCCAGCACGCCCTGCGCGCGCGCCGCCGCCGTCTCGCCCAGGGGCACGATCACCGCATCGATCCCCGGCCGCGCCGGCTCGTCGATCAGCATCGCCAGCCGCTCGATCCCGGCCGCCCAGCCGACGCCCGGCGTCTCCGGCCCGCCCAGCGAGCCGATCAAGCCGTCGTAGCGCCCACCGGCCAGCACCGTGCCCTGCGCGCCCAATCGATCGGTGACGAACTCGAACGCGGTGTGGCGATAATAATCGAGTCCGCGCACCAGCCGGCTGTGCCGCGTCCAGGCGACGCCGGCGGCATCGAGGCCATTGGTCACGCTCTCGAAGAACGCGCCGGCCTC
>JBQCHA010000316.1:0-4040 GCA_051955175.1 Sphingomonas sp.
GGGGGCGGTCGTCGGCTCCAGCGGCGGAGGGACGACGATCTTCGGCGCTGCTGCCGCCGCCGCCCGATCGGCGGGGACCGGCAGCGGCTTCTTCATGCACTGCGCCTTGTCCGCGCGAGCGAACTGCGCACAGTTCCACAAGGGCTTGTCGTAGCCGCTGGCGGCGTCGCGCAGGTAGCTGAACGCCATCGAGCTGATCTGGTGCGGCGTGATCGGCAGCGCCGCGGGTGTATCGGCAGCGGTCCGCCACGCCATGAACTTGCAATAGGGCCGTTTGCCGCAGGCCGCCTGCGCCAGCGCCGGCAGGCTGTCGCCCGACCATTTCGGATCGAGGGTGACAAGGAAGGTGTTCGGATCGCCCGCCGCGGGCGTCGGCAGCGCGCCGTTGGCGACCTGCGTCGCGTCGAGCGGCAGCGTGGCATCGGGCGGCGGGTCGTCACCGGCAGCCGCATGCGCCGGTGACAGCCGGGCGAGCGCGGCAACGACCGGCTCGCTGCCGCCGGGATGGCGATTGAAGGCCGGGGGCGTGCCCCACCAGCCCGACCAGCGGAAGAACAGGTGGCTGCCGACCCGCGCGATCTTGTCGAGGCTGGCGCTCCAATAGGGCACTACCCAATCGGTGTGGTAATGGGTGGCATAGCCAACCGCCTTGTCGACCGTGCCGTCGAGCGCCTGCGTGGCGATGGCGCGCGCGCGATCCCACGCCGCCGCGGTGGGCTTCCACCGGTCCAGCGCACCGTCACAGGCGAAGGTGAACTGACATCCGGTGGAACGGTCGTCGCCCTGGAATACCACGCCGCACACGGTTTTGGGAAAGGCGGGGTGGTGGAGGCGATTGAGCACCACCTGCGCCACAGCCTTTTCACCGCGCGCGTCGTCGCCCGCCTCGTAGACTTCCGCCGCGGCGAGACAGGCGATCGCGCGGTCGCGATCGGCGCCGTCCTCCGCGAGGTGGAACGGGCGTGCCGCCGGCCGCGGTCCCTTCGAGAAGGGCACCGCATTGTTGTAGGCGCGCGCCTGGTCGGGCGTCAGGTCGATCAGCTTGAGCGGCTCGACGGGCGGCAGCTCGGCCGGCGGCACGACGTGCTGCTTGGGCAGCCGGTGGCGTACCGCCGCCGGGACATGGGGCTCGGTCGAGACGATGATCGTCGGCACGGCGACCGCGGCCAGCGCGATTGCCGCGCAGACGGCGGCGACGCGCACGCTTGCGCCGGCCGAGGGCCCGGCCGGCACGGTGCGTGGCGCCGCGGTGATCGCCAGCGTCATGCGCGCGTCGGCGGATCAGGCGTCGGGCAGGAAGTCCGGCACCGACAGATACCGCTCGCCGGTATCGTAGTTGAAGCCGAGCACGCGCCAGCCGTTCGGCAGGTCGGGCAGCTTCTGCCTGATCGCGGCGAGCGTCGCGCCTGACGAGATGCCGACCAGCATGCCGTCTTCACGCGCGGCGCGGCGCGCCATTTCCTTCGCGTCCTCGGCAGCGACCTTGATCGCACCGTCGATCACGTCGGTGTGGAGGTTGGCGGGGATGAAGCCGGCGCCGATGCCCTGGATCGGATGCGGCCCCGGCTGGCCGCCGGAGATGACCGGCGAGGCGTCGGGCTCGACGGCATAGACCTTCAGGTCCGGCCATTCCTGCTTCAGGATTTCGGCGACGCCGGTGATGTGGCCGCCGGTGCCGACGCCGGTGATGATCACGTCGATCGGCGTGTCGCGGAAGTCTTTGAGGATCTCCTGCGCGGTGGTGCGGCGATGCACCTCGACATTGGCCGGGTTCTCGAACTGCTGCGGCATCCACGCGCCGTCGGTCTCGCGGACCAGCTCCAACGCGCGCTCGATGGCGACCTTCATGCCCTTTTCCTTGGGCGTCAGGTCGAAGGTCGCGCCATAGGCGAGCATCAGCCGCCGCCGCTCGATCGACATGCTTTCCGGCATGACCAGCACCAGCTTGTAGCCCTTGACGGCGGCGACCATCGCGAGACCGATGCCGGTATTGCCGCTGGTCGGCTCGACGATCGTGCCGCCGGGCTTCAGCTTGCCGTCGCGCTCCGCCGCCTCGACCATCGCCAGCGCGATCCGGTCCTTGATCGAGCCGCCGGGGTTCGACCGCTCCGACTTGATCCAGACATTGGCGTCCGGAAACAGCCTCTTCATCCGGATGTGCGGTGTGTTGCCGATCGTTTCGAGGATCGTGTCGACTTTCATGTCACCTTCTCCAATTGCGTGTCGCTCGGGCCGTGCAACGCCTCGGGCGGGTCGAATGTCCGCGCATCGCGGATACTGGGGAACAGCCAGGTCCACAGCAAGGTCACCGTGATGGCGCCGATGCCGCCGGCAACCACCGCCACCGGCGCGCTGAACAGCGAGGCGAGGAAGCCCGATTCGGCCTCGCCCAGCTCGTTCGACGCCGAAATGGTGAGCTGCGACACGGCCGACACGCGGCCGCGCTTGTCATCGGGTGTGTGCAGCTGGATCAGCGACTGGCGGATATAGACCGAGAACATGTCGGCGGCGCCCGAGCAGAACAGGGCGGCGAGCGACAGCGGTAACCAGCGCGACAGGCCGAACACGATCTGCGCGCCGCCGAAGATGAAGACGGCGCCCAGCATCTTGGGACCGACGTTGTTCTTCAGCGGCTTGAACGAGAAGACCACCGCGGTGATCGCCGCACCCGTGGCAGGGGCCGCCGCCAGCAGGCTCAGCCCACGCGAGCCGACGTGCAGGATGTCGCGGGCATAGACCGGGAACAGTGCGGTGGCGCCCGCGAGCAGCACCGCGAACAGGTCGAGCGTGATCGCGCCCAGCACCAGCTTGTTCTGCCACACATAGGCCAACCCCTCGGCGATCTGCCGCAGCGGGTGGAGTTTTGATGGCGCAACGGTGCGCGGCACCGGGCCGATCGTCCACAGCGAAGCCAGCGCGAAGACGAACAGGATCGTCGAGACGATGTAGGACGCCGACGGGCTCCAGGCGTAGATATAGCCGCCGATCGACGGACCGATGATCATGCCGACCTGCCACGAGATCGAGCTGAGCGCGATGGCGTGGGGCAGCACTTCGCGGGGCACCAGATTGGGCGCCAACGCGCTGAACGCCGGCCCGCCGAACGCTCGGGCGATGCCGAGCAGGACGGCGACGGTGAACAGGATCGGCAGGGTCATCGCGCCATGCCAGGTGAAGAAGGCGAGCGTACCGGCGCAGAGCGTCTGCAGCGCAATCGTCGCGCGGCCGATCTTGCGCCGGTCGAGCCGGTCGGCGACCCAACCGACGATCGGCGTCAGCAGGAACAAGGGAATGAATTGCAGGAGCCCGATCATGCCGAGCCGGGCGGCGGCGGCGTGCGGCGGCATCGTCTCGCGCGCGATGTTGTAGGTCTGCCAGCCGATGATGATCATCATCGCATATTGCGCGAGCGTCATCGACAGGCGGGACGCCCAATAGGCGCGGAAGTTGGGGATCCGTAACGGATGGGTCTGATCGGCCATTTGTCGTTGCTTTAAGGGGCTGCGGGGCGGGCAGGCAATGCGGGAAAAGGTTGCGGGGCCACTATAACGCCTTTCCGCCCGAAAGGTCGGGTGGGCAGTGGCGTTGACGCTGCCTCTCGCGCCGAAACGCGGGAAAACGCGACGAAGTGCCGGGCGCCGCCGTTGCCGCGGCCCGCGGCGCGGTGGCATAGATCGCGCAACAGTCGCCCGGCCGCGTCGAACCGCCCGTGAGCGATCGAGCGGCGGCGCCACGGGGCAGCGCATCGCCACAGGCAGAGGATGCCCCTGAGGCATTGGTGGCGGTGTCGCGGTCGCCGGGCCGCTTCATCTCTCAGCAAGGTTTGTCGGCCCAGAAGCGGGCCGCCGTTGGGAGGCACGATCATGGTAAAGCTGGCGTTGGCATTGGTGGTGCTGTGCGTAATTGCTTACGGAGCAAGGCGTTTTCGGCTGGCTCAGGTTCGCGAACGGCGCCGCGAGGCGCGCCGCCTGCGCCGCGCAGAGGAAGAGCGCATCTGGAACGAATCGCATCGTCAGTGATGTTGCTGCAGCCGACGCCCT
>JBQCHA010000317.1:0-4166 GCA_051955175.1 Sphingomonas sp.
CGTGTCGGCCACGAACATGGTCGGCGAGCTGATCTGGCGGCACGGCACGCCCGCGCAGCAGCGCCGGTGGAACCCGCCGCTGGCGTCGGGCGAGCTCGTGTCGGGCGCGTTCGCGCTGTCCGAGCCCGAGGCGGGCAGCGATCCGGCGGCGATGCGCACGACCGCGGTGAAGCACGGCGATCGCTGGCGGCTCACCGGCACGAAGCAGTGGATCACGACCGGCGATCACGCGGGCGTGATGATCGTGTGGGCGGTGACCGAGCCGGGCGCCGGCCACAAGGGCATCACCGCGTTCATCGTGCCGGGCAATGCACCCGGCCTGACGGTGGCGCGGCTCGAGGACAAGCTCGGCCTGCGCGCCACCTCGACCGCACAGCTGGTCTTCGACCGCGTCGAGGTCGGCGACGATGCCGTGCTCGGCGCGGTCGGCGGCGGGTTCGCGCTCGCCATGCTCGCCCTCGACGGCGGCCGGATCGGCATCGCGTCGCAGGCGATCGGCATCGCGCGCGGCGCATTCGAGGCCGCCCTGCGCTACGCCGGCGAGCGCCGGACCTTCGGTCAGCCGATCATCGAGCACCAGGCGATCGGCGCGATGCTCGCCGACGCCGCGACCTGGCTCGACGCGGCGTCGCTGATGACGTTGCGCGCCGCCGCGCTCAAGCAAGCGCGCAAGCCGTACTCGCAGGCGTCGGCGATGGCCAAGCTGTTCGCGACCGAGCACGCGTGGAAGGTGTGCGACGCCGCGCTCCAGATCCACGGCGGCTACGGCTACGTGCGCGACTTTCCCGTCGAGCGCGCGCTGCGCGACGTGCGCGTCACCCGCATCTTCGAGGGCACGAGCGAGATCCAGCGCATCGTGATCGCCCGCAGCCTCTTGCACGGCCAATCGCGATGACGCCGTCCCGCGCCCAGATCATCCTCGCGTTCGCCGCGATGTACCTCGTCGGTGGCTCGGTGTTCCTTGGCCAGCGCGTCGCCATGCACGGCGGGCTCACTGCGTTTCTGACCAGCGGCGTGCGCATGGCGTTCGCCGGCGCGATCCTGCTCGCGTGGACGCGCACGCGCGGCGGCGGGCTCGCGCCGCGCGGGACTTGGCTCGATCTGGCGATCTCGGGCAGCCTGCTGTTCGTCGGCGGCAGCGCGCTGTCGATGCTCGCCACCGACCGCATCGCGTCCGGCCTCGTCGCGTTGCTCACCGCAACCGTGCCGTTCTGGATCACCATCGGCGCCGCGTTGCTCCCCGGCGGCGAACGGCCGGCGAGCCTCGGCGCGCTCGGCCTCGTGCTCGGCTTCGCCGGTCTTGCGATCGTGATCGTGCCGACCGTGCACGGCGATGCGACGGCGTCGGGCATCGCGATCTCGCTGATCTCGGCGGTTGCGTGGGCGGCGGGCAGCCTGTGGGCGCGCTATCGCCTGCGCGCGTTGCCCGCGATGACGATCGCGAGCCATCAGATGCTGTTCGGCGCGCTGCCGCTGATCGCGATCGGCCTCGGTCGCGGCGAGCTCGCGCAGCTCGCGCCGACAGGCGACGGCCTGCTCGCACTCGCGTACCTCATCGTGTTCGGCAACCTGATCACGTACCAGGCGTTCGTGTTCCTCATGAACCACGTGTCGCCGGCCAAGGTCTCGACGTATGCGTACATCAATCCGATCCTCGCGATCGCGCTCGGCAGCTGGCTCGCCGGCGAACACCTGCCCGCGAACGGTCTCGTCGGCGCGGCGGCGATCCTCGCCGGCGTCGCGCTCGCCAACTTCAGTAGCCGATCCCGACGTAAGTCTTGATGCTCTTGCAGAAGCCGCGCCACAGGTACGAGCCGCAGAGTGTGCTCTGCTGCCTATGGCTTGAGAGGGCAAGGGCTTTCCCAGGCAGTGCCCACCGGGCGCCCAACGAATGATGGCTCTTGTAGGAATTCGCCTACATAACAATGCGAAAGCGCCTGATAGCCCATCCGCCTGCGCTCACAGAGAATAGCGCCATGCCCCGTAAGTCCAAGCCGAGGTATCGGCCGGTGACACGGATGTCAGTCGTAACAGGATGTTGCGAACCGACGAGTGGGGCATCATTCACAGGATGTGTCAAAAGCCCCCGGCCCTGCCGGGGCTTTTTCGTTTGGCGCTTCGCTTCTTTATTTCGTGGCTGCAGCCTTCCGGGAGCGTTTCCCAGGTTCGGCCTTGACGGCCGTCCCCGATTTCGTCGGCCTGCGTTTGGATGGTGCGGCTGGGTGTTGCCACTGAGTTAATGCCGCTTCCAACGCTGCGACGCGTCCCGCCTGATGGGCCGCGGCGTGGTTGGCTGCTTGCTGTGCGCTTCGCAATTCGTTGTGCTGCGTGGCGAGTTCCGCAACACGCTTGTCGTGATCCCGCTGTTGCCGCTCCAGCCGCTGTTGCAGCGATTTGATCTCTTGACGCGCCTGATCAACCTGCTGATGAGCGCGGTCCTCTTCCAGTTGCTCCACAAGTGCCTGGCGTTCTCGCAGTTGCACCTCGGCTTGCGCAAGTTTGCTCGTATGTTCGGCGACGTTGGCCTGGGCTTCGGCCAGGGCGATCTCCCACAACTTGCGTTCCTGGGTCAGGGACGTTTGCTCAGCAAAAGGGTGTTCTGTTCTTCCGTAAGGGCCGCCCGGGCGAGAGTCTCCGCATGCGCGAGGGCGAGACGCCATATCTCCGCAAACGCCTGCCCTGCTTCCGGCGGCACGCCCGGCAGCTTGATGACTTCCTGCAGACGCTGTGCCAGTGAACCTCGCCACGTATCCAGCATGCGTATCACCGTATTGGGCGAACCGGTGCCTAGTGCTTGCCGAATCTTTTCGACGGTCGGTTTGTCGCCGGCGGCGACTTAGCCCCACGCAAGTGGAAGGCCTGCGTGCTGCGCTGTATTTCCTTCGCCGCCATGGCGAAGGTTTGCTGCAGGCAGAGCGGGACGGTTAGGCCCATCGCGTACGCATGATTCGTTACCGCGGCACACCTACTGGAGATCGGTGTGCCGCACCTGAACCCGGCGCCGACGGTAAACCGATCGACATGATCGTGGCCGCAGGTAGCGGATGAGCAAGAACGTCCTTACGCCATGCTCGCAAAGCGTTGCCGAAACTGCAGCGGCGTGACGCTCCACCGGCGCAGGAACACGCGGCGCATGACCTGGTCGTCTTTGTAGCCTACTTGATCGGCGATCGTCTTCAGCGGCAGGTCGGTGGATTCAAGTGCACGGGCAGCGGCTTCCAGACGCATCGCTTCCACGGTCTTGGCGGGTGGGCGACCGACCTTGGCCTTGTAGATGCGCGCAAAGGTGCGGGGTGACATGTGCATTTTGTCGGCGAGTCGTTCGACCGGCAGCGATTCATGCAGATGCTCGGCGATCCATGCGTGCAGGCCGCAGAAGTCGCCATCGTTGCGCATCTGGGCCGCCAGCGGAACGCTGAATTGCGCTTGTCCACCGGCGCGCTTGAAGAACACCACCAACTGCCGGGCGATCTGGATCGCGATCTCATGGCCGTAGTCTTCCTCGATCAGGGCCAGGCTCATATCGATGCCGGAGGTCACGCCGGCCGAGGTCCAGATCTTCCCCTCCCGGATGAAGAGCGGCGTGGCATCGACATGCAGTGCCTGGTACTGCCGTTGCAGGCGCTCCGCCCATGCCCAATGCGTCGCCACCCGGCATCCGTCGAGCTGGCCGGAGGCTGCCAGCAGAAAGGCGCCGGTGCACACGGAACACAAGCGCCGTACCTTCGATGCCTGTTGGCGGATCCATTTGGCCAGTGTCGGGTGTTCGTCGTAGTCGTCGCCCCAGCAACCGCCGGCGATGATCAACGTGTCGATGGCCAGGCCGTCGAGTGCGCCGACAGGCTTGGTATCGATGGCGAGACCCGCGCTGGTCATGACCAAACCGCCTTCGGCCGACGCCACCATGGTCTCGTAGAGCGGGCTTTTTCCAGGATTGAGTCGGTTCCCGGTGGAAAATGCCTGCAGCGGACCACTGAGATCCAGCAAGTTGATGCCGTCGTACGTCAGCAGCACGATCCGGCGGGGCTTGGCGTTGGTTACGGTCATTGCCGGATGCCCAAAGTGTTGACCATTACAGTCCTTTCCACGGGTATTCGAATGCGAGCGCCGCCAGTCGCGCCGTCCTGCGGTTATAGCGTTTTGCGATGGCATCGAGCGTCACATCC
>JBQCHA010000318.1:0-4743 GCA_051955175.1 Sphingomonas sp.
CGGTCAACCGCGGCGCCTCGCCGTGGCAGGGGACGCACCACGATGCCCAGACGTTGACCAGGCTGACCTTGCCCTCGAACGTCGCGGGGTCGATGCCCGGCACCGGCTTGCCGTCGCTGACGAGACCGGACAGCGGAGGCAGCGTGGTTTTGGGGACGGGATGGCCGATCAGCGCCGAGGGGATTCGCGAGATGTCGCTGTCGCCGAGCCGGAACCAGAACAGCAGCGCCAGCGCGGCAAAGACCACGAGCGGCAGCGCCATCAGCCAGCGTCGTTTCGGCGGCGTGGCGGGCATTGCGGGGTCGGTCATTTGACTTCCGCTGCGCTGCGTCCCGATCGCCTGACCGCGCCGGCGGCCTCGAGGTCGCGCAGGCGCGCCTTCTGGCGGCGGTAGTCGGCGATCACCCAGGTAACGAGTGCCGCGACGATGGTTGCGACCGCGACATAGGACATGACGATGAACGAAGCGTAGGGACCGAGCGTCATGATCGTTATGCCGCCGACTTGCTGGCTTGCAGCATCTGCAGGGTGCGGACGCGGCGGCGCAGGATTTCATTCCGCATCGCGGCGATATGTAAGGTCAGGAACAGCAGCGTGAAGCCGATCGCCATCACCAGAAGCGGAATCAGGAAGGCGCGGTCGAGCGTCGAGCCCCCCATGCGGATAACCGAGGCCGGCTGATGCAGCGTGTTCCACCAGTCCACCGAGAACTTGATGATCGGAATATTGATCGCGCCGACCAGCGTCAGCACCGCGGCGGCGCGCGCGGCGCGCGACGGATCCTCGACCGCGCGCCACAGCGCCATCAGGCCGAGATACATCAGGAACAGGATCAGAACCGAAGTCAGCCGCGCATCCCACTCCCAGTAGGTGCCCCACATCGGGCGGCCCCACAGCGACCCCGTCAACAACGCGAGGAATGTGAACGCCGCGCCGATCGGGGCCGCGGTCTTGGCCGCGACGTCTGCCAGCGGATGCCGCCATACCAGCGTGCCGAGCGCCGCAACGCTCATCACGCTCCACACGAACATCGACAGCCATGCATTGGGAACATGGATGAACATGATTTTGACGGTTGCGCCCTGCTGGTAGTCATCGGGCGCGGTCGCGGACTGGTACAGGCCGATCGCAAGCACAAGCACGGTCACAGCGGCGAGCCACGGCAGAATCCGGCCGGCAAGCGAGAGAAATCGGGATGGATTGGCGAGATCGATCAGCGTCATGGCACCACTGATAGTCGCCGAAGCCAGCGCAGGCAATGCGGATTCGGGCCCGACTTCTCTCTTAAGCAAAAGTTGATCGGCGGCATCGGGCACCTCAATCCAGTCCGTGCCGCAGGCTTGCCGCGGCGGCGAACGGGCCGATCACCAGGCTCGCCAGCGATAGCGCGCACAGGATCGAGAACGGTGTGCCGAACGGCGATGGTCCGGACAGCGCGGCGTTGGACGCGGCGACGCCGAAAATCAGCACCGGAATCGATAGCGGCAACACCAGCACCGAGAGCAGCAGGCCGCCGCGACGGAGCACGACAGCAAGCGCGGCGCCGATCATGCCGGTGAAAGTGAGTGCGGGCGTTCCTGCTAGCAGCGTCAGCGCTACCGCGCCGGTCGCAGTGCCGTCGAGATTGAGCAGCAGCCCCAGCACCGGCGTCGCGGCGACCAGCGGCAGCCCCGCGGCCAGCCAGTGCGCCAGCGCCTTGGCCGCGCAGGCCAGTTCCAGGGGGGGCCGGCTCATCAGGATCAGGTCGAGCGAGCCGTCCTCGTGATCGGCGGTGAACAGCCGATCGAGCGTCAGCAGGCTGGCCAGCAGTGCGCCGAGCCAAAGGATCGCGGGGCCGAGTTTTTTCAAAAGCGCGAGATCGGGGCCGACCGCGAACGGCATCAGCACCACGACCGTAAGGAAGAACAGCACGCCGATCAGCGCGCCGCCGCCGACGCGCAGCGCGACGCTGACATCGCGGCGAATCAGTGCGGTGAGGGCGGTCATGCAGGCTTGCTCCCTTCTGAGGGGAAAAGCGCCTCGTTTCGGATCGATCCCTCGCCCGTTTTCTCGCTACGCTCGAAACCACCTACTCCCACGAGGGGGGAGGGCAGTCCGCGCTGAATAGCCCTGCTTACATCCCTCATCCCACGCTCCCGATCCGCAGCTCCTGCACGGCAATCCCGAGCGGCGTGTGCGTCGCGGCCAGGATGATGCCGCCGCCCGCAAGATGATCGGCCATGATGGTGGCAAAAGCGCTTTGGCCGGAAACGTCGAGCGCCGAGGTCGGCTCGTCCAGCAGCCAGACGGGTCGTTTCACCGCCAACAGCCGCGCGATCGACAGCCGGCGTCGCTGCCCGGCCGAAAGATAGGCCGCCGGCAGATGCCCGACGTGGTCGAGCCCGACCGCCGCGAGCGCTTGCGCGGCATCGGCCTCTGACGTTGGCGCCGCGCCGCCGAGAAACTCCCGCCAGAACGACAGGTTTTCGCTGACGCTGAGTGCGGGTTTCAGGGCGTCGCGATGGCCGAGGTAATGCGCCTGCTCGGGCAGCGTCAGCTCGGGATCGCCGCCTTCGAGGCCGATCGAGCCGCCCTCCATCGCCAACAACCCCGCTAGGAGCCGCAGCAGCGAGGTTTTGCCCGCGCCGTTGGGCCCGGTGACCGCCACCGCACGGCCGGATTCAGCCATGACATCGAGACCGGAGAATACTTCCCGTCCGCCCCGCACACATCGCAAGCCGTGCCCTGAAAGTTTCATGATGACCCTGTTTGCACAGCCGTCGTGCGATCTGTGTGCATGGCTGAAAGGCGGGGAGCAAGCATTGTTGGCGTGGCGGACAGTCTGGAAAGCCTCTATAAATTCGGAACTTGATGCAGCACAAAATCCCCCGCAACGAAACCCCGCGCATCAGTTTCTCCTGCGGTGTTTTGATACCGTCAGACAGTCCGGTACCCTAAACCCCTGGATCGGGATTCCTCACATGGCTTCGCTCGACAGCTTCAAATGTCTGAAAACCCTCAAGGTCGGCGGCAAGACCTACGCCTACTACAGTTTGCCGGCCGCGGAGAAAAACGGTCTCAAAGGCATCTCCAGGTTGCCTTACTCCATGAAGGTGCTGCTGGAAAATCTGCTGCGCAACGAGGACGGCCGCTCGGTGACCAAGGAGGACATTGTCGCGTTCTCCAAATGGCTGAAGAAGCGCAAGCTCGAGCATGAGATATCCTTCCGTCCGGCGCGGGTCCTGATGCAGGATTTCACCGGCGTGCCCGCGGTGGTCGATCTCGCGGCCATGCGCAATGCGATGCAGAATCTCGGCTGCAAGCCTGACAAGATCAATCCGCTGGTTCCGGTCGATCTCGTCATCGACCACAGCGTGATCGTGAACTTCTTCGGCGACAACAAGGCGTTCGCCAAGAACGTGGTGGAGGAATACAGGCAGAACCGGGAGCGCTACGAGTTTCTGAAGTGGGGTCAGAAAGCGTTCTCTAATTTCTCCGTTGTGCCGCCCGGCACCGGCATCTGCCACCAGGTCAATCTCGAATATCTCGCGCAGACGGTCTGGACCAGGAAAGAGAAGCTGACGATCGGCAAGAAGACCGCGACTCTGGAGGTCGCCTATCCCGACACGCTGGTCGGCACCGACTCCCACACGACGATGGTCAACGGCCTCGCCGTTCTGGGCTGGGGCGTCGGCGGCATCGAGGCGGAAGCCGCGATGCTCGGCCAGCCTCTGTCGATGCTGTTGCCCGACGTCGTCGGGTTCAAGCTCAAGGGTGCGTTGAAGGAAGGCGTCACCGCCACCGATCTCGTGCTCACCGTCACGCAGATGCTGCGCAAGCAGGGCGTCGTCGGCAAGTTTGTCGAGTTCTATGGTCCCGGACTGGATCATCTTTCGGTCGCGGACAAGGCGACTATCGGCAACATGTCACCGGAATACGGCGCGACCTGCGGCTTCTTTCCGATCGACGCTGCTACCATTGACTACCTCAAGACGTCTGGCCGCGCGGCGGCCCGCGTTGCGCTGGTGGCGAAATATGCCAAGGCCCAGGGCCTGTTTCGCAACGCCGCGTCGCCCGATCCGGTGTTCACCGAAAAGCTGACGCTCGATCTCGGCACGGTGGTGCCGTCGCTGGCGGGACCGAAACGCCCCGAGGGCCGGCAGGCGCTGCCGGCGATCGCCGACGGTTTCGCCGATGCGCTCGCCAACGAATACAGAAGGACCGACACCACGGCGCGTTACCCGGTCGAGGGCCGCGACTTCGATCTCGGACATGGCGACGTCGTGATCGCGGCGATCACGTCATGCACCAATACATCCAATCCGAGCGTGCTGATCGCCGCCGGGTTGCTGGCGCGCAAGGCCGCGGCAAAAGGGCTGACCGCGAAGCCGTGGGTGAAGACCTCGCTGGCGCCGGGCAGCCAGGTCGTCGCGGAATATCTTGCGAACTCCGGACTGCAGCTCGATCTCGACAAGGTCGGCTTCAATCTGGTCGGGTTTGGCTGCACGACCTGCATCGGCAACTCCGGGCCGCTGGCGCCAGAGATTTCGAAATCGGTCAACGACAACGGCATCGTCGCCGCGGCCGTTCTTTCGGGCAACCGCAACTTCGAGGGTCGCGTCTCGCCGGACGTGCAGGCGAATTATCTCGCCTCGCCGCCGCTGGTCGTCGCCTATGCGCTGGCGGGCTCGGTGACCAGAAATCTCGCCACCGAGCCGTTGGGCACGGACAAGGCCGGCAAACCGGTGTACCTGAAAGACATCT
>JBQCHA010000319.1:0-7734 GCA_051955175.1 Sphingomonas sp.
GCATATGGCGGATTATATCGACGACCGCACCTTCGTGGTCGCCGATGCGCCCGAGCCGAGCAAGGCCGAGGTGATCGAGACGCTGCGCGAGAGCGGCGCCGACGTGCTGATGAACTACCTCCCCGTCGGCAGCCAGGAAGCGACCGAATTCTACGCCGAATGCGCGCTCGAGGCGGGCGTGGCGTTCGTCAACAACATCCCCGTCTTCATCGCCTCCGATCCGGCCTGGGCCAAGCGGTTCGAGGAAGCGGGCGTGCCGATCATCGGCGACGACATCAAGGCGCAGATGGGCGCCACCATCGTCCACCGCGTGCTGACCGACCTGTTCGCCAAGCGCGGCGTGAAGCTCGATCGGACGTATCAGCTCAACACCGGCGGCAACACCGACTTCCTCAACATGTCGAACAGGAAGCGGCTGGCGTCGAAGAAGATCTCCAAGACCGAGGCCGTGCAGGCGGTCGCCGCCGAGCGGCTGGAGGACGAGAATGTCCATATCGGCCCCAGCGATTACGTGCCGTTCCAGAACGACAACAAGGTCGCCTTCATCCGCATGGAGGGGCAGCTGTTCGGCGGCGTGCCGATGAACCTGGAGCTGCGCCTGTCGGTCGAGGACAGCCCCAATTCGGCGGGCGTCGCGATCGACATGATCCGCTGCGCCAAGATCGCCAAGGACCGCGGCCTCGCCGGCGCGATCCTCCCGCCGTCCGCCTATTTCTGCAAGCACCCGCCCGAACAGATGACCGACGACCTCGCCGCCCAGGCGGTCGAAGATTTCATCACCGGCTGACGCTCAGGACCCGTCGTGACCCTGCTTCTCCGCCTGCTGCCGCGCGTCCAGCGCATCGATCACCTCTACCGGCCGGACGTCGGTCTCGATCTCGGCGAAGGTGCGGCCGTCGGGCTCGATGCCAAGCCGACGGGCGATCTGGTCGACCAACTGTGTGAGCTTGGTCAGCTCCTGCTCGGCCAACAGGTTGATGTGCAGGTCCAGGTCGGCGCGCCGGTCGGCGGTCGCCGCCATCCGGTTCTGGGTGATGAGCACGAAGGTCGACAGGAAGATCGCCTCGACCGACGCCTCCATTGCCAGGATAACGAAGCTGGGGTCGAAGCGCGACAGCACCGGCACCACGCCCAGATTGATCATGATCCAGAAGGAATAGACGACGAGATGCAGCAGTACGAACGCCATCGACCCGACGAAGCCCGTGATCCGGCCCGCCAGCGGCGCCGCGGTGGCCTCACGGCGGTGACGCTCGGCAAGCGCCTCGATATTTTCATGCAGCGTACCCTGCATGCCGATCGAGCGTCGATTGGGCGCGTCCATGCTGCTGTCCTTTCGTCGAGCGCCAATTCCCGGAGCCGCGATTGGTTGCGGCAGGAGGCGGCATGATGCGCGCGGCGATCCTGGAGGCACCCGGCAAGATGACCACCGCCGCCGCCGACCGACCCGAACCGGCCGCCGGCCAGGTGCGCGTCCGGCTGGAAGGCTGCGGCGTGTGCGCGTCGAACCTCGAGCCATGGGCCGGCAACGAATGGACGACCTACCCGGGCGAGCCGGGCGGCCTCGGCCATGAGGGCTGGGGCGTGATCGACGCGGTGGGTGAGGGCGTCGACGGCCTGCAGGCCGGCGATCGCGTTGCGGCACTGTCCTACCACAGCTTCGCCGAATACGACGTTGCCGACGCCGACGCGGTGGTGAAGCTGCCGCCCGCGCTCGACGGCCAGCCGTTTCCGGGCGAGCCGCTCGGCTGCGCGTTCAACATCTTCCGTCGCAGCGACATTCAGGCGGGGCAGACGGTGGCGATCATCGGCATCGGTTTCCTAGGCGCGGTGCTGACGCGGCTGGCGACGGCTGCCGGTGCGCGGGTGATCGCGATCTCCCGCCGCCAGTCTTCGCTCGATCTCGCGCGTCACTATGGCGCGGCGGAGACGATCGTGATGGACGATCATTATGCGATCATCGAGCACGTCAAGGCGCTGACCGGGGACCGCCTGTGCGAGCGCGTGATCGAGGCGGTCGGCAAGCAATGGCCGCTAGACCTCGCCGGCGAGCTGGTCGGCGAGGGCGGCAAGCTGGTCGTTGCCGGCTACCACCAGGACGGGCCGCGCCAGGTCAGCATGCAGATGTGGAACTGGAAGGGGATCGACGTGATCAACGCGCACGAGAGGGACCGCGCGGTGCAGCTCCGCGGGCTCGCCGATGCGGTGGAGGCGGTGGCGAGCGGCGGGTTCGATCCGGCGCCGCTCTACACCCATCGCTATGCGCTGGACCAGCTAGGGGAGGCGCTCGACGCGACACGCGACAAGCCCGACGGGTTCGTCAAGGCGCTGGTGATGTTCGCATGAGCCCCCGCGTCGGATTTCTCGGCACCGGCTGGATCGGCCGGCATCGCATGGAGGCGATGATCGCCAGCGGCGCGATCGAAGCGGCGGCGATCTGCGATCCCTCGGACGTCTGCCGCAGCGAGGCGGCCAAAGCGGCCCCCGGCGCAGCGATCGTCGATTCGCTCGACGCGATGCTCGACATGGGCCTGGACGGCGTGGTCATCGCCACACCCAGCGCGCTGCATGCCGAACAATCGATCCGCGCGCTGCAGCGCGGCGCGGCGGTGTTCTGCCAGAAGCCGCTGGGACGCAACGCCGACGAGGCGCGCGCGGTGGTCGAGGCCGCCCGCAAGGCCGATCGGCTGCTGTCGGTCGACTTCTCCTACCGCCTGACCGCCGCGATGCAGGCGATCGCGCCGCTGGTCTCCAACGGCGAGCTTGGCGACATCTTCGCGGTCGATCTCGTCTTCCACAATGCCTATGGGCCGGACAAGGACTGGTTCTACGACCGTGCGCAGTCGGGCGGCGGCTGTGTCGTCGATCTGGGTGTCCACCTGATCGACCTTGCGCTGTGGACACTCGACTTCCCCGAGGTGGCGAAGGTGCATTCGAGTCTGTTCAGCGGCGGGCGGCCGCTCGATCCCGCTGCCGGCGTCGAGGATTATGCCACGGCCGAGCTGCGCACCGCGGGCGGCGGCAGCGTGCGGCTCGCCTGTTCGTGGCGTCTGCCCGCGGGACGTGACGCGATCATCGAGGCGCAGTTCTACGGCACGAGGGGCGGCGCGGCGCTGCGCAACGTCGACGGCTCGTTCTACGATTTCGTCGCCGAGCGCTATGACGGCACCGCGACGCAGCAGCTGAGCTCACCCCCCGACGCCTGGGGCGGCCGCGCGGCAGTGGATTGGGCCGAGCGGCTGGCGCGCGGCCCCGGCTTCGACGAAGCGGCCGGCGCGCTGGTCAAGGTGGCGGAGGTGATCGACCGCATCTACGCCGCCGGCGGCCCTGCGGCATAAGCGCGGGCCGTGCGGCCGCCGTCGTGCCGCGTTCATCCATGCTCGTCGGAGGGAACACCCACTTCGATGGTGCAATGCAGGCCGCCGCTGCTCAGCTTGTAGGTAAGCGGTGTTCTCAGGCCACGACGGACCAAGGCATGAGATTGCCGGCGCGGATGGCGGGATGACCGTTCGCCAGTTTGGTGAGCGTTTCCGTCAACCAGGCGTGCGGGTCGAGACCGCTCAGCTTGCAGTTCTCGATGAGCGTGGCGATCACCGCCCAGTTGTCGCCGCCTTCGTCGGAGCCGGCAAACAGGGCATTCTTGCGGTTGAGCGCGAGTGGACGGATCGATCGCTCGACAGTGTTGCTGTCGAGATCGATGCGGCCGTCATCGAGGAAGCCGGTCAGGCCGTCCCAGCGAGTGAGTGCGTAGCGGATCGCCTCGCCGAGGTTGCTCTTGGCACTGACCTGGCGATTGCGGGCATCGAGATACAGGCGCAGGTCCTCGATGATGACGCGGCTGCGTTCGGCCCGGGCGGCGCGGCGCAGTTCGGCCGGTGATCCTCGCACCTCGTCCTCGATGGCGTAGAGCAGGGCGATGCTGCGCAGCACTTCGGTTGCGACCGGCGAGCTGTCGGCCAGTTCGTAGAACCTGCGGCGCACGTGCGCCCAGCAGAAGGCGAGGCTCACCTGGCTCCGTCGTCGGGCGAGCGCGGCGTAGCCGCCATAGCCGTCGACCTGCAGGATGCCTGCAAAATCGCCGAGATGCGCCTCCGCCCGTTCACCCTTGCGGTCGGCAGCATAGACATAGGCGACCATCGGCGGATCACCGCCGCCCCAGGGCCGGTCATCACGGGCATAGGCCCAGAGTTGGCCAGTCTTCGTTCGCCCGCGTCCGGGATCAAGCACCGGTGCCGTCGTCTCGTCGGCGAACAATCGCTCGGATCGTCGAAGCCGTTCCAGAATGTGATCACGCAAAGGTCGCAGATACCAGGCCGCCCGGCCGACCCAGTCGGCCAGCGTGGAGCGGTCAAGCTGGATGCCTTGCCGGGCGTAGATCTGTGCCTGCCGATACAATGGAAGGTGATCGGCGTACTTGGCGACCAGCACCTGCGCGATCAGCGCCTCGGTGGGAATGCCGCCTTCGATGATACGCGCCGGTGCCGGAGCCTGGACGACCGCGCTCTCGCACGAACGACAGCCGTAGCGCGGACGACGCGTGACCAGCACGCGGAAGGTCGTGGGCACGACGTCGAGCCGCTCCGACACATCCTCGCCGATCGGGTGGAGCGCGCCGCCACAGCAGGGACAGGCCTTGTTCTCGACATCGACGACCTGTTCGATCCGTTCCAGGTGCGCGGGCAGCGAACCTCGGTTGGTCTTGCGTGGATGATCGCTGCGAGGCCCGGCCTTCGTCTCGCTGGCGGCTTCGGCCTGGGCCAGCGCCGTCTCCATATCCTCAAGGCCGAGCTGGAGCTGATCGGCATCGAGTTGCTCGGAACGACGACCGAACCGGTGGCGCTGGAAGGCCTCGATGATCGCCCTCAGGCGTTCGACTTCGGCCTGGAATACCTTGAGCGTATCGAGCTCGCGCGCCTGTTCCAGGACGAGCGCACGCAGCGCGGCAACGTCGTCGGGAAGGTCCGCTTCCATGAGCATGCAAGCACTGAATCAGCAGGATTATCCCCAGTCAACCGGCAATCTGCGGCGCTTGTGGGCGGCGTCCGCCATGCACCCGGCGCCAGTCCAGACCCTCCAGAAGAGCGCCGAGTTGTGCGGCCGTCAGACGCATCACGCCGTCCTGGATACCCGGCCACTTGAAGCCACCCTGCTCGAGCTTCTTGGCCATCAGGCACAGGCCCGTGCCGTCCCACCACACCAGCTTGATCCGGTCTGCCCTCTTCGCCCGGAAGACGTAGATCACGCCCGAATAGGGATCGCCGCCGTACTCGGCTCCTACCAGCGCCGCCAAGGCGTCCGGACCCTTGCGAAAATCCACCGGGCGCGTCGCCACCATCACGCGGGCACCGGCACCAGGCCCGATCATCGCGTCGCCTTGAGCGCTTCGATTACGGCAGCAATGACGCCCGCATCAGCACCACGTGCGATCTTCACCGCGACACCGTCGATCTCCAGCTCGACCGCGCCAGCTTGGGAACGTCGACGCTTCCGGGAACGCCTTGCCGTGGGAGCCGGATCGCTCGCCGGTGCCGGCTCGATCACCGCGGGAACGAACGCAGGTGCCGCCACCGCCGCTATCGGAAGCGTCAGCCCTTGGCCCTCCAACTGCTTGCGCAGCTCACGGCGCCAGGTAAACAGCTGCGACGGGCTCAGGCCGTGGCGACGGGCCACAGCACAGACCGTCTCCAGACCAGAGTAGCTCTCGGCAACGATCGATGCCTTCACCTCCGGCGGCCAATCACGCCGCTTGCCCGCGCCGGTGAAGACCTCGAACCGATGAACCCCGCTAGTGCCAGTATCATCACATGACATCGTCATTGCACCAGCGTCCTCCCGCCCAATCACGGCGCGGAAACTGCAGCGCTGCACGTCACGCCCGCAAGGTGGGGCCGAAACGCCGCTTACGCTTGTAGCTGGTCGCGGCGCCGAGCTGATAGGGCAGGGCACGCTCGATGAGCTCCCGGCCATAGCCGTCGCCCGAGCAGCGTTCGCCCTCGACATCGGGCACGCCGGATTCGCGCCAGTCGATCAGCAGCCGGTGATCGCCCTCGGCCGGCTCGGTCAGCTGCCAGGAGATCGCCAGCCGGCCGTGCGGATGGGCGAGCGCGCCGTGCCGCACCGCGTTGGTCGCGAGCTCGTGCAGCGCCAGCGCGAGCGTCTGCACCAGGCCCGATCGCAGCGCTATGTCGGGCGGTCCGCTCATCGTCACTTGCGCGCCGGCGCCGCTGGCGTCGAGGTCGACATGCGCCGACAATTCGTCGCGCAGCAGCGCGTCGAAGGTGACCCGCGTTGCGCTCTCCCGCCGCGACAACAGGCTCTGCACTCGTGCCAGCGCCTTCAGACGCGGATCGATCGCGGCGGTGAAGTCGTCGAGCGAGCCGCTCTCCTTCAGCGTACGCGCCATGATCGATCGGACCACCGCCATCAGGTTGCGCGTGCGATGCTGCAGTTCGGCGACGAGCACGCTCTGCTGCTGCTGCAGTTGCAGCATATCGTCGACGTCGGTGCAGGTGCCGAGCCATTCGACGATGCGGCCACTGTCGTCGGTCACCGGCAGCGCGCGCGTCTTGAAATGGCGGTAGCGTCCTTCGCTGGCGTGGAACAGGCGGCCTTCGATTTCCAGATAGCCGAGGTCGGGCGCGCGCTCCCAGGCTGCCCTTGCCGCCGGCTGGTCGTCGGGGTGGAACGCCCGAAGCCAGCCCATCACCCGCGCCTGTTCCTCGGCCTGACCGGTATAATCGATCCACTGCGGGCTGGCCCAGGTCCATTTGCCGCCGTCGATCGCGCGCCAGACCAGTTGCGGGATGCCCTCGATCAGCGTGCGGAAGCGGAGCTCGCTGCGCTGCAGCGCCTCCATCGCGCTGCGGTGGACGTGAATGTCGGTGGCGGCGGCGTACCAGCTCGCCAGCCGGTCCTGCTGGTCGTAGATGGGCTCGGCGCGGACCAGGAACCAGCGGAAATCGCCGACTGCGCTGCGGATGCGCACTTCGCGGTGATAGCTGGCGCTGCCGTTCACCGCCATCTGCCACGCGGCCCGCGCCGGGCCGCGGTCGGCCGGATGCACCGCCTCCAGCCAGCCGGAGCCGAGCGGCTCGTGCGGCGCATCCGCGGTGAAGTCGAACCATCGGCGGTTGAACCAGACGGCGCTGCCGTCGGGATCGGTGCGCCACAGCAAGTCGGGCACCAGATCGCCGACAGTGCTCAGCGAAGCCTCGGCATTGCGCAGCGCGCTGCTGATCTCACCGATCTGGCGGGAGCGTTCCTCAATCCGCGCGTCGAGTTGCTCGTTGTTGTGCTGCAGGCTGCTGTTCGCGACCTCAAGCTCCTCGGTCAGCACCTGCAGCTCTTCGAAGGCGGCGCGTAATTCCTCCTCGGTATGGTGCAGTTCGTCGGTGTCGTTCAGCAACTCGTGGCTTGCCAGCGCGATCGGTGCCGCGCGCGCAACGTGCAATTCCTCGGAGAGCAGCTTCGTACGCCGCTGTAGACGATCGTGCTCCGTCGCCAGCCGCGTATTCTCCTCGAGGACCGATTCCAGCGCGGTGCGCAACTGCTCGTTCTCGTCGATCAGCTGCGTGACCCGCAGATCGGCGTGTCCGTCGTTCATCGTCTGGTCCACGTCCCGTGCGTTTCAGCTCACGGTAATGCACATGCTTCGGGGGAGCGCGTTAAATTATGTTGCACTGTGCACCCGAAGCGGCGCGAGGACCGTTGACCGCGCGAAAGGACAGCCATGGC